>JAEUPW010000049.1 GCA_016790045.1 Candidatus Competibacteraceae bacterium
GAGCGACGCAGATCGATACCCGGCGCCAGTTGTTTTGATTGCGAATGGCGCGAGCAGACCGAATGGCGCGTGCTGAGCGAAGAAGAAACCCGGCTGCTGACGCAGGCCAAGAAATGCCGGATGTACCAAACCGGCGAGCCGATCTTTGCGGCGGGCGAACCGAGTCACGGTATCTATTGCATCGTCTCGGGCACGGTCGCGATCCGCAAGGTCGATGCCGGCGGCAATGCCGTGCTGGTCCAGCTCGGTTATCCGGGCGATACCCTGGGTTATCGGGGTCTGTTGCTGGGTGAAAACCGCCGGCATAACGCCGAAGCGTTAGGCCCCAGCAAGGTGTGCTTTATCGACAAGCCGGTGGTCAAAGCGCTGCTCGATAAAAATCCCGCCCTGGGTTTGGAATTCGTGCGGCGGGTCACCGCCGACCTGGACGACGCGCACGCCAAGCTGGTGCAAAACGCCACATTCTCCAACCGCACCAAATTCGTCCATCTGCTGATGGTGTTGATGAACCGTCACGGGCGCACCGGGACCGACGGTAGCCGGGTGATGCAGTTGCCGCTGTCGCGCCGCGATCTGGCCTCGATGATCGGCGCGCGCCACGAGACGCTGTCGCGGATCATCAGCCGGCTGGAGGAAGACGGTATCGCCCGGTTTTCCGGCCGAACGGTGCTTGTCGCGCAACCGGATTCCTTGCTCGAAGCAATCAGGCCGCCGCTGTTGGGCTGATCCGGTCAGAGACCGCCTCGGCCGGTCGGGCGAGCGGGCGGCAATCTCAGCTTTTTTTGGCCACCATCATGGTGGTCTGGTATTCGATCACCTGTTGATCGCGCTGGTTGTAAGCTTTGTTTCTGTAGATAAACAAGAACCGTTCCGGGTTTTTGGTGGCCCGAAGCTCGACCACTTCGGCGTCGGCCCTGAGCGTGTCCCCGAACAGCACCGGCGACGTGATCTTCAGATTGTCCACCCCGAGATAGGCGTAAATTTCGTAACCGTCTTGCGCCAGCAGTTCGCTGATAGTGTCTGCTTGGTGGACCAGGCCGTCGGCGACGGCAAAAATGATGGGGCCGGCCAGGGAGCGCTCCTTGAACCAGGTTCCTTTGGCGTATTCGGAATCGCTGTGAATCGCCATGTTGAACCACGTGAGTTGGTGCAACATGGAGAAATCTCCGACATCGAGCGTCCTGCGCACCCGACAGGGAATTTTGGTGCCCGCAGTTACTTTGGCCATAAAAAGATTGCTTCCTCTTCAATGATCGAATTCAGCGCCGTCGGCGAGCGAATCGCGAGGCTATCATCCCATTGTGCGACTCGCTCGGGCTTTCGCCAAGCTGGACGCATAGCGAGCGCGGCCACGCTCGTTCGATCATAGAAAAATTCCACAGAAAATTGACGATCATCAAAGTCGCCCCCGAAAGCCCGACTAGCTTTTGAGTGTCAGCTTCGCTAGCGAGGGGCGCGCGCTCATGCACGATGTGAACGATCTCGATCTCGATGCCTACGAGATCACGAATCCCGATGGTTACGAGGGGGCGTTGGGCGGTCTGACCCGCCGCCAGTTCCTGAAATACTGCACCGGGGTCGCGGCGACTTTGGGCTTGTCGGCCTTGATGGGCCTGCGCATCGCGGAAGCGGCCACCGCCAAGGCCCGGCCTCCCGTGATCTGGCTATCGGCCCAGGAATGCACCGGTTGCACCGAGTCGCTGCTGCGGGCTTATCACCCCAGCCTCGAAGCGCTGATCCTCGACATGATTTCCCTCGATTATCACGAGGCGCTGTGCGCGGGCGCCGGCCATCAGGCCGAGGCGTACAAAGCCAAGTCGATGAAGGCCAACTGGGGCAAGTTCGTGCTGGTGGTGGACGGTTCGATTCCGACCAAGGACGGCGGAGTCTACTGCATGGTCGCCGGCAAGCCGATCCTGGAGGCGGTCCAGGAAGCGGCGGAAGGCGCGGCGGCGATCATCGGCATCGGTTCCTGCGCCTCGTGGGGCGGCATTCCGTCGAGCGATCCCAACCCCACTCACGCCAAGCCGGTGCACGAGGTGTTGCCGGGCAAGACTGTCATCAACATCCCCGGTTGCCCGCCCAACCCGTATAACTTTCTCTCCACCGTGCTGTATCTGCTGACCTTCGGCAAGCCGCCGGCGCTGGACACCAAAAACCGGCCCAAATTTGCCTACGGTCGCTTGATCCACGAAAACTGCGAACGGCGACCACACTTCGACGCCGGGCGCTTTGCCCTGGAGTTCGGCGACTACGGCCATCGCCAGGGCTTTTGTCTTTACAAGCTCGGCTGCAAGGGGCCGGAGACCTACGCCAATTGCCCGTCCATCGGTTTTGGGGATGTCGGCGAAGGCAATTGGCCGGTGGGAACCGGGCATCCCTGCTTCGGCTGCACCGAGAAGGGTATCGGTTTCACCAAGCCGATTCACGCGCTCGCCACCGTGCACACCTACGCGCCGCCGACCGCGTTCCCGGCGGTGGATTCGCCGAAAGGCGAGGGGATCAGCGCCGGTGCCGCCGCCGTGATCGGCGGAGTCGCGGGCTTGGCGGTCGGCGCGGGCGCGATGGCGCTGCGCGGCATGGACGGCGGGCCGAAATCCGACGCCGATTCGGGCGAACAATCCTGAGAGGTGCGCCATGAGCCTGAGCCGCCGGGAATTTCTGCGAGGCGCGGCCGGAGCGGTCGCCACTGCCGCCGCCTCGGTCGCGGACGCCTCCGCGCCGTTTGCGCCGCGCGAGAACAAGCCGCTGCCCCCCAAAGCCATCGGGATGCTGTACGACTCGACCCAGTGCATCGGCTGCAAAGCCTGCGTCAGCGCCTGCAAAGACGCTAACGGGATGCCGGTCGAGCAACCGCAAGCCTTGGGCGGCTGGAACGAGGGCACCTGGGATACCGCCGAGGATCTCTCCGGCAAGACCTTGAACGTGATTCGGGTCTATCAAAACGGCACGCTGGCGCAGAAAGATCATGAGGTAAACGGCTACGCCTTCGTCAAGCGCCATTGCCTGCATTGCCTCGATCCCTCGTGCGTGTCGGTCTGCCCGGTCAGCGCCATGCAGAAAAATCCGATCACCGGCATCGTCACCCACGATCCCGACGCCTGCATCGGCTGCCGGTATTGCGTGCTGGGCTGCCCGTTCAACGTGCCGCATTATCAATTTGACGAGGCGCTCGGCCAGATTTCCAAGTGCCAGTTCTGTCACCATCTGTTAAAGGACAATCCGCTGTTTTCCGACGACATGGCGGAAACGGCTCACGCGAGCGCTTCGGCCACCGAGCTGTGGAAAAACAGCCGGATTCCGGCCTGTTGCGACGTGTGTCCGACCGGGGCTTCGCTGTTTGGCTGGGTGACGGATTTGCAGGCGGAAGCGCAAAAACGGCTGGCGCTGAAGCCGGGGGAGATGTACGACTTTCCGCGCGGCCTGCTCGGCGGCGACCGCGCCCCCAACGCCGCGCCGGTGGGTCAATATCGGCCGCACATCTACGGCGAGAAAGAGTCCGGCGGCACCCAGGTGCGCTATTTAAGCGGTATTCCCCACGAGAAGCTGGGCCTGCCGAAATTGCCCGACCATTCCTCTGCCGCCGTGACCGAAGGGGTGCAGCACACGATTTATAAAGGGCTGATCGCGCCGATTGCCCTGCTGGGCGGCTTGGTGATGCTGGCCCGGCGCAGCGCCAAGAGCGGCGCGGAAGCTGAGAAGGATACGGAGGCTAAAAAAGAGGAGGATCGGCCCACATGAGCGCCATCGTCCACCGGCCGCTCGGCGGCAAAGTCGTCACCAAACCCTTCCTGATCCTCGGCCTGTTCGTGCTGATCGCGGCCTATTTCATCGCCCGGCGGTTTTTGTTCGGCATGGGCGACGTATCCAATATGAACAACGGTTTTCCCATCGGCACCTGGGTGGTGCTGGATGTGGTGATCGGCACCGCCTTCGGCTGCGGCGGCTTCGCCATGGCCTTGCTGATCTACATTTTCAACCGCAACGTCTATCACCCGCTGATGCGGCCGGCCTTGCTCGGCGGCGTGTTCGGCTACACCCTGGGCGGTCTGGCGGTGATGGTCGATCTTGGCCGCTACTGGCACGCTTTCCATTTGCTGATGCCCTGGTACGCCCAGCCGAACTCGGTGATCCTGGAAGTGGGGCTGTGCGTGATGGCCTACATCACCGTGCTGTGGCTGGAGTTTTGGCCGGCGTTTTTGGAGCGGATGCCGCTCGGTTTCAAACAGCGGTACGGCCTTGACAAATTGCAGGCGTTTTTGAAGCGCTACATGTACGTGCTGGTGGCGCTTGGCGTGCTGTTGCCGACCATGCATCAATCCTCGCTCGGCACGGTGCTGTTGATTCTCGGCCACAAGCTGCCGCCGCTGTGGAACACTCAATGGCTGCCCTTGCTGTTTTTGAGTTCGGCGCTGGCGATGGGTTACGGCGTAGTGATGCTGGAAGCCACGCTGGTCAATCGGGCTTTCAACACGCCGTCGGAAGTGACGCTGTTCGCCCGGCTGTCGCGGGTCGCCGCCGGCTTGCTGATCGGCTTTTCGGTGTTGCGCTGGGCCGATTTGCTCCATCGCGGCCAGCTCGGCGCGGCCTTCGCCGGCGATTTGAACGGCAACTTGTTTTTGATCGAAAGCGTGCTGTTCATCGCGCCGGTGTTCGTCCTGCTGTCGGCTCGCCGCTGGAGCCAGCGCTGGCAGTTCATTGGGGCCACGTGCATTTTGGCGGCCGGTTCGCTCTACCGGCTCGATTCGTATCTCATCACCTTGGAACCCGGCAACGGCTGGACGTATTTCCCGTCCGCGCCCGAGCTGCTGATCACCATCGGCATCGTCTGTCTGGAAATCATGCTGTATCTGCTGTTTATCAAGACTCTGCCGGTGCTGCATGGCGGCGCCGCCGAACCCCACGGGAGGCCGTCATGACCCGAATCACCATCGATCCGATCACCCGCATCGAAGGCCATCTGCGCATCGACTGCGAAGTGGATAACGGCAAGGTCACCAATGCCTGGTCGTCGGGCCAGATGTGGCGCGGCATCGAGATCATCCTCAAGGACCGCGACCCGCGCGACGCCTGGATTTACGCCCAGCGCATCTGCGGGGTGTGCACCACGGTGCACGCCATCGTTTCGGTGCGGGCGGTGGAAAACGCGCTCGCTCTCGAAGTGCCGCTCAACGCCCAATACATCCGCAACATGATCGTCGCGGCGCACGGCATTCACGATCATATCGTGCATTTCTACCAACTGGCGGCGCTCGATTGGGTCGATATCGTGTCCGCCTTGTCCGGCAGCCCCGAAGGTGCGGCCAAGCTGGGCGCGAGCCTGTCCGACTATCGGCGCAACAGCGTCCAGGAAATCCGCCAAATTCAAGAGAAACTGAAAGCCTTCGTCGGCACCGGCCAGTTGGGGGTGTTCGCCAGCGGCTATTGGGGCCATCCGGCGATGAAATTGCCGCCCGATGTCAACTTGCTGGCCGCGACCCATTATTTGCAGGCGCTGGAGTACCAGCGCATCGCCAACCGGATCGTCGCCATTCTCGGCTCCAAGACCCCGCACATCCAGAATTTGGCGGTCGGGGGCGTCGCCAACCCGATCAATCCCGACAGCCAATCGACCCTGACCCTGGAGCGGCTATTCGCCATCAAGGCCGAGATCGACAAGCTGGGCGAGTTCGTCAATCAGGCGATGATCCCCGACGTGGCCGCCGTTGGCGCGCTGTACGCCGACTGGACGAAGTACGGCGCGGGCGTGACCGATTATCTGTCGGTGCCCGATTTGCCGCTGGACACCAAGGGCACCCGCTTCGAGCTGCCCGGCGGTTTCATCGCCAAGGGCGATCTGGCGAGCTTGAAGCCGATCACCAGCTATCAGGATGCGTTCTTCCGCGACGGGGTCAAGGAGAGCGTCAAGCACGCCTGGTATCAGTACAAGGGCGGCGACGAGGCGCGCCATCCCTACGACGGCCAGACCCATCCCCATCACACCGATTTCCAGGACAACGGCAAATATTCCTGGGTCAAGGCCCCGACTTTTTACGAGAAGCGGGTGCAAGTCGGGCCGCTGGCCAACGTGCTGGGCATGGTCGCCGCCGGTCACGAGCCGACCAAGCGCCATCTCAACCGGGTGCTGGAGATCGCCAGCACCGTCGCTGGCAGCAAGATTCCGGTCGAGGCGCTGCATTCGACCATCGGCCGGATCGCGGCGCGGGCGGTGCGTTGCGCGGTGCTGCTGGAATCGCTGCAAAATCAGTGGCAATTGCTGATCGACAACATCGCCAAGGGCGATTTCGACACCTTCAACCGGCCGGTATTTCCCAAGGGCGAGATTCGCGGGTTCGGCTACCACGAAGCGCCGCGCGGGGTGTTGTCGCATTGGGCGGTGATCGAAAACGGCAAGATCAAGAATTATCAGGCGGTGGTGCCGAGCACCTGGAACGCTGGCCCGCGCGACGACAACGATGCGCCCGGCCCGTATGAAGCGTCCTTGTTCGACAATCCGGTCGCCAACGCGGAATTGCCGCTAGAGGTGTTGCGCACGGTGCATTCCTTCGATCCGTGTCTGGCCTGCGCGATTCATTTGGCCGATACGAAAAAGCGCCCCATCGTTCGGGTCAAGGCGCTCTGAATGCGGGTGGTGGTGCTGGGCCTCGGCAATATCCTGCTGCGCGATGAAGGGGTTGGGGTACGGGTGATTGAGGCGCTGGCCGAGCGCTATGTGTTGCCGCCGGAGATCGAGGTGGTCGATGGCGGCACCGCCGGCATGGAGTTGTTGAATGTGATCGCCGGTTGCGATCATTTGTTGATTTGTGACGCTGTGAAGGACGAAGCGCCGCCAGGGACGGTTATTAAGCTTACCCATGCGGAAATTCCCAGCTTCTTTCAGACTCGCTATTCACCGCATCAATTGGGTTTGGCGGATGTGTTGGCGACTTTGACGCTCAGCGATGAAGCGCCGCGCGCTGTGACTTTGATTGGAATTGTGCCGCTGGATTTGGAGTTGGGGATTGAATTGTCATTGGAGATTGGGGCGGCTGTTGCGATGGCGGTTGAGGAAGTGGTGGCGGTGTTGCGTGAGCTGGGTTATTTGCTGGCGCTGAATGGCCCGGCGGCAGTTGGTTGCGCTGATTGAGGTGTCGAGTAGAATTTGTGGCCTACTGGCGAGCAACAGAGCATGATTCAAGATAGGCGGCTTATAAAATATATTAAAATTAGGCGCTTGAATTTGTTTGGCTAGGAATTCTGCGGATAGGCGGAAACCGTATAATCACTTGTTGTCGCGGACGCTTCGCGCCCGCGACAATGGGGCGGCGGATACGATCCGCTGCTTGCGCGGCGCGAAGCGCCGCACAACCACGCGGATCAAGCCGACATCGGCCGTCAAAGCCTGCGGCTTTTCCGCCCTCGCGGCTTATCCGCCGCCCC
>JAEUPW010000102.1 GCA_016790045.1 Candidatus Competibacteraceae bacterium
GAGCGTCGCTGGCGATTTCGTGGCGGATCTCGGCGATTTCTTCCTGAATCTTGGCCAGGATCGGTTCCACCGCGCCCCAGTCGAAACCGACCTTGGACGCTTTCCGTTGCAGCTTGACCGCGCGGGTCAGCGCCGGCAAGGCCAGCGGTACGCCGGCCAGCGTGCCGGCCGGTTGCTCGGGCTTCTCGGCGGCCTTGATCCGTTCCCAGGCGGCGGTTTGCTCGGCGGCGTCGGCGTAGCGTTCGTCGCCGAAAACGTGCGGGTGGCGGCGAGTCATTTTTTCGACGATGCCGCGAGCCACGTCGGCGAAGTCGAAGCGGCCTTCCTCGCGGGCGATTTGGGCGTAGAACACCACCTGAAACAGCAAATCGCCCAGCTCCGACTGAAATTCGGCCCAGTCCTCGCGGGCGATGGCGTCGGCGACTTCGTAGGCTTCCTCGATGGTGTGCGGGACGATGGTGGCGTAAGTCTGCTCCCGATCCCACGGACAGCCGTTATCCGGGTCGCGCAACCGGGCCATGACCTCCAGCAGTTCCGTCATCTCGCGCATCGGGGTTTCCTCAACGTCCGCCGCGCCGCTTGCCGACGCCGCAAGGGCTACCTTGGGTGAAGGCCCGCGCCGGTCGGCGGTCGGGTGTCGGTTTGGGCGGCGAAGGGCCGCGCACCGTTCGCGTTCCGTCGGCGCGCGGCGGCAGGCCGGTGTGCTGGGTCAGAAAGCGTTGCGAACCGTGCTTGCGGCCGGTGCGGGCACCCTCGCCGCCGCCAAGTCCGGTGCCGGGCGGTTGCCAGAGGGGAATCAGATGACGCTTGCCGTTGCCGATCAGGTCGGCGCGGCCCATCCGCTTGAGCGCCTCGCGCAGCAGCGGCCAGTTTTCGGGATCGTGATAGCGCAGAAAGGCTTTGTGCAGCCGCCGCTGTTTCAAGCCCTTGGCCGACGTGACCGTCTCGCCCCGGTCGCGGTGAACGCCTTTCAGGGGGTTGCGGCCGGTGTGGTACATCGCGGTGGCCAGTGCCATCGGGCCGGGCAGAAACGCTTGTACCTGGTCGGCGCGGAAGCCGTTGCGCTTCAGCCACAGGGCGAGATTCAGCATGTCCTCGTCGCTGGTGCCCGGATGAGCGGCGATGAAGTAGGGGATGAGGTACTGCTCTTTGCCGGCTTCGGCGGAAAACTTGTCGAACAGCGCCTTGAACGTGTCGTAAGCGCCCATGCCCGGCTTCATCATTTTCGACAACGGGCCGGGCTCGGTGTGTTCGGGGGCGATTTTGAGATAGCCGCCGACGTGATGGGTCACCAGTTCGCGGACGTAGGCCGGATCGCGGATCGCCAGATCGTAGCGCACCCCGGAAGCGATCAGAATTTTCTTGACGCCCGGCAGCTCCCGCGCCTTGCGGTACAGGCCGATCAGGGCGGAGTGGTCGGTATCGAGATTCGGGCAGATGTCCGGGTGGACGCAGGACAGCTTGCGGCAGCTTCGTTCGATCTCGCGCGATTTGCAGGCGATGCGGTACATGTTGGCGGTCGGACCGCCGAGGTCGGAAATCACGCCGGTGAAGCCCGGCGTCCGGTCGCGGATGTCTTCGATCTCGCGCAGGATCGAGCCTTCCGAGCGGGACTGGATGATGCGGCCTTCGTGTTCGGTGATCGAGCAGAAGGTGCAGCCGCCGAAACAGCCGCGCATGATGTTGACCGAGAAGCGAATCATCTCGTAAGCGGGAATGCGCGCGCCGCCGTAACGCGGGTGCGGGACGCGGGCGTAGGGCAGATCGAACACCGCATCCATTTCCGGGGTGGTGAGCGGGATCGGCGGCGGATTGAGCCAGATGTCGCGGTCGCCGTGGCGCTGGATTAACGCGCGGGCGTTGCCGGGATTGGTTTCCAGATGCAGCAGCCGCGAGGCGTGGGCGTACAGCGCAGGATCGTCCTTGACCTGCTCGTAAGCGGGCAGGCGGATGACGGTTTTATCGCGGTCATGGCGCGGCGAACGGCGCTGGAAAATTAGCGGTTGCGCGTTGGGCGCGGCCTTGTGGGTGGCGGCGCAGGCGTTTGACTGGGACGGCATATCCGCGTAGGGGTCGGAATGGGGTTCGACCGCGCCCGGTCGGTCGATTTCGGTGGAATCGATTTCCAGCCAGCCGTCCGGCGCGCTTTTGCCGATGAAGGCGGTGCCGCGCACGTCGCGAATAGTTTTGGCCGATTCCCCGGCGGCGATGCGGTGGGCGATTTCGACGATGGCGCGCTCGGCGTTGCCGTACAGCAGCAGATCGGCTTTGGCGTCTAGCAGGATCGAGCGCCGCACCTTGTCCGACCAGTAGTCATAATGGGCGATGCGGCGCAAGGAGGCTTCGATGCCGCCGATGATGATCGGCGCGTCGGGATAGGCTTCGCGGCAGCGCTGGCTGTAAACGATCACCGCCCGGTCGGGCCGCTTGCCGCCTTCATCGCCGGGGGTGTAGGCATCGTTGTGGCGCAAGCGCCGGTCCGAGGTGTAGCGGTTGACCATCGAATCCATGTTGCCCGCCGTGACCCCGAAAAACAGATTCGGCCGGCCCAAGGCGCGGAACGGTTCGACGGAATTCCAATCGGGCTGGGCGATGATGCCGACCCGAAAGCCCTGCGCTTCCAGCAATCGGCCGATGATCGCCATGCCGAAGCTGGGATGATCGACATAGGCGTCGCCGGTGACCAGGATGATGTCGCACGAATCCCAGCCGAGCGCGTCCATTTCGGTGCGCGACATCGGTAGAAAAGGCGCGATGCCGAAGCGGGCAGCCCAATATTGGCGGTAAGAAAATAGGGGAGGGTTAAGGCGCATGAATTCCCGGCGATCCGGTTATCGGTAATCAGGCCATTCGCGAGGAATAGGCTTGACGTTGCAAACGAACAGCAAACGATGAACGGCGTGCCACTGGGACACATCCGGGCATCATGGAAAAACGACTGGGGTCAGCGATTTTACGATACAAACGTCGCGCTGGGCCGGATGGCCTTAAAAATTTCCTTGGCTTGCACGTCGATTTCAGAAGGGAGAGCGGTGAGGGTATCG
>JAEUPW010000064.1 GCA_016790045.1 Candidatus Competibacteraceae bacterium
AGAAATCGCCGCCGCAGGCCGCGCCAGACTGTAACCGCCCTGCGCGCCGCGCTGCGAAACCAGCAAACCGGCCCGCGTCAGGCTCTTGAGAATCTTGCTGACCATCGGTAACGGCAAGCGGCGCTGCTGCGCCAGGGCGGCAGCGCTCAGCGATTGGCCGTCGGCTTGAGCCAAATAAGTCATCAACAAAATTCCGTAGTCGGCTTCTCGGGTGATTCGGATCATGGACGCTCCGTGTAGTTCGTCTAATCCGTACTTGATTAGTACTATATAGAGGTAGGATAGTTCCAAATGATGGGTTTGCCAAGAGCTTCAAGTGGCCTGGCCTGAGTTTCCGTCCAGCTTTTTGCTTTAAACTCGCCTGCAAATAAACAGGTCACCGCAGATGCTTGCGGGGAGTGGCCTCACACTAATCCCGAAACCTCGAAAAACCGATCAAGCCGCTATGCCTGATATTGATTTGCTGATCGAGCGCTGGCGCCGCCGGCTGTTCCAAGAAGATCACGCCGGCCGCTCTCGCATCTATCGATTTGGGATTTTTATCGCCCGATTGGCCCACGGAATCGCGCTCAAATTTCTCGACGGGCAGTTGAACAAGCAAGCCAGCAGCTTGGCCTACACCACCTTGCTGTCGCTGGTGCCGCTGCTGGCGGTGACATTTTCGGTGCTCAAGGGCTTCGGGGTGCAAAATCAGCTCGAACCGATGCTGATGAATTACTTGGAGCCAATGGGTCAGCCAGGCTTGGAGGCGGGGTCCAAGATTCTCGACTTCGTCAACAACTTGCAGGTGGGGGTGCTGGGCTCGCTGGGCATCGCGCTGCTGTTTTACACCGTGCTCAGCTTGCTGCAAAAGATCGAAGAAGCCTTCAATCAAATCTGGCGGACGCCTCTGGGCCGGAGTTGGGCGCGGCGCTTTAGCGATTATCTCAGCGTCATCCTGGTCGGGCCGGTTTTTCTGTTCGCCGGTCTTAGCATCAGCGTATCGGCGCTGAACAACGAATGGGTTCAGAATCTGGCGGCCATCGAGCCGTTTGGCCTGCTGATCTTCGGCTTGGGGCGGCTGCTGCCTTATCTGCTGATCTGTCTGACCTTTGCCTTCATGTACGCTTTTCTCACCAATACCCGCGTGCAGTTGATGCCGGCGTTGATCGGCGGGGTTTTCGCGGGCGCGCTCTGGTTCGCCATCGGGCTGATTTTTGCCAAATTCGTCGCCAATTCGTCCAGTTATTCGGCGATTTATTCGGGGTTCGCCGCCGCCGTGCTGTTCGTGATCTGGGTCAATGTCGGCTGGCTGATCGTGTTGGTGGGCGCTCAGGTGGCCTGCTATTGGCAAAACCCCCATTGGCTGATCCCGCGAGGGCCTGACGGTAAAATCGGCGGGCGGGAACAAGGGGCCTTGGCGCTGACGGTCATGCTGCTGGCCGCAGACGCCCACTACCATCGCACTCCGCCGTGGAGCCTAGACCGGTTGGCCGGTCAATGCGAGGAATCGCCGCGCGAGATCGTGGCCGAAATGGTCGATCTGCTCCGGGACAAGGGATTGCTGGTCGCCAGCGACGACCAGCCGCCGTTTTATCTTCCCGCCCACGATATCGGCACCATCCGCTTGTGGGAGATCGTGATGGCCGTGCGCGAGCAAGGCGAAACCGAGCAACACGCCGATGGGGTGAGCGAGGTCATGAACCGGATCGATGGCGCCATCGAACAGGCGCTGCGGGATCAAACGCTGAAGGATCTGGTGTTGGCCGAAAAGAGCGGCGAGGCTTGAGCGCGCCGTCGCGGTCGCCCGGCTTCCGCCCGGCCGGTTCCCGCCGGCGAGCGGTTCTCGGAGGCGCTCAATGACGGTGCTCGGGGGCGTGCGAACGGGCGGGCGCGCCCATCCAGCGCACGCTTCGCGCCATCGGTTCCGGCTGCAAGGTGGCGTGCCGGATGGCGAAGCGTTCCGCCAGCAGCGCGTGACAAGCGTCCAGCACCGAATCCCATTGCCGCAAATCCCGCACCACCAGATGCGCGGTCAACATGATCCGCTCCGGCCCGACGCTCCAGATATGCAGGTCGTGCACCGAAGCCACGCCGGCCACGGTCGCCAGCGCCTGGCCCACCGTTTCCGGCGCGAGCGCGAAGGGCGCGCTTTCCATCAAGCCGTGCAAGGCTTCCCGCAGCAGGCGCAGGCTGGAAACCACGATCAGCGCCCCGATGCCGAGCGACAGCAGCGGATCGACCGGCGTCCAGCCGGTAAAGGCGATCACGACGCCGGAGAGCAGCGCGGCCACCGAGCCGAGCAAGTCGCCAAGCACGTGCAACAGCGCGGCGCGAGTGTTGAGATTGCGCTCGCCCCGCCCGAGCAGCCACGCCACCAGGAGATTGATGCCAAGGCCGATGGCGGCCGCCAGCGAAACCGCCTCGCCGCTGACCGGCTGCGGGTCGCGCAGGCGCTGAACGGCGGAAACCGCCAACCACACCACCAGCGCCAGCAGAGCCAGACTGTTGATCAGGGCCGCCAGAAATTCGGCCCGGCCGAAACCGTAACTGTGGCGGGTCGAGGGCGGCCGACGGGCCAGCCACGCCGCCGCCGCCGCCAAACCCAGCGCGGCGGCATCGTTGACCATGTGGCCGGCATCCGCGACCAGCGCCAGCGATCCCGCCCACCAACCGACTGCGGCCTCGACGACGGCATAGGCCAAGGTCAAGGCGGTCGCCAGCCACAGGGCGCGGCCGGCGGCGTCACCGGGGTGGCGATGTTCGCGATGGGGGTGATGCCCGTGAGGCGGATGCACGGTCCGGGCTCGGCCTGCGGCGTCAGGCGCTCAACAGCCGCTTGATCTCCTCGACCGACAGCACCCGGCCGGCGCTCTTGACCTCGCCATCCACCGCCAGCGCCGGGGTGGTCATCACGCCAGC
>JAEUPW010000103.1 GCA_016790045.1 Candidatus Competibacteraceae bacterium
GGTCAGCGCCGTAGGTATCGCGCAAATTGGCGACGTTCGCCAAAGCGGGATCAGTGCCCTCAGTCAGCGCATCGAGCGCGACATCGTTGGCGGTGGCATCGCTGTAGTTGATCTGTTGGGCGTGAACCAAACGCAAATTGATGTCAATACCGCTATCGCGATAGGCTTGATTGGACAGCGCCACCAGTTGATCGAGGCGGGCCGACAGCCCGCTGCCCAGCCGGTTGGCTAGGCCGGGCGTGTACAGCACCATCACGTCGATGATGACCAGCGTCGTTTCACCCGCTTGCGCCGTGGCCTGATCGCGAATTTCACTAGCCCCGAACTGGATTGAGCGGTCTTGCTGAATTTTATACAAGTGCTTCTGGACATATCCTGACGGGGGAACGAGCGCATCGTCTTCACCGAGTTCCGCCGCCATCAAGCCTTGAGTCTGTGGATCGACCAGCCACTCGCCGGCGGCGTCGGACTCGATCAGAAACTCGCCCTCCGGCGTCAGAATCCGCCCGGACGTCCCCTGCTCCCCGAAGGTGATCACCGCCCGGTAGTCGTCGCCGTGGTCCTTCAGATACCCCGACCAGGTGACGTTGCCGCTGGGGTGGACTTGCCGGTGGTCGTAGACCAGCTCATAAGTGACGCCGCGCGGCAGGGCAAAGCGCGCCTTGGCTTGCAGCGGCAGGTCAGCGATGGCCCGGTTGAGCCGGATGGCGTCGCGCCCGATTTCGGCGCGGGGCGCGCGCATCGCCTGCGCTTTGCTCGGCGCGACCGGCGCGAATAAATCTACGACAGCCTCCGATGGGTCCGCGCCAACCGGGGCCGCAGCCCCCGCCATCCCCGGCGCTCCCACCGCCAAGGCCAGGCCAAACATGGCGGCCAGACGGCGGCCGGAAAATTCAACTCCTTGAGGAGAATTAAAAAAATCCTTAACTTTGCAGCCAAAACTCTTAATGCCATTAGCCATGATGACAGCACACCTTAGCAGTTGCATGTGCGGTCTCTGGCCAAGCCTTTTACGCAGAGAAAAGCCGACGCGCCGCGAGCGGCGTCGAATCTGGCGGTTCCGCTGTCATAGGGCAAGGCCCCTTAGACCCGTGACTTTGCGTCACTACCTTTCGGTAGTTATGCCTTTTGCAGATCTTGCAGGGGTTGTTTTGCGAATTGTATGCCAATCGTTACGAAATTTGAAAAATTTGCAACCGAATAATCTATAGATACCTAGCAATAAAATCGGAATTTAACTCAATCATGCATCACTCCATTCATTTTGCCACGCAACGAGCGCAGGAGCTAGTCGATATCACCGAGCGGGTGAGGTCGCTAGCCGAACAAAGCGGTGTCAATGACGGTTTGATCAACGTCTACGCCCAAGGGGCGACCGCCGCCATCATGATTCAGGAAAATTGGGACGAAAGCGTGCCGCTGGATGTGGTCAGCCTGCTTGGCAAGCTGATCCCACCCGGAATTTGGCTGCATGACCGGCAAGACGGCAACGGGGACGCGCACTTGAAAGCGGGTTTGGTCGGGCCTTCCGAAACGATTCCGATCATCGACGGTAAATTGGGGCTGTCCACTTGGCAGGGGATTTTCTTCTGCGAGTTCGATGGCCCGCGCTCGAACCGAACGGTTGTGTGCACCGTGTTGCCGGCGGGCTGACCCCGCCGGCACGATCGGGCTTGCGATAGCGGTCAATGTTTGCCGGGCGCCATCGGCACGCCCCGGCGCTCGTAATTGATATAGGCTTGAATGGCGACCATGCGCGGATCGTCGAGCGCCATGGGCTGCCCTTCCGCCGGATTGCGGATGCACCAGTTGATCATGTCCGCCACCAGCGCCACCTTGCCGAGCTGTTTCTGAAACTTGGGATAGGTCTCCGGATGGGTGTTGGCAGCATTGGGATGGCACTGGGCGCAGGAGACCCCGTTCGCTCCCAAAGCCTTGGTCCATAACTCGCGGCCCTGCTTGACCACGTCCATGAATTGCCCCTCCCAGCGCTTCAAATCCTCCTGGGAAAATTCATCGGCTTGCGCGGGCGACAGGCTCACCGCTCCGACCGCGAACGCCACCAGAACCGAACGGGTTGGCCTTGATAAGGGCATCGGGGTTTCTCCTAGAAATGGACTTGAGGCGGGATGCGGTTTTCCGCCGGCTGGTAGAGCGTATCCTCGGGCCGGCCGCTCTTGGAATTGAAGGACACGGCGCGGTTGGTGTTGTTGTAGAGGTTGTAGCGCAGGTCCACGTTGCCCGTCGCGACGTTGATAAACTGCCAGCCGGTCGCATCGCGCTCAAAGAAGGGATCGGCCCGATTCATGGGGACGGTCAGCTTGGGCAGGTGTTGCTCGACTTGGGCGTAGGTCGAGGGATAGGGCCATGGCCATGCCGTCCCCATTACCGCGTGAAAGCTGATGTTGCCGATCTGGTTGTATTGAATCTGGTGGACGTGGCCGTAGATGACGGTGACTTTCTTGAAGGGTTTGAGCAGCGCTTGCACTTGCTCGGCATCCTCCGTCCAGAAATTCCAGCCCTTGTAAATCTTCTGGATGGGAGAATGGGAAAATACCACCAGCGGCGTGTCTTTATCGATTTTTTGCAAATCCTCTTTCAGCCATTGCCGCTGCTTTTCGCCCACCATGAACGGCGAGCCGTTGGGGTTATCCAAGCCCGCCATTTCAAGCATGCGCTGTTCGGGGGTCGGCCAGCGATTATGGGTCCAGTCATCGTAGGTGAGGATGCTGTTCAACACCACGAAATGCACCCCCTTGTGATCGAAGCTGTAATATTGAGGGCCGAACAACTGTTCCCAATACTTGCCCAGATCCAGGTAGTAATCGTGCTCGCCCATCACGTAATGCACCTTACCGCTCAGCGCCGCCATGATTTCGGCGCCATGATCGAGTTCGGGCTTGGAGCCAAGCTGCGCGAGATCGCCGCCGTAGACGATAAAATCGGGCTTGGGCGTCAGCAGGTTGGCCTCCGCGACTGCCCGGATCAAGCCGCGGTCCCAATTGCGCACGAATTCCGTTCCCTTGATATGCTGGATGTGGGAATCCGAAATGTGGGCGAAGGTGAAATTCTCCGCGCTGTCAGCGAAGGCCAGCTCCACCAAGCTGATCGGCAGCGAACCGATCGCGGCCAGTGCGCCGGCTCCTTTTAAGAACTCTCGACGGCTGATGCGCGCGCTCATGGTTTTTTCTCCACTGGTGCGGTGGGCGATGGGGCGACTGCCGCCACCTGGGCGAATTGCGGGCTGGTCAGCGCCTCCATGAAGGCGACGAGGTCATCGATTTGCGCGTCCGTCAGATTCAAAGGCCGGATGCCGCCGCTCAAATGGGCGTTGACCCGCTCGCCTTTCTGGTTCACGCCGCCGTTGTTGTAATGGACCATGACCTCCCGGAGCGTTTGGAGGCTGCCATCGTGCATGTAGGGCGGCGTGACCGCCACATTGCGCAGCGTGGGCGTTTTGAACGATCCCAATTCATCGAGCAAGCTGGTGACGGCGAAACGGCCGAGTTCGGAGGTCTTCTTATCGCTCAACACCGCTTTATCGACATCCACGCCTCGGGCTTTGGCCTGTAAAAACGACAGCGCCAAGCCGGGAACTTGATCCTGGATTTGGTTGATGCCGATACCGATGTTATGAAACCTGTGGTCGGTAAAAAGCGCGTGATCCTGTTCGATGGTATGGCACGACACGCAGCGGCCTTCGTTGAGAAACAGCGAAAATCCGCGCACTTGCGCCGGGGTCATCGCGTTTTTCTCGCCGCCGAAATGATAGCGGTCGAAAGGCGAATCCCCGGAAATCAGCGTTCTTTCAAACGCGGCGATGGCCTTGGACACTTCATTCATGGTGATGCCGTCTCCGGATTTGCCGAAAACGGCTTGAAACGCTTTTTGATAATCGGGATCGGTTCTGGCGATTTGCAGCACCGGGTCGTGATTGGGCAGCGCCATTTCCACCGGATTCAACAGCGGCTGCATGGACTGGCGCTCCAAGCTGGGTTCGCGGCCATCCCAAAACTGGGATTTATAATAGGCGGCGTTGATCACGGTGGGCGCGTTGCGCGTCCCCGTTAGCGCGTTGATGCCTTCCGAAACCTTTTTCAGATCGGTGAACGCCTTATCGGGCGCGTGGCAATGCGCGCAGGCGATCTCGCCTGTCGTGCTGAAGCGCCTGTCATTGAACAGCTTGGCCCCCAGGGCGATCTTTTCCGGGGTTTGCGGGTTATCGGCGGGTACGGGCAACGGCGGCAACCCCAACGGTTCCGAGTTCGCCCATGGCGCGATGATGATAGCGGTCAGGAATAAAACGATCTTATTGGGCATCGTTCTCCTCTCCTCAGCGAATTGGCGTAACCTTGGCCATTTGAATTCTAGAAGCGGGCCGCTTTCGAGCAAGATCATTTTTTCGATGTCGCTCATCGACTTACTCGATATATCGGAGGATACCAAGCAATGGCGCTACCGGAATTGCATGTGACGCTACAGGAGTTGCGTTATTTGGTCGCCGTGGCGGAAGAGAAGCATTTCGAGCGAGCCGCCGAAGTATGTCACGTCAGTCAATCCACCCTAAGCGCCCAGCTAAAAAAACTGGAAGAACAGCTCGATGTCACTTTATTTGACCGCAGCCAGCGTCAAGCGACCCCGACAGCGGTCGGCAGGGACATCATCGCGCAGGCGCGCCTCGCCTTGGAGGAAGCGCACAAAATCCAGGAAATCGCCTCGCGGCGGCTGGACCCGATGCAGGGCACCTTGCGGGTCGGGGTGATCCCCACGCTGAGCCCGTATCTGATGCCGCGGATATTGCCGGAGCTGCGCATCTCCTATCCGAAGCTGCGCCTGTTCCTGCGCGAGGACTTGACCGAGCATCTGGTGCGACAGCTTCGCAGCGCGACCCTCGATCTGCTATTGCTGGCCCTGCCGGTCCGCGCCGAAGGGCTCGAAACGTTGGCGCTGTTCGAGGAACCGTTTCAAATCGCCCTGCCGACCGACCATTCTCTGGCCCGACGCTCCCAGATCGGGGAAAGCGATTTGCGAGAGCATCGAATCTTGCTGCTCGAAGAAGGGCATTGCTTGCGCGATCAGGCGCTGGCGATTTGCGAGTCGCCGCAAGTGATCGAGGAATTCGCGGCCACCAGCCTGGAGACCCTGCGCCAGATGGTCGCGGTGGGCATCGGTTTGACCTTGCTGCCGGAACTGGCGATCCGCTTCTCCCAAACGACTTGCTACCAGCACTTGATCCAAATCCGCCCCTTCGCGCCGCCGGTGCCGACCCGCACCATCGGCTTGGTGTGGCGGCGGCAATTTCCCCGGCAAGACACGCTTAAAATGCTGGCAGCCCTGATCCAGCGATCTCTGCCGCCAGATTTGAGAAGCGCGCGCCCTTGCTCGCCGACCCACCCCATCACCGATCCTTTGCCGCAATGAAGCTTATCTTTTTTCCGGCTCTGCGTTCGCGAACCTCAGCGCAGCGCCTGAGCGAGATCGTCGATCAGGTCTTCGACATCCTCGATCCCGACCGACAGCCGCACCAAGCCGTCGTCGAAACCCAGTTGCCGGCGGATTTCCGGCGGCACCGAAGCGTGGGTCATGATCGCCGGATGCTCGATCAGGCTTTCCACGCCGCCCAGGCTTTCCGCCAGCGCAAACAGCCGACAGCGGGTCAAAAACGCTTCCACTTCCGCCAAACTGCCGCGCACCACCGCCCCGATCATGCCGCCGAAGCCTCCCTGCATCTGCCGTCTCGCCAATGCGTGCTGGGGGTGACTCGGCAATCCGGGATAAAGGACTCGCTCGATTTTTGGATGCCGCTCCAGCCAAGTCGCGATTTGCAGCGCGTTGGCGCTGTGGCGCTCCATGCGCAAACTCAGCGTTTTCAAACCGCGCAAGGCCAGAAAACTATCGAACGGCCCGGCGATTCCGCCGATGGCGTTTTGCAGGTAGGTCAACCGTTCGACCAGCTCCCGGCCGCGACAAACCGCCACCCCGCCGATGATGTCGGAATGGCCGTTGAGGTATTTGGTGGCGGAGTGCAGCGCGATATCGAAGCCATAGTCCAGCGGTCGCTGCGACCACGGCGTGGCGAAGGTGTTGTCGGCCACGGTCAGGATGCCGCGCGCGCGGGCCACGGCGGCGACCATCTCCAAATCCACCAGCTTCAGCAGCGGATTGCTGGGGCTTTCGACCCAGATCATCCGGGTCTTTGGCGTTAGCGCCGCCTCCAAAGCGGCGCGGTCGCGCAGGTCCGAATAGGAAAAGCTCAGGCCGGCGCTGCGGCGGCGCACCTGCTCGAACAGGCGGCGGCTGCCGCCGTAAATGTCGTCCAAAGCCACCAGATGATCGCCCGTATCCAACAGCTCCAGCACCGTCGAGGTCGCCGCCAGGCCCGAGGCGAAGGCAAAACCGGCTTCGCCGCCCTCCAGATCGGCCACGCAGCGCTCGTAGGCGAAGCGCGTCGGATTCTGGCTGCGCGAATACTCGAAGCCCCGATGCACGCCCGGACTGGATTGAACGTAAGTCGAAGTCGCATAAATCGGCGTCACCACCGCGCCGGTCGAGGGGTCGGGCGATTGGCCGGCGTGCACGGCGCGGGTGGCGAAACCGAGCGGACGAGACGGAGCTGTCATGGCGGAAACCCTAAAATCCTGGGATGGTGATTGAAATCTTTGAGCGGCGTTTGCGCGATCCGCGAGCTTGATCGGCCGCTAAAGCCGATAATATCGGTATCCCGCCCGATAAAGGAACTCTCGCAATGCCGCTGTCCGACACGCTCTGGCAAGCCAATCTCGATCTCGCTCGCATCTGTCTCGAACTGCCGTTCCTGCAAGGCGTCGGCGACGGTTCGCTTTCCCGCCCGCGCTTTGCCTATTACATCGGGCAAGATGCGTTTTACCTGCAAGCGTTCGCGCGCGCTTACGCCATCGCCGCCGCCAAAGCGCCGGACTGGGTGGGCTATCGCACCCTGCACGAGCTGGCGGGCGATGCGCTCCAGGAAATGCAGTTGCATCAGGGCGTCGCTCAAGAATTCGAGATCGATCTGGACCGGATTTCACCGGGGGCGGCCACCCGCCGCTATGTCGATTTTCTGCTGGCCACCGCCTGGGGTCAGGAAACCGGCCTGACGATCGCCGCCATGACCCCCTGCATGAGACTCTATGCCTGGTTGGGCCAACAATTGGCCGGCCGCCAACAAGCGCCGCACGCTTATAGCGATTGGGTCACCACTTACGGCAGCGAGGCGTTCGAACGCGCCGCCGCCCGGCTGGAGCGATTGCTGGATCGCTATACGCCCGACACGCCCGCCGTGGCCGACGCCTACCGCTACGCCATGCAATGCGAGCGCGATTTCTTTCAGGCGGCCTGGCGGGCCGCGTGAATTTGGCTTAGGCCAACCAGATCAAGCTGGCCATTCGGCCGGTGTGGTCGTCACGCCGGTAGGAAAAAAAGCGCTCGGCGTCGCGGTAGGTGCAGGAATGGCCCCCATAGATCGCCGTGACGAACAGCCGGCGCAACTGAAGCCGCGCCAAGCCGTAAATATCGGCCAGCCAGCGGCCGTTGGGAGACGGTTGAAAAAAATGGGTGTTGGCCCGGTCCAAAGCCAGAAAAGCGGCTCGCACTTCATCGCCGACCTCGAACGCGGTGGGGCCGATAGCCGGTCCCAGCCACGCCATCAACTCCATCGGCGGCACTTTCATCTGGCTGACGGTCGCGGCGATCACGCCGCCGGCCAAGCCGCGCCAGCCCGCGTGCACGGCGGCCACCACCGTGCCGGCGCGGTCGCACAACAAAATCGGCAAGCAATCGGCGGTCATCACCGCGCAAGGCTTGCCGGATTGGCGCGTCCAGGCCGCGTCCGCCGCGACCGGATCGCCCACCGTTTCGGCCGCCACGACCCGATTGCCGTGGACCTGCTGCAACCAGGCCGGCTCGGAAGGATAACCGGCGACCACCGCCAACCGCCGCCGATTTTCGGTGACATGGAGCGAGGCATCGCCGACGTGGTTGGCCAAGTTTAAGCTGGCGTAGGGCGGGTGGCTCACGCCGCCCCGGCGGGTCGTGCTCACCGCCAAAACCCAGGACGGCGCGGGCCAGCCGGGCAGGATCAAATCATCGGATCGCAATTCACTCATGCCGGATTTCTCCGTCTTCGCTCAAGACTTTCAACAGCTCCACCAGATCGCCGGGCAATTCCGCTTGCCAGACCAAGCGCTCGCCCGTGACCGGATGGGCCAGCGCCAGCCGCTCGGCGTGCAAGGCTTGCCGGCGAAACCGCTGGATCGTTTCGATGCAGCGCGCGGAAGCACCGGGCGGAACGCGCGCCCGCCCGCCATAGACGGGATCGCCCAGCAGCGGCAAGCGCGCGTGCGCCATGTGGACGCGAATCTGATGGGTGCGGCCGGTTTCCAATTTCACGCGCAGCAAAGCGTGCGCGCGAAAGCGGCGCAACACGCGATAATGCGTCACCGCCGGTTTGCCGCCCGCGACCACCGCCATCCGCTGCCGGTCGATAGGATGGCGGCCGATGGGCGCATCCACCGTAGCGCCCGCGACCGGCGCGCCGTTGACCACGGCCAGATATTCGCGTTCGATGCGCCGCGCCTGCAGTTGCTCGACCAAGGCGCTATGGGCGCGCAGGCTGCGCGCGACCACCAGCAAGCCGGTCGTTTCTTTATCCAGGCGATGCACCAAACCGGCGCGCGGCAGGGCCGCCAGTTCCGGAGCGTGATGCAACAGCGCGTTGACCAGGGTGCCGTCGCGGTTGCCGGCGGCGGGATGCGCCACCAGGCCGGCGGGTTTGTTCAACACCAGCATATCGTCGTCCTGATAGCGGATATCGAGCGGAATGTTTTGGGCGATAGCTTGCAGTTGCGGCGCCAAAACCGGCTCGCCGCTGACGCGCTCGCCGCCGCTCGCCGGATCGCGGGGCCGGACGATCCGCCCGTCGACTCGCAACTGGCCGCCCTTGAGCCACTGCTGCAAGCGGCTGCGGGAATAGGCCGGCAGCGCCAGCGCCAGCGCCTGATCGAGCCGCATTCCGGCGCACTCGGCGGGTATCCGGCAGTCAATTTGTTCGATGGGCGCCATGGTGGTTTTTGACAGTTCGGGCGTTATACTGCGCCAACCCTATCCTATTCTCGACCATTGCCGTTTCAGGCTGTAGCCATGCGCCGAATATCCAAATCATTTTTCACTGGCCCCTTGATCGCCGCGCTGCTGGCGGGCTGTTCTCTGCTCCCCGAGAAAATTGACGAAACCCGGGGCTGGTCGGCCCAACGCCTCTACAGCGAAGCCCGCGAAGCCCGGGATCAGGGCAACTACAAAACCGCGCTCGACTATCTGGACAAGATTCAGGCGCGCTATCCGTTCGGCCGTTTCGCCCAGCAAGCGCAGCTCGACACCATTTTCATCCAATACCGCGACAACGAACCGGACGCCGCCATCGCCGCCGCCGACCGCTTCATCCAGGCCAACCCGCGCCATCCGTTTGTCGATTATGCTTATTACCTCAAAGGCTTGGTGAATTTCAACCGCAGCAATACCCTGTTCGAGCGGCTGGCTCCCACCGACCGCGCCAAAACCGATACCGCCACCGCCCGGCAATCCTACAACGATTTCGCCGAACTGACCCGCAAGTTTCCCGACAGCAAATACGCCGAGGACTCGCGCCAGCGGATGCTGTTCCTGCATAACAGCCTGGCTTCCTACGAGATCAACGTGGCCGGTTATTATTTGCGGCGAGGGGCTTATGTCGCGGCGGTGAACCGGGCCAAATACGTGCTGGAAACCTACGCGCGCACCCCGGCGTCGGCCAACGCGCTCAGCATCATGACCCAGGCCTACATCAAGATGGGAATGCCGCAATTGGCCGCCGACAGCTTGCGGGTGCTGGAGCGCAATTATCCGCAATCTCCGGATTTACCGAAGCTGAACGCGCTGGTGAAAAGAGCCGGCTAGCCGGCTCGCGCCGCGTTTTCGCTCCGGGGCGGTCGCCTCAGGCGCCCGGTTCAAGGGCTGTTCGATTATCGGGAGGATTGCATCATGCGGGATTTTTTCGAAACCGTCCGCCACCGTCATTCGATCCGCAAATATCAGCCGGACATGGCGGTCGAACCCGAAAAGCTGTCCGCCATTTTGGAAATGGCCTGCGCGGCCCCTTCAGCGGGCGATCTGCAAGCCTACCGCATCATCGTGGTGCGCGATCTGGCCGACCGGCAAGCTTTGGTCGCCGCTTCCCACCAGCAGCAGTTTATTGTCGAAGCGCCGGTGTGTCTGGTGTTTTGCGCGGAGCCGGCCCGGTCGGAGAGCCAATTCGGGGAGCGGGGCGCGAAGTTGTACGCGCTGCAAGACGCCACTATCGCCACAGCCTACGCGCAACTGGCCATCGTCGCCGCCGGCATGGGGTCCACCTGGGTCGGTTATTTCGAGGAGGAGAAAATTCGCGAGGCGCTCAAGCTAGACCCCGGTTTGGTGCCGGTCGCGCTGTTGAGCCTCGGTTATCCGGCCGAATTGCCGGAACCCAGCCCGCGCCGGCGGTTGGATGAAGTGGTGGGGTGGCAATGACAAACGTAGCGAATATTATTCAGTTTTCTCTTCAATTAAGGTATCTCATATGCTGAGCCCTAGTCGCAGCAATAATACCTCACGAAGAATTTTTATAGCTCTTCTAATAGCTCCCATATTAGTTATTGCCGCGCCACCAACGCAAAACGATGTTGATGTTTACTCATCATTATGCAAGATTGGTTCTCAATCAACAGTCGCTATAGTTGGTGAAGGTGAAATCGGAGCGATTGGACGACGCATTCTTGGAGGTGAAGCAAAATTATCAGCTTCAAAATTGCAAGACGAATTTCCTGGTGTTATTGATGAAAAAAACCGCTTGCTTGCTCTACAGTCTTATCAAGATTGTATGTATCGATATATTGAGCGCTTCCACCCAACTGAAGTCAATTTAGCATCAACTCAAGGATTTATTATAGGGCCAAACACGTCTTCCGAAAGACGCAGGGAAATTGTGTATCTTGCTAATGAGATTGAAAATTTCAAATCAAAGATGTCAAACGTCATAGCATCTCTTCCCACTGATTTCTATGATAAGCGTGATTCAAAAGACAAGAAGCCTAGAAATGATCCACGCCTAATTGGACTGGATAACTATTCACACTATAAGGCATTTCAGTCCGCTTCGGGTGGCTTAGATTTCACAAATCTAACAAACAATGACTTAGTTTTACTCTGCAATACTTATATCGGTGAAATTGATAATTATCGTAATTTCAAGAGCCAGTATGACCCCCTAAACTTAATAGGTTATGGAGCTTCTGACGAAGCGCGCCGTATTTGTTCAGCCGTTGAACGAGGTCGATGATATATCCTCCGATGCCAGCTTCAAAACCTTAAGTTTATTAAAGTTCGCTTAGCGTCAATAGCAATCATCCGAAACGAAATGTCCCTTTATCCGATACTTTTCGTTTTGGGTTGCGGCCTCGCGACCGGGCTGACCTATTCGGTGATGAACGGCCGTTTGAGCGACGCTTACGCCATGGTTTCAACGCTGGAACAGGAAGTTTCGCGCAAGGAATCGGAACTGCTGGGCTACACCAAGTACACCAGCTACCTCACCGTCGGCAAACAATCGCTGGCCGAGCAGATGAAGCTGCTCACCGCCACGATGGTCCGCGAGGAAGGCGTCACCCAGGTCATCGAGCGCTCATTGCTCGGACTATCCTCGACCGGCACCGTGGCCATTTGGTATTCGGCCGAATACTCGTTTGGCTTCGACCTGCAATCCGACAGCTACGACGTGCGGCCCATCGATTCGGGGATCGAGGTCCGCGTCAAGAAACCGGCCCTGATCGCGACACCCGCCATCACCCAGTTACGGTATCAGATTCTCTCGGGCGGGCTGTTCACCGACGAGCGAGGCGCGGTGCTGCGCTTGTACGAGGAAGCCGCCAAGAAAGCCAAGGAACAGGGCGAGGCGATGGCGTCCGATGCGGCGGTTGTGGCGCTGTGCGAGAAACGGCTGATCGCCTTCCTGCACGATTTTCTCGCCAAGCAACCCGGCGTGAAAATCGTCCCGCAGATCAGCGTCGTCTACCAATAGCGCTGGCCGCCACGGCGGCGAGGCTTTAACGCGCCCGCTGCAACGCCCGAATCCCCTGCTCCAAACCTTCCAGCGTCAGCGGAAACATCCGCTCGCCCATCAGCTCCCGCACCATCTCGATCGAGGGCACGTAGCTCCAGCGGTTTTGCGGTTGCGGGTTCAGCCAAATCGCGCGCGGGTAAGCGGCCAGCAACCGGCTCATCCACACATCGCCGGCTTCCGGGTTGAAATGCTCGACGCTGCCGCCCGGATAATTGATCTCGTAGGGGCTCATGGTCGCATCGCCGACCAGGATCAACTTGTAGTCGTGGCCGAAAGTGTTCAGCACCGTCAGCGTCTCGGTCTTTTCGGTGTAGCGGCGGCGGTTGTCCTTCCACAGCCCTTCGTACACCATGTTGTGGAAGTAGAAATATTCCAGATGCTTGAATTCGGTGCGCGCCGCCGAAAACAGCTCCTCGCACACCCGCACGTGATCGTCCATCGACCCGCCCACATCCAGAAACAGCAGCACTTTCACCGCGTTGTGGCGCTCCGGCACCATCTTCAACTCCAGATAACCGGCGTTGCGGGCGGTGGAGCGGATGGTGTCGTCCAGATCCAGCTCTTCCGCCGCGCCTTCGCGCGCGAAGCGGCGCAAGCGGCGCAACGCGACCTTGATATTGCGGGTGCCGAGTTCGATGGTGTCGTCCAGATTGCGAAATTCCCGCCGGTCCCAGACTTTCACCGCCCGCCGGTGCCGAGATTCTTCCTGACCGACGCGGATGCCTTCCGGGTTGTAGCCGTACGCGCCGAACGGCGAACGCCCGGCCGTGCCGATCCACTTGTTGCCGCCCTGATGGCGGCCTTCCTGTTCGGCCAAACGCTTGGCGAAAGTCTCCATCAACTTTTCCCAACCGCCCATCGCCTCGACCAGTTGCTTGTCCTCTTCGCTCAAGGTCAACTCCGCCAGCTTGTGCAGCCATTCCACCGGCACCGAAACGCCGATGCTTTGGTCAAACAGCGTTTCCAAGCCTTTGAAGTGATTTCCGAAAACCTGATCGAAACGGTCATAGTGGCGCTCGTCCTTCACCAGCGTCGCCCGCGCCAGATAATAAAACTCCTCGATGCTGTGAGCGGTGACGCGCTGGCTCAGCGCTTCCAGCAAGGTCAAAAACTCGGTCAGCGTGACCGGAATGCCCGCTTTGCGGAGTTTGAGGAAAAATTCGGTCATCATCGGCGAAACCTCTCAGGCGCGGACGTTCGCGGTTCGGCGGATCGGGACCGACGCCTGTCAATCGCGCTTGCGCCTCGACATGAACAGCAGTCGCTCGAACAGGTGCACGTCCTGTTCGTTTTTCAGCAGCGCGCCGTAGAGCGGCGGGATCAACTTGTGCTGGTCGCCGCGCAACGCTTCGGGCGGAATGTCCTCCGCCACCAGCAATTTGATCCAGTCCAGCAATTCCGACGTGGACGGCCGCTTCTTCAAGCCCGGCACCTCGCGAATTTCGAAAAACGCTTCCAGCGCCTCGCCGAGCAAGCGCTTTTTCAAATTCGGATAATGGACGTTGACGATCCGCTCCATGGTGTCTTTGTCGGGAAAGCGGATGTAGTGGAAAAAGCAGCGGCGCAGAAAAGCGTCCGGCAGTTCTTTTTCGTTGTTGCTGGTGATGACGATGATCGGCCGGTAGCGAGCCTTGACCACTTCCCGCGTCTCGTAAACGAAAAACTCCATCCGGTCGAGCTCGTGCAGCAGGTCGTTGGGAAATTCGATGTCGGCCTTGTCGATCTCGTCGATCAGCAACACCGGCTGGACATCGGCGGTAAACGCCTCCCACAACTTGCCTTTGACGATGTAATTGCGGATGTCGTGCACTCGCGCATCGCCCAGTTGCGAATCGCGCAACCTCGAAACGGCGTCGTATTCGTACAAGCCCTGCTGGGCCTTGGTGGTGGATTTGATGTGCCATTGCAGGAGCGGCCGCTTCAAAGCGAGCGCGACTTCCTCGGCCAATTGCGTCTTGCCGGTTCCCGGCTCGCCTTTGACCAACAGCGGCCGACCCAAGACGACGGCGGCATTGACCGCCATCATCAGATCGTCGGTCGCAACGTAACGGTCGGTCCCACGAAAACGCGATTCAGACATGAGGCACGCTCCTCCAAGCACGGTGGCGGCGGTTGTCGCAAGGCGCATTGTTGGGCAGTGGGCGCGAAGGACGCAAGCGCAACGGCGCGCTTTCATTTTCCAAACAGCGCGCAAGTCCGCCACCTATATAAGAAAAAGCTATTTACAACTGCTAATTTATTCTTCTGGCTAAACAATTTTTTTTGTTACTGTTAGCGTTCGGTCCGCTCTGAACTCGGAGTTCCCCACCCACCGCGCGAGGACATCTCATGAAGGCCAACAACATTCTCGAAACCATCGGCAACACGCCCCACGTCCGCATCAATCGGCTGTTCGCGGACCGCAAGGTCGAGGTCTGGATGAAGCAGGAGCGCACCAATCCTGGCGGCAGCATCAAAGACCGCATCGGTCTGGCCATGGTCGAGGACGCGGAGCGACGCGGCATTTTGAAGCCGGACACCGTGATCGTCGAGCCGACTTCCGGCAATACCGGCATCGCGCTGGCGCTGGTGGCGGCCGCCAAGGGCTATCGCCTGATCCTGACCATGCCCGAATCGATGTCCGTGGAACGGCGGCGCTATCTGGCGGCGCTCGGCGCGGAATTGGTGCTGACCCCGAAAGAAAAGGGGATGCCGGGCGCGATCGAAAAAGCGCAGGAGCTGGTGAAGGAAACGCCGAACGCCTGGATGCCGCAACAGTTCGAGAATCCCGCCAACGTGGCGGTCCACCGCCGCACCACCGCCCAGGAAATTCTGGACGACTTCCCCGAAGGGCTGGACTATCTGATTACGGGGGTCGGCACCGGCGGCCACATCACCGGTTGCGCCGAGGTGCTGAAAGAGAAATTTCCCGATCTCAAGGCGTTTGCGGTCGAGCCGAGCGCTTCGCCGGTGCTGAGCGGTGGCCAGCGCGGCCCGCACCCGATTCAGGGCATCGGCGCGGGCTTCGTGCCGGCGGTGCTAAACCCCGAGATTCTAGACGGCGTCATCCAGGTCGCCCACGAAGATGCGTTCAAGTACGCCGTGCGCTGCGTCAAGGACGAGGGCATTTTCGTGGGGATTTCCTCCGGGGCCTCGCTGGCGGCGATTGCCCAGAAGTTGCCGGAGATCCCCGACGGCAGCCGGATTCTGACCTTCTGCTACGACACCGGCGAGCGCTATCTGTCCGTGGGCGGTTTGTTCGATTGACGGTCGGCCGCCTTTCGCTCGGGCGCGCGACGGTCGGTTTGGGCCCGACGCAATGGCGGCTGTTCCCCCGCGCTTGAGATGGCGGGAATTCTCTGCTCTACCGTGTTGCGCCAAGGCGGCAGCCCGCACGGCGTCACCATGCAGTCGCCGGCCGGCGTGATCGCTGGCGCTAATCGGGCATAAAGGCTTGCAGAACATGGTTTAAGAATTGCAGACCACGCGCCGTCGGCCGCAACCGATCCGAGTCGTCCTCCAGCCAGCCTTGCGCCCGCGCTTCGCTCAGCGCCGGTTCCAGCGCGGCTAGCGGCAAACCGGTACGCTCGCCGAAGCATGTCGCCGGCACCCCTTCGACCAAACGCAAGGCGTTCATCAAAAATTCCACCGGCAGATCGGCGGCGCGGATCGGCCCGTCGCCGCCGATGCTCGCGGGCGCGCCGGCACGCTTCACGTAATCGCGCGGGTGCTTGAGCTTCCAGAGCCGATGGATTTGACCGGTGGCGGGGTCGGTCAGCTTACCGTGCGCGCCGGCTCCGATACCCAGATAATCGCCGAATTCCCAATAATTCACATTGTGCCGGCAGCGTCGGCCCTCGCGGGCGTAAGCCGACACTTCGTAGCGCTCGAAACCGGATCGAGCCAATTCGTCCTGCGCTTGCCGCTGGATGGCATCGGTGGTCTCGTCGTCCGGCAACGGCGGCGGCGCGCGGTGAAACGCGGTGTTCGGCTCGATGGTGAGCTGGTAATGCGACAGGTGCGCCGGCTCTAGCGCCAGCGCATCGGCGATGTCGGCGCGCGCTTGCTCGATGCTCTGCCGCGGAAGCCCGAACATCAAATCCAGATTGAAATTGTCCAGCCCGGCTTCGTGGGCGGCTTCGGCGGCGGCAATGGCGTCGCGGCGGCCGTGAATCCGCCCCAGGCTCCGCAACTGCTCGTCCCTGAAGCTCTGCGCGCCGATGGACAGGCGATTGATGCCGATCTCCCGAAATTCGGCGAACCGGCTCCGTTCCACCGTTCCCGGATTGGCTTCCAGCGTGATTTCCAGGTCCGGGCGCAGCGGCAGGCGAGCGCGCAATCCCGACAGCAGCCGCTCCAGCGCTTCGCCGGAAAACAGGCTGGGCGTGCCGCCGCCGAAGAACACGCTGTCGATGCGGCGTCCCCAGACCCGCGGCAAATCCTGCTCCAGATCGGCCAGCAAAGCGTCCACGTAAGCGCGTTCCGGCACGGTTCCTCGGGCCTCGTGCGAGTTGAAATCGCAATACGGGCATTTGCGGGCGCACCAGGGAATATGAACGTAAAGCGCTAACGGGATCGGCTCGATATTCACGGTTTTAACTTGCTGGCAGTTTCCGATAATCGGCGCTGGAGCCGGGCTCGCTTTCGAGCTACCCATTCGTCGAACCGGGGTCACGGAGGAGATGGACGGGCCGAGCACCAGAAACTATCCCCGCGCTAAAACCGACATGCGCTCCAGCATTTTCATGCGTCAACCGGTATAATTGAACAATACTCAAAATAGATGGCCGACGATAGCGTTTGTGTTTCCCCTTTAAAAGCATCCTGATTGATCCGGGAAAAACGGTAAGGAATACTCGATATGCAGCGAAACCAAGTACCCCTGAAAACCGCCAAAGGATTACAAGAAATCGAACGGCGCGCTTACAACCTGCCGGTTGAACGGCGCCAACTGTTGATCATGGTGAACGGCCGCTCCACCGTGGCCGAACTTGCCGCCAAACTCATGAAATTCGGCGAGATCGAACCGATGCTGGCGCAACTGGAAGCGGACGGTTTTATCGCGCCCGATCCGAGCTTCGCTCCCGTGCCGGAAAAGCCGAAAAAACCGGCGGCCGCTTCAGCCAGTTCCGAGCAGCCTCATCGTTTCGACGCGTTCGATCTCTCGAAATTTGACCTGGACAGCGCCAAGGGATTCTTCCGATTCATTTTGTTGGGCACCTTAGGCCCCAGCGCCGAACGGCGGATCAATCGCATCGAGGCCACCACCACCGTCGAGGAATTGCGTCTCGAACTCGATGGCGTCCACGACATGCTTCCCAAGGTGCTTTCCAAGCAAGAAGCCCAGCGCGCATGGCGGCAACTGGAACCGCTCATGGTATCGATCGGCGCGCCGCCCGCTTAAAGGCCAGCGAGAGCCCCGTCAACCCGCAATTGCTGGCGCAACAGCGCCAGCGCTTGCCCGCGATGGCTCAAGCGATTTTTTTCGGCCGGCGCCAATTCGGCGGCGGTGCGCTTTTGATCCGGCACGAAAAACACCGGATCGTAACCAAAACCGCCCGCGCCGCGCGGCTCGGCGAGCACCACGCCTTCCCAGCTCGCCTGGCAAAGCAGCGGCATCGGGTCGGCGGGATGGCGCAACAGCGCGAGCGCGCACACGAAGCGGGCGGTGCGCCGCGCCGCCGACACACCAGCCAACGCGGCCAGCAGCTTGTCGATGTTGGCCCGATCGTCGGCGCCGGGTCCGGCGTAACGGGCCGAATAGATGCCCGGCGCGCCATCGAGCGCGTCCACCACCAGCCCGGAATCGTCGGCCAGCGCCGGCAGACCGCCATGGCGCGCGGCATTGCGGGCCTTGATCAGCGCGTTCTCCACGAAGGTCAAGCCCGTTTCTGCAACCTCGGGCACGGCCAACGCCGATTGCGGCAAGATTTCCAGATCGAGACCCGCGAGCGCGGTCTCCAGCTCCCGGACCTTGCCGACATTGCCGGTCGCCAGAATCCATTTGCGCATCGCCGATCTCCTGACGGGCCTAGACCGACAAGCCCAACGCTTCCCGCTGCTCGCCCAATAGCCGCTCGATCCCGGCTCGCGCCAGCGCCAGCATCGCGTGCAGCTCCTCCAAGCGAAAAGCGTGGCCTTCGGCGGTGCCTTGAACCTCGATGAACGCGCCGGCGTCGTTCATCACCACGTTCATGTCGGTTTCCGCTTCGGAGTCCTCGGCGTAATCCAGGTCCAGCACCGGCGCGCCTCGATAGATGCCGACCGACACCGACGCCACTTGACCGTGCAGCGGATTTTTCTTGACCGACTTCTTGCCCATCAGGTGGCGCACCGCATCGGCCAGCGCCACGAAACCGCCGGTGATGGCGGCGGTGCGGGTGCCGCCATCGGCCTGAATCACGTCGCAATCCACGGTGAGGGTGCGCTCGCCCAGCGCTTCCAGATCCATCACGGCCCGCAACGACCGACCGATCAGCCGCTGAATTTCCATGGTGCGCCCGTCCGGTCGCCCGCGACTCGCCTCGCGCTGCGTCCGCGTGTGAGTGGAGCGCGGCAACATGCCGTATTCGGCCGTCACCCAGCCCCGGCCCTTCCCCTTCAAAAACGGTGGCACCCGCTCCTCGACGCTGGCGGTGCAAATCACCCGCGTATCGCCGAATTCCACCAGGACCGAACCCTCGGCGTGTCGGGTGAATTGGCGGGTGATGCGGATCGGGCGCAATTCGTCGGCGGCGCGGTTGCTGGGACGCATAGTTTTCCGGGATCGGTGAAGGATGGGGAGGCGCACTATAGCAGAACCCGCCCGGTTGGCAGGATACAATGCCCGCGGCGGCACGATCGGAAAAATCGGCCCGGACGCGCCAAGAGGGCGAATTCGGCCTAAGCTTACAACGCCCACTCACACGAGGTCAGACCATGTTACGCAGTATGACCGCCTTCGCGCGCCAGGAACAAACCAGCCCGTGGGGCACGATGATCTGGGAATTGCGCTCGGTGAACCACCGTTATCTGGAAACCGCCGTGCGCCTGCCGGAAGCGTTGCGCGGTTTGGAATCGCCCGTTCGGGAACGGCTGGCGACCGTGCTGAGCCGGGGCAAAGTGGAATGCGCGCTCAAACTGCAAACCGCCGGCGCGAATTTGACCGCCATGACCCTGAACCGGCCGCTGGTCGAGCGCCTGCTCGAAATCGCCGGCGAGGTGGAGCACCTGATCGGGCCGGGCACCGGTCTGCGCCTGGGCGATGTGCTGCGCTGGCCGGGCGTGATCGGCGAAGCCGAACCGGATTTGGACCAAATCAAGCAAACCGTTCTCGGCAGTCTCGACGCGGCCCTGGCCGAACTGGTCGCCACCCGCGAGCGGGAAGGCCAGCGCACCGCCGAACTGCTCCAACAGCGCTGCGAGGCGATCCGCGCTCAAGTCCAGCGCGCCCGCGCCCGCCGGCCCGAGGTGCAGGCCCGCTGGCGCGACAAGCTGTTGACCCGGCTCACCGACATCGCTGCCGACGCCGATTCCGGCCGGCTGGAACAGGAGCTGGCCTTGATCGCCCAGCGCCTGGACGTGGAAGAAGAGCTCGACCGACTGGACGCCCATCTCGACGAGCTCCAAGACGTTTTTGCCCGATCCGAGCCGGTGGGCCGGCGGCTGGATTTTTTGATGCAGGAACTCAACCGCGAAGCCAACACCCTCTCGTCGAAATCCGCCGACACCGAGACCACCCGCGCCGCCGTCGAACTCAAAGTGCTGATCGAACAGATGCGGGAACAGGTTCAGAACATCGAGTAAAGCGGTCGCTGCGAAAGCCGCCTCGCGGCCGGTCACAAAGCGGCGGCGAACCGACGATATTCGACCGCTTCGCCGTCTTCCCAGGTAAAATGCGGCATCCGCTCGCCGCCGCCGCTCCGGCGCGAACCCCCGCATTCTTTTCGAGCCGCAAAAGGTCGCAACCCCGATGCCCACCGGCACCCTGTTCATCATCGCCGCTCCCTCCGGAGCCGGCAAAACCAGCTTGATCAAGAGCCTGGTGGACTCGACGCCCGATGTGGCGGTTTCGGTTTCCCACACCACCCGCAAGCCCCGGCCGGGCGAGCGAGACGGCGTGCATTACCATTTCGTCTCGGTGGCCGACTTTGCCTCGATGCGCGATCGGGGCCTGTTTTTGGAGCATGCGCGCGTGTTCGATCACGATTACGGCACCAGCCGGGCGGCCGTTTCGGCGCAACTGGAAAGCGGGCTGGACGTGATTTTGGAAATCGACTGGCAAGGCGCTCGCCAAGCGCGGGCGCTGTTGCCCGAGAGCGCCAGCATCTTCATCCTGCCGCCTTCGGTGGCGACTTTGCGCCAGCGGTTGATCGGGCGCGGCCAGGACAGCGCCGCCACGATCGAGCGGCGCATGGCGGCGGCGCTCGACGAGCTGTCGCACTACGCGGAGTTCGATTATCTGGTCGTCAACGACCGATTTCCGGACGCGCTGCACGCGCTGCGCGCCATCCTTGTCGCCGAGCGCCAGCGCCGGGACCGGCAGATCGAACGCCACCGCAACCTGCTCGCGTGCCTCTTGTCATAACTGCTTAGCAATCATTAGACTGCTGGCCTACAGCCGCCCAGCCCACCCGTCACGTTTGGAGACCGCCCCGAATGGCCCGCATCACCGTAGAAGACTGCCTCGACCAAGTGGATAACCGCTTCGAACTGGTGCTGATCGCCGCGCGCCGCGCGCGCGATCTGGCGCTCGGCAAGGAGGCCCTGGTGCCCTGGGAAAACGATAAACCCACCGTGGTCGCGCTGCGCGAGCTGGCCGAAGGCAAGCTCGATCACATGCTTCAGGAAAAATACCGCCGCCCGGTCCCTGCCGCGCCGGAAGCTCCCGCCGCCGAGGCCGAGGCCGAGGCCGAACCCGAAAACAGCGGCGCGACCGAGGCGGAATAAACCCTTTCCCGGCCTTTCGATACCAGGAGAATCGTTCATGAGCGCGCCGTTGCGGGAAGTTCGCAACGAACTTCAGCCGCTTCGCAAGCTGGCTGTCGAGGACGAGTGGCTGGATGACTTGCGGCTGCGCATCGACGATCTGTGCGCGCTCACCGGCGAATACCTGGAGCGGGAGCACGTCGAACAGCTACGCGAAGCCTGTTATTTCGCGGCCGAAGCGCACGCGGGCGTTTACCGCAAAAGCGGCGAGCCCTACATCTTCCACCCGCTGGCCGTGGCCCGCATCCTCGCCAACGTCCGCTTCGATCAGGAAACCCTGCTGGCGGCGCTGCTGCACGATGTGATCGAGGACACCCAATACGACAAGGAGCACATCAGCGCGCAGTTCGGGCCGGAAGTCGCCGAGCTGGTGGACGGCGTCAGCAAGCTGACCCACATTCACTTCAACTCCAAGCTGGAGGCGCAGGCCGAGAATTTCCGCAAGATGTTCCTGGCGATGGCCAAGGACTTGCGCGTCATCATGATCAAGCTGGCCGACCGGCTGCACAACATGCGCACCCTGGGCGCGATGCGCCCGGAATCGCGCCGGCGCATCGCCCGCGAAACCCTGGAAATCTACGCCCCCATCGCCGGCCGATTGGGCATGAACCACCTGCGCCAAGAACTGGAAGACCTCGGCTTAAACCATCTCTATCCGTTCCGTTTTCGCGTGTTGCAGGACGCGGTGCGCAAGATGAGCGGCAACCGCCACGAAATCGTCAGCCAGATGGAAGCCCGCATCGACGCGCGGCTCCAGGAAGAAGGCATCAACGCGCGGGTGGTGGGCCGCAGCAAACACCTCTGGGGCATCTACCAGAAAATGCGGGGCAAACCGCCGCTGCCGTTTCGGGAGCAGCACGGCGGCGCTCCCGCCGACCCGGACCGCCCGCCCGCCCGCAAAAGCAAACCGTTTCGAGACGTCTACGACGTTTACGCGGTGCGGATCATCGTCGATTCCGTGGACACTTGCTATCGCGTGCTCGGCGTCACCCATAACCTGTACAAACCGATTATGGGGCGGTTCAAGGATTACATCGCCATCCCCAAGGCCAACGGCTACCAATCGCTGCACACCGTGCTGTTCGGCCCCAATGGCGTCCCCATCGAACTGCAAATCCGCACCGAGGACATGCACATCATGGCCGAGGTCGGCGTGGCCGCGCACTGGCGCTACAAATCCGACGGCGAGGGCGAAGGGGGCCACGCCCAGCAGCGCGCCCGCGAATGGCTGAGCAAGCTTCTGGACATGCAGCGCCGCGCCGGCAATCCGGTGGAATTTCTGGAAAGCGTCAAGATCGACCTTTTCCCCGACGAGGTGTACGTGTTCACCCCGCGCGGCGAAATCATCGAGCTGCCGCGCGGCGCCACGGCGGTGGATTTCGCCTACGCCATCCATTCGGATGTCGGCAACACCTGCGTGGGCGCGCGGGTGGACCGGCGGCTGGTGCCGCTGCGCACGCCGCTGGCGACCGGCCAGACGGTCGAGGCGATCATCACCCCCACCGCCCGGCCCAATCCCTCCTGGCTCAACTTCGTGGTGACCGCCAAGGCCCGCGCCAGCATCCGCCACTATCTCAAGCACCTCAAGCGCGACGAAGCCGCGTTGCTCGGCAAGCGCCTGCTGGAAAAAGCCCTGGTCGGGCGGATCGGCGGGCTCGACGAATTGCCGGTCGAGCGGGTCAAGGCGCTGCTGCGGGAATTCAATTTAAGCGGCTTTGAAGAGCTGCTGGCCGACATCGGCCTGGGCAACCGCGTCGCCGCGCTGATCGCCAAGCGGCTGCTGCCGGGCGGCGAACGCGACGAATCCGCGCCGCCGGACGCCAGCGCTCAACCGCTGCTGATCAAGGGGGCCGAGGGCACCGTGGTCAGCTTCGGCAAGTGTTGCCGGCCGTTGCCGGGCGATGCCATCATCGGTTTTCTCAACGCCGGGCGCGGCATCGTCATCCATCGCGATCACTGCAAAAACGTCACCGGCTACAAAAAAAACGCCGAAAAGTGGATCGAGGTGGAATGGGAGCCCGGCATCACCATCGACTTTCCGGTGGAATTGCGGCTGGAGGTCATCAACAAGCGCGGCGTGCTGGCGACCATCGCCGCCGCCATTTCCGCCACCGACACCAATATCGAAACCATCAACACATCGGAGCGAGAGGGCAATAGCACCGCGGTCTATTTGCTGGTGAACGTCGACGATCGCACCCATCTGGCCCGCGTGCTGCGGCGGTTGCGGACCTTGCCGGAAGTGCTGAAGGTGGCCCGGCGCGCCTGACCGGCCCCGATTGGCACCGCCCGACGCGGCGCGGCCGCATCCGCTCTCTCAACCCCGTTCCCGGCGACGGCGGGAAAAATCCGTCAGGAGCGCCCCATGCCTCGCGAAATCATCCATACCGATCTGGCCCCTGCCGCCATCGGCACCTATTCCCAAGCGGTCAAGATCGGCGACACGGTTTACCTTTCCGGCCAGATCCCGCTCGATCCGGCCACCCTGCAACTGGTGGACGGGCCGATGGAGGCGCACGTTCGCCGGGTGTTCGACAATCTCGCGGCGGTGGCGAAGGCGGCCGGCGGCAGTTTGGCCGACGCGGTGAAACTCAACGTCTTCTTGACCGATCTCGGCCATTTCGCGCAGATCAACCAGATCATGGCCGAGTATTTTCGGGAACCCTATCCGGCCCGCGCCGCCATCGGCGTCGCCGCCTTGCCGCGCGGGGCGCAGGTCGAGATGGACGCCGTGTTGGTCCTGGGGTCTTAAGCGGTCGCCACGGAGCGCGGCGTCATGCAGCAGCACCCGGAAGCCCGTTCGAGCGGCGCGGTTCGCCCGCCGGCCGCCGAAGCGCTCCCGGTCACCGCGTTGCACGGCGTGGGACCGAGGCTGGCGGAGCGGCTGGCCCGGCTGGGAATCCGCACCGCCGAGGATGTGCTGTTGCACCTGCCATCGCGCTATCAGGACCGCAGCCGCATCACCCCCATCCGCGAGCTGCTGCCCGGCGAGGAGGCGCAGATCGAGGGCGAAATCCTCGGCGGCGAAGTGACCGAGCGCGGGCGGCGGTTCTTGCTCTGCCATCTGCGGGACGCCACCGGCGGTTTGACCTTGCGCTTTTTCCATTTCAGCCCCGCCCAGGAACAGCTTTTCAGCCAGAAGGGCGGCCGGTTGCGCTGTTTCGGCGAGGTCCGCCAAGGCTACACCGGCCCGGAAATGATCCACCCGGAATGCCGGCGGCTCGACGCCGGCGTCGCGCCGGTGTCCGACCGGCTGACCCCGGTTTATCCCAGCACCGCCGGCTTGCAGCAATTCACCTTGCGCGCCCTGGCCGAGCGGGCGCTGGAGCTGATCGAAAAGGCGGCTCTGCTGCCGGAACTGTTGCCCGCCGCGGTGCGGTCACAACTGCAACTGATGCCGATCGCGGATGCGGTGCGCCTGCTGCACCAACCGCCGAGCGATGCGTCGCTGGAGGCGCTGGACAGCGGCCGCCATCCCGCCCGCCGGCGGCTGGCGTTCGAGGAGTTGCTGGCCCACCAGATCAGCTTGCGGCGCTTGCGCGAGCGGATGCGCCGGCAGGCCGCGCCGCCGCTGCTCGGCAACGGCGGTTTGAGCCAGCGCTTTCTGGAGCGCCTGCCGTTCGCGCTCACCCGCGCCCAGCGGCGGGTGCTGGCCGAAATCGCCGCCGACTTGGCCGAGCCTCGCCCGATGCTGCGGCTGTTGCAGGGCGATGTCGGTTCCGGCAAGACCGTGGTGGCCGCGCTCGCCGCGCTGCGCGCGGTCGAAACCGGCGCTCAGGCGGCGCTGATGGCCCCCACCGAACTGCTGGCCGAACAACACCATCGCAATTTCCGCAACTGGCTCGGCGATTTGGGGGTCGAGGTCGCCTGGCTGACCGGCCGGCTGGCCGGCCGGGCGCGGCGGACGCTGCTGGAGCGGCTCGCCGCCGGCGACATCCAGATCGCCGTCGGCACTCACGCGCTGTTTCAGGAAACCGTCGCCTTCGCCGAACTGGCGCTGGCCATCGTGGACGAGCAGCACCGTTTCGGCGTGCACCAGCGGCTGGCGCTGCGCGAAAAAGGCCGGCGCGGCGGCCGCTGCCCGCACCAGTTGATCATGACCGCGACCCCCATTCCGCGCACGCTGGCGATGAGCGCCTACGCCGATCTCGACACCTCGGTGATCGACGAATTGCCGCCCGGCCGCCAGCCGGTAAAAACCGTCGCCGCCCCCGACACTCGCCGGCAGGACGTGATCGAGCGCATCCGGCAAGCCTGCCAGAGCGGCCGGCAAGCCTACTGGGTTTGCCCGCTGATCGAGGAATCGGAAGTTCTGGAGTGCCAGGCGGCGGCGGCGACCGCCGAACGCTTGACCGCCGCGTTGCCGGAGCTGCGGGTCGGGCTGGTGCACGGCCGGCTGGGGGCGACCGACAAGGAAGCGGTCATGGCCGCTTTCAAAAACGCCGACCTCGATCTCTTGGTCGCCACTACCGTGATCGAAGTCGGCGTGGATGTGCCCAACGCCAGCCTGATGATCGTGGAAAACGCCGAACGGCTGGGTCTGGCCCAGTTGCACCAGCTTCGGGGCCGGGTCGGGCGCGGGTCCAGCGACAGCAGTTGCGTGCTGCTGTATCGGCCGCCGCTGTCGCCGGTCGCCCATGCCCGGCTGGCCACGCTGCGCGCATGCAACGACGGCTTTGAAATCGCCCGGCGCGACCTGGAATTGCGCGGTCCCGGCGAGGTGCTCGGCACCCGCCAGACCGGCGAGCAAAACCTGCGGGTGGCCGACTTGCTGCGCGATCAGGATTTGTTGAGCGCCGCCCGCTACGCCGCCGACCGCATCCTGCGCGACCATCCCGAGTGCGCCGAGCCGCTGATCCGGCGCTGGATCGGCTCCGGCGCGCGCTACGGCGAGGTCTAGCCGGTGTACGCGGACTATTTCGGATTGCGCGAACCGCCGTTTTCGATCACCCCCGATCCGGCTTACGTCTATCTCAGCCAGCACCATCGGGAAGCGCTGGCGCACCTGCTGTACGGCACCGACGAGAACGGCGGATTCGTGCAATTGACCGGCGAGGTCGGCACCGGCAAGACCACCCTGGTCCGCTCCTTGCTGGAGCAAAAGCTGGAGCGGGTGGATATCGCGCTGTGCCTGAACCCGCGCCTGACGGTCGAGGAACTGCTGGCCACGGTTTGCGACGAGCTGGGGGTCGCCTACCCGCCCGAGCATCCCACGCTCAAGGCGCTGGTGGACGCGCTCAACGATCATCTGCTGCGCGTTCATGCCGCCGGCCGGCGCACTGTGCTCATCATCGACGAAGCGCAAAACCTGAGCCGCGAGGTGCTGGAGCAGATTCGGCTATTGACCAATCTGGAAACCGCCAAACACAAATTGCTCAGGATCATTCTGGTCGGCCAGCCGGAGTTGCGGCAGTTGCTGGCGCGGCCGGATTTGCGCCAGTTGGCCCAGCGGATCACCGCGCGCTACCACTTGCCGGCCCTCGACGCCGAAGATGCCGCCGCCTATGTCCGCCACCGGTTGCGCGTGGCCGGCGGGCGGGAGGATTTGTTCAGCCGGGGGGCGCTGCGGGCCGTCCACCAGCGTTCGGCAGGCATCCCGCGCCTGATCAACATCATCTGCGACCGCGCCTTGCTCGGAGCTTACGGCCAGAACGCGAAACAGGTGAATGCCGGAACGGTCCGGCAAGCCGCGCGCGAGGCGCTGCAAGCCCGATCAGCCGACGCGGCGCGCCATCCCCTGCACTTGCGCCCGGCGCTGGCGATCGGCTTCGCCGGTTTGGTCATGATCGGTCTCGGCCTTTGGCTGCCGCCCACCGGACCGCTCGCCACCGATGCGCCGGTCGCGGATTCCGCCGACCGAACCGCGAGCGCCCCGGACGCTGCACCGGCGGCGGTCGCCCGGTCAGCCCCCCCCGCTGCCGGCCAGCCGGGCTCGGCGGACGACGCGCGCATGGCGGCAACCGCCAAAACGGGTTCGGTGCCGTCAGCCTCCACAACCACCGCGTCACCCGCACCCTCGCCCGGCACCGCCGCGCCGCCGGCCCCAGCCGCCAACTTGTCTCCGGCCCAGAATCCGGCCGGTCCACCGGCCAGCCGCGCCGCGCCTCCGACCCCGGCGCCGGCGACGGGAACGCCCGCGACCGCCATCTCGACCGCTGCTCCGGTGCCCCCGCCCGCCGCCGCGCCAACCCCGTCACCGGCCGTTTCATCGAGCCCGGCCGCGCCGCCGGCTTCGACCGGCGCTCCGCCGCCCGCGCCAAGCGCAACCCCGGCGGTGGCGGCCGCCACCCCGCTCGATCTGACCGCCTGGTTGCGCGAAACGCGCGCCGACAACGGCAACGAGCGCTTGCTCGCCGCCTGGGGAATCGCGCCATTTCAGGGGCGCGCGGCCGGGTTTTGCGAATACGTCAAAACCCGCAAACTGCGCTGCCTGTCAGGCCAGGGCGACTGGCAAACGCTGCGCCGTTTCGACCGTCCGACGCTGTTGCGGCTGAACCGGCCCGGCGGCGGATCGACCCCGGTGTTGCTGCGGGCGCTCGACGAGAATAACGCGACTCTGGAGCTGAGCGGGCAAGCCGTCACCGTGCCCGTGAGCCAACTCAAACCGCTGTGGGCCGGCCAGTACGTTTTATTGTGGGAGTTGCAGACCGATCAACCGATCATCGGTCCCGGCAACAACGGCGAAGCGGTGCGCTGGCTGCGCCGGCGCTTGGCGGCGGCCGCCGGCCGGCCCGTCCCCGAAACGCCTTCGGAACGGTTCGACGCGGATCTGGGCAACGAGGTGCGGGCCTTTCAGCAAGAGCACGGCCTGCTGGTGGACGGCATGGCGGGCGAGCAAACCCTGCTGCTGTTGAACAATCTCGCGCTGCCGCCCGAAACGCCTCGCCTGAGCCGGCCCGTTCGAGAACCCTGAGATGTCCTATATTCTCGATGCGCTGCGCAAGGCCGAGCAAGAGCGCCATCTGGGACAGCCGCCCAGTCTCACGGCGTCGCCGCCGCCCGCGCCGCCAAGCGGCCAACGGCTTTGGCTGTGGTTGAGCCTGGGGCTAGGGCTCGGTTTCAACGCCGCGCTGCTGGCTTATTTCCTGCTCCAGCCTGAAAGGGGATCGGCGCCCGCCGCGACCGCTTCGATCTCGGCTCCGGCCACGGCACCGTCAGCCACGGCGACCGTCGGCGCGCGCCCGACCGCACCGGTTCCGGCGCCCGCAACTGCGCCAGCGGCCAGCGCGGCGGCGACGCCAGCGGCCGGCGCGCCCGTAACGTCCTCCAAACAAGAGGTCGCCGCGCCGGCACCGGCTCCGGACGAACCGGCGCGGCCGAGCAAAAGCGCGGCTGGCGCTTCAACTCCCGATGAACCCGCGCGGCCGGGCAAGAAAACCGCTGGCGCTTCAACTCCGGACGAGCCCGCGCGGCCCAGCAAGAAAGCGGCCGGCCCTTCGGCTGGCGATGAGCCCGCGCGGCCCGCCAACAGCGCTCCCCGAGAGCGCCGGCAGGAGCCGCCGAAACCGGCGTCCGGTCCCACCGTCACCGTCGGCCCGGAACCGCCGCCGCTGTTGGACACGCTGCCCGACGCGTCGCGGCGGGGGTTGCCGGAGCTAAATCTCGACATTCACGTCTACAGCCCCAAGGCGGACACCCGGTTCGTGGTCATCAACGGCCGCCGCTACCGGGAAGGCGATCCGATCGAAAAAGGCGCGGTGCTGGAAAGCGTGACGCCCACCGGCGCGGTGGTGCGTCAAGGCGGGCGGCGCTTTCGGCTGTCCGTGCGGCGCTAAGGGTGAACGAGGCCAGAAACGCGATCCAGAAACCGCTTTCGGCCGTCCGTGCGTCGCTGGGGACAGACAGTGCCCCTCAACGTCGTTTCTGCTCCGCATCGACGTTGAGCTGGCTGTTCTCGCCGGCCGCCCGAGGCGGCGGGCGCTTGCTTTCCAGCTTGATTTTCAACCGCAGATTATTGGCGGAATCGGCGTGCCGGATCGCCGTCTCGTAACTGATCTGGCCCGCTTCGTACAGATCGAATAGCGCCATGTCGAAGGTGACGATGCCCTGATCGCTGGAGCGCACCATCATGGTCTTGATTTCCTTGATCCTGCCCTGAAAGATCAAGTCGGCCATCAGCGGCGTGTTGAGCAGGATTTCCACGGCCGGAATCAGGCCGGTATTATCCGCGCGCGGCAGCAAGCGCTGCGAGATGAAAGCCTTCATGTTGAAGGATAAATCCATCAAAATCTGGGTGTGTCGCTCTTCCGGGAAAAAATTGATGATGCGGTCGAAAGCCTGATCGGTGGTGTTGGCGTGCAAGGTGGTCAGGCACAAATGGCCGGTTTCGGCGAAATTGATGACCGATTGCATGGTTTCCCGATCTCGCACCTCGCCGATCAAAATGACGTTGGGGGCTTGGCGCAAGGTATTTTTCAAAGCCGTATCGTAGGAATCGGTATCGACGCCGACCTCGCGCTGGTCCACCAGCGAGAGCTTGTGGCGGTGGAAGAATTCGATGGGATCCTCGATCGTGATGATGTGTTCCCGGCACTGGCTGTTGCGGTAGTCCACCATCGCCGCCATCGAGGTGGTCTTGCCGCAACCGGTGCCGCCCAGAAAAATCACCAGGCCGCGCTTGGCCAGCGCGATGTCCCGCAAAATCGGCGGCAGGTTCAGCTCTTCAAGCGTCGGAATCTTTTGCTGGATCAGCCGCAACACCATCCCGGCGCTGCCCCGCTGAGTGAAGGCGCTGACCCGGAAGCGCGCGACATCGGGGAAATTGAGGGAAAAGTTGACCTCGCGGTTTTGGTCGAACTCCCGCGCCTGGCGGTCGTTCATGATCGAGCGCACCAGCAACGCCACCTGTTGCGGGCTCAAGCTCGGGCCGCCGACCCGCCGGATCTCCTGATGGATTTTGAACGCCGCCGGGCTGCCGGCGGTGATAAAGATGTCCGACCCTTTCAGCTCCAGCAATTTGAGAGCCAGCTCATAAAGATACTGAGTCGCCTTATCGTTGTCGTTCACGACCCGATCCGATTTTTGTTCCATCTTCGCTTCCCCTTCTATCGCTCGCGCCACGTCACGTTTCGGGTCCAGCCGCGATCCAGCCGGGCTGCTCCGCCGCTGTTCGGGTTGCCTCTTCGTCCCCGCCGCTCTTACCTGAGTATCGCCAACTATTCTATACTGTGCAAATCGCGCCGGCCTCCGGCCTCCCGGACGCCTTGTCGCAAACCCGCCTTCCGATGCCGGCAAGCCGCTCTTCGCTGCCACCGTTCGCCCAGACGCCCGCCTCGCTTTCCGCTTTTGTTCGCAGGAGACCCTCTTTGATCCGTTTTCGAGAGACCTTTTTTCGCTCGCTCCAGACGTTCGTCCTGCTGTTGCCTTTGTGCGTTCTGGCCGCCGCCCCAGCGCGCCCGGCCGAAACGCAACCTTTGCCGGATTTTCGGAAGATGGTCAAACAAAACGAAGCGGCCATCGTCAACATCAGCTCCACCCAGGCCCTCGACAAACAGGCGCGCCGGCCGGGAATGCCGGAGCTTCCGGGCAAGGAAAACCCCTACCTCGAATTCTTCAAGCGCTTTTTCCAGGACCGCCCCGAACTGCCGGGCGACCGTCAGGCCAATTCCCTGGGTTCGGGCTTTATCATTTCGCCGGACGGCTACATCTTGACCAACGCCCACGTCGCGCGGGATGCCGATAAAATCATCGCGCGGCTCAGCGACTTGCGCGAGCGCCCCGCCAAAGTGATCGGCGTGGACGAGCTGACCGATGTGGCGGTGCTCAAGATCGAGGGCGAGAACCTGCAAGCGGTCAAGATCGGCGACTCCGACACCTTGGAAGTCGGCGAATGGGTGCTGGCCATCGGCTCGCCGTTCGGCTTGGAGCATACCGCCACCCAGGGCATCGTCAGCGCGGTCGGCCGCAATCTGCCGAGCGGCACCTACGTGCCGTTCATCCAAAGCGACGTGGCGGTCAATCCCGGCAGTTCCGGCGGCCCGCTGTTCAACCTGCGCGGCGAAGTCATCGGCATCAATTCCCAGATCTACAGCAGCACCGGCGGCTACATGGGCCTGTCCTTCGCCATTCCGATCAAGCTGGCGATGCAGGTGGTCGAGCAACTGAAAGCGACCGGCGAGGTCACGCGCGGCTGGTTGGGCGTGCTGCTGCAACCGGTCAACAACGATCTGGCCGAAGCGTTCAACCTCGACCGGCCGCGCGGGGCGCTGGTCGCGCAAATTCTGCCGGACAGCCCGGCGGCCAGCGCCGGGTTCAAGGTGGGCGACATCATCCTGCGCTACGGCGGCGAGCCGGTGGAGGATTCCTCGCAACTGCCGCGCATGATCGGGGTCACGCCGGTCGGCAAGACCGTGGCGATGTCGATCCAGCGCAACGGCGAGCCGCTGGAAGTCAAAGCGACCATCGCCCGCCTCGAAGCCCTGGAACAACCCGTCGCGACCATGGACGAACACAACGACCCCCGCTTGCGCATCACCGTCGCCGATCTGAGCAACGAGCAGCGCCGCACCATCGGCGCGGAAGAACAGGGCGTGCTGGTGACTTCCCTGGAGGAAGGTCCGGCCGCGAACGCCGGCCTGTATCCGGACGATATCATTCTCCAGATCAACCACAACGCCGTCAAAAGCGCGAGCCAGTTCGTCGAGCTGGCCAAGGAGCTGCCCAAGGGCCGGGCGGTGCCGCTGCTGGTAAAACGGGAAGTCGAATCGCTCTATTTGGCCGTGCGTTTGCCCGACAAGGAATAGGCTGTCAGCTCTGTTTATGATCACTCCAACCAACTGTCTGGATTTTGAAAAGCCGATCGCCGAACTGGAGGCGATGCTCAGGGAACTGCGCAATCTGAGCGCGGAACAGGATTTGAACATCAGCGATGAAATCGCTCGGCTAGAAGCCAAAAGCAAGGCGCTCACCGATTCGATTTTCGCCAGCCTGACCCCGTGGCAGATTTCCCAGATCGCCCGCCACCCGTTGCGCCCCTACACGCTGGATTACATCGAGCGGCTATTCACCGACTTTCAGGAGCTGCACGGCGACCGCACCTTCGCCGACGATCACGCCATCGTCGGCGGGCTGGCGCGGCTGGACGGGCGCGCGGTGCTGGTGATCGGCCACCAGAAGGGCCGCGACACCAAGGAAAAGATTTACCGCAATTTTGGCATGCCGCGACCGGAAGGCTACCGCAAGGCGCTGCGCCTGATGAAGCTGGCCGAGCGATTTCATTTGCCGCTGGTGACGCTGATCGACACGCCGGGCGCCTATCCCGGCATCGGCGCGGAGGAGCGCGGCCAGAGCGAGGCCATCGCCCGCAACCTGTTCGAGATGAGCCGGTTGCGCGTGCCGGTGATCTGCGTGGTGATCGGCGAGGGCGGCTCCGGCGGCGCGCTGGCGGTGGGTGTCGGCGACCGGGTTTTGATGCTCCAGTACGGCACCTACTCGGTGATTTCGCCGGAAGGTTGCGCGGCGATCTTATGGAAAAGCGCCGAAAAAGCGCCCGACGCGGCCGAAGCGCTGGGCTTGACCGCCGACCGGTTGCTGAAATTGAAATTGATCGACGGGATCATTCCCGAGCCGCCCGGCGGAGCCCACCGCGATGTCGCCCGCACGGTCGACAACGTCCGAGCCGCCTTGCACAAACACTTGCAATCGCTGGACGCGCTGGCGGTGGACGATTTGCTGGAACAGCGCTATCAACGCTTGATGGCTTACGGGGTGTTCAAGGAAACCGAGCCGGCGGCCTCGACCCAATCCTCGTGGCAAAGCAGCGTGGCGGCTTTGCTGGGCAAGGATAAAGACGCCTGAGGGCGCGAGCCGTCAGGACGCCCCGCCAGGGTCGCGACTTTGCTTTCCGCCGCTCTTTTCACGCCTCTGTTCACGGCCCATTCCCAGGTTCGGCGCTTGCTGGTCGGTTACAGCGGCGGCCTGGATTCCCAGGCGTTGCTGCACCTTTTGGCGCGACACCGCGACGCTTGGCCGGAGCGGATGCTGGAGGCGGTTTACGTGGATCATGGCCTGCAAGCGGCCGCCGCCGATTGGGGCCGGCATTGCGCCCGCGTTTGCCGGGATTTGAACGTTCCGTTGCAAATCCTGAAAGTCGATGCGCGACCCGCGAACGGCGAAAGCCCGGAAGCCGCCGCCCGCCGCGCCCGCTACGCCGCGCTGGCGGCGGAGCTGGGGCCGGATGCCGCCCTGCTGACCGCCCACCACCGCGACGACCAAGCCGAAACGTTGCTGCTGCAACTGTTGCGCGGCGCGGGGCCGCACGGCCTGGCGGCGATGCCGGCATCGAGCCGGCTCGGCCAGGGTTGGCTGCTGCGGCCTTTGCTGGGCGTGGAGCGCGCGGACTTGCTCGCGTACGCGCGCGCCCACCATTTGCGCTGGGTCGAGGATCTCAGCAACGCCGATCCCGCGTTCGACCGCAACTATCTGCGTCGCACCATCTTGCCGTTGCTGGCCGAGCGCTGGCCGGCCGTCACCCGCAATCTGGCGCGCTCCGCGCGGCTGTGCGCCGAAACCGCCGCTTGGCTGGACCAAGAAGCCAAAGCTGATCTGGCGCATGTCGCCACCGCCCGCGCGGACGCGCTGGATGTCTCCGCGCTGGGCGCGCTGCGCGAAATCCGCCAGCGCAACGTGGTGCGCCATTGGCTGCGGCGGCTCGGCTTGCCGGTTCCCGATCACCGGCACGTGCAGCGCATCCTCCATGACAGCCTGACCGCCGGGCGCGACCGGCAGCCCCGCGTTCGCTGGCCGGGCGCGGAAATCAGACGCTATCGCGATCAGCTCTACGCCATGCGGCCCTTGGCGCCGCACGATGCGGGCCGAGCTTTCATCTGGCGATCCTGCGCCGAGACCTGGCCGGCGCTGGAGTTGCCGGGCGTGGGCCGGTTGCGGATGCAAGAAACCGCCGGCGCGGGATTGCGCGCGGATGTCTTGACCGGTGGATGGCTGACCGTCCGGTTTCGGGCCGGCGGCGAACGCTTGCGGCCGGTCGGCCGCCGCCACCGCCAGGAATTGAAAAAACTGTTGCAAGAGGCCGCCATTCCACCTTGGGAACGGGACAGAGTGCCGCTGCTGTACCAGGGCGACGCGCTGCTGGCGGCGGTCGGGTTAGGCGTTGCCGCCGATTGCGCCGCCGACGCCGACGCCATCGGCTGGCAACCGATCTTGGATCGGCCCTGATCTGCGGGCGCCATCCGGGCAGAAGCAACGGATCGAGCCTGCGCCGGCGATTGTTGGATTCGCCATCGGCGGCGGTGTCTGGTATCTTGTAGCGTCTTTTAGCCAACCCCCATTCCGGCATGACCCGATTCATTTTCATCACCGGCGGCGTGGTGTCCTCCTTGGGCAAAGGCATCGCCGCCGCGTCGCTGGCGGCGGTGTTGGAAGCTCGGGGGCTCAAGGTCACCCTGATCAAGCTGGACCCCTACATCAACGTCGATCCCGGCACCATGAGCCCCTTCCAGCACGGGGAGGTGTTCGTCACCAGCGACGGCGCGGAAACCGATCTCGATCTGGGCTATTACGAGCGCTTCGTGGCGATGACCGCCACCCGGCGCAACAACTTCACCACCGGGCGCATCTACGAAAACGTGATCCGCAAGGAGCGGCGCGGCGATTATCTCGGCGGCACCGTGCAAGTGATCCCCCACATCACCGACGAAATCAAGCGCTGCATCCGGCTGGGCGCGGGCGAAGCCGACATCGCCATGGTCGAAATCGGCGGCACGGTCGGCGACATCGAATCGCAGCCCTTCCTGGAGGCCATCCGCCAGATGGGCGTGGAGCTGGGCCGCGAGCTGTGCCTGTTCATCCACTTGACCCTGGTGCCCTACATCAAATCCTCCGGCGAGCTGAAAACCAAGCCGACCCAGCACTCGGTCAAGGAACTGCGCTCCATCGGCATCCAGCCCGACATCCTGCTGTGCCGCTCCGACCGGGAAGTGCCCGCCGAGGAGCGCCGCAAGATCGCCCTGTTCACCAACGTCGAAGCCAAGGCGGTCATCAACGTCCCGGACGCCGACACCATTTACCGGATTCCGCTCCTGCTGCACGCCCAGGGCGTGGACGACATCGTCGCCCGCAAGCTGCATCTGGAAAATTTGCCGCCGGCCCAGCTCGCCGACTGGGAGCGGGTGGTGCGGGCCATCGAAAGCCCGGCCGGCGAACTGGACATCGCGATGGTGGGCAAGTACGTGGATCTGACCGACGCCTACAAATCCTTGAACGAGGCCCTGCTGCACGGCGGCATCCACACCCGGACCAAGGTCAACATCCACTACATCGACTCCGAGCAGATCGAGCGCGACGGCGCCGCCTGCCTGGAGGACATGGACGCCATCCTGGTGCCGGGCGGTTTCGGCGAACGCGGGATCGAAGGCAAAATCGCCGCCGTCCGCTACGCCCGCGAACGGCAAATTCCCTACCTCGGCATCTGCCTGGGCATGCAAGTGGCGGTGATCGAGTTCGCCCGCCATGTCGCCGGGCTGGAAGGCGCGCACAGCACCGAGTTTCGCAAGGACACGCCGCATCCGGTCATCGCCCTGGTCACCGAGTGGACCGATGAGGACGGCGGCCTGCAACGGCGGCGCGAAGGCGGCGACCTCGGCGGTAGCATGCGCCTCGGCGCGCAACCCTGCTGGCTGGTCCCCGACAGTCTGGCCCGCGCCACCTACGGCAAAGATGTGGTCACCGAGCGCCACCGCCACCGCTACGAGTTCAACAACCGCTTTCGCGAGCCTTTGCGCGCCGCCGGCCTGGTCTGCTCCGGCCATTCGCTGGACGGCCGCTTGGTGGAAATGATCGAGCTGCCCGGCCATCCCTGGTTTCTCGGCTGCCAGTTCCATCCCGAGTTCACCTCCACCCCGCGCGCCGGCCACCCCCTGTTTCGCGGTTTCGTCGAAGCGGCGCTCCGCCAGCGCCGGGAACGGCTCGGCGAGGCCATCGCGGCATGATGGAGCTGTGCGGCTTCCAGGTCGGGCTGGACCGACCCCTGTTTCTGATCGCCGGCCCCTGCGTGATCGAGTCCGAGCAACTGGCCTTGGACACGGCGGGCCAACTCAAGGACATCGCCGGGCGCCTGGGTATCCCGTTCATCTACAAATCCTCGTTCGACAAGGCCAACCGCTCCTCCGGCCAGAGCTTTCGCGGCCCCGGTCTGGCGGAGGGACTGAAGATTCTGGAAACCGTCAAGGCCAAGATCGGCGTACCGGTGCTGACCGACGTGCACGAATACACCCCGCTGCACGAGGTCGCCGCCGTGGTGGACGTGCTGCAAACGCCTGCTTTCCTGTGCCGCCAGACCGATTTCATCCAGAACGTCGCCCGCC
>JAEUPW010000153.1 GCA_016790045.1 Candidatus Competibacteraceae bacterium
AGATAACCGGCGGCGACCAGCAAGGCCAACAAGAACAAATACGTCTTCCAGGGCTGCTTCTTTTCCTCGAAGGGGTCCTTGAACGAACGTTGCGCGCCCGGCGGCAAGGCGGCGACTCGCGTCAGCGAGGTCCCGAACGGAATGTTGATCGTGGCGCGGGTGTTGACCGCCCACCCGTTACCGTCGAGCAAAGGCGCAAGATTGCGCTTGCGCAGCTTGAGGAAGGCGATGATCATGGACGGGCCGGAGATCGCCAGCATAATCCCGATAATGGCGAGCGGCATTTGCCAGAACTTCAGCCCCATGAAGCCGGTCAACACCGAGGCGAGGGCGGTGCCGATCGCCCCGACCGCCAACCCGATGGCGGCGAAAATACCGGCGAATTTGCCCACATCGAACGGCGCGGCCGGCGCTTTGCCCGCTTCGGCTTTTTCCGCCGCCGCCGTGACGCCCGCCGCCGCCTTGTCGGCCGCCGCCTTGTCGCGCGCGGCCGCCATTTTCTCGATCTGCTCCCCGATCATCTTGCCGATGCGCTTGTAGGGATACCAGAACGCTTGGCGGACGCTGATCGGATGCTCGATGATCTTGACGATGGTGGCGTCCCAGTCGCGACCGCGCCGGTCGAAGAACACGCCGTTGCGCCCCACCATCAAATTGTCCGCGTCGCCGTTGGTGAAGGCGGCGGCGATGGTCATGCTTTCGGTGCCGCCCCGGCGGCGGCAGTCGCAATACGCGAGGTAGATGCCGCTCAGGTTGGCCATTTCGGCGTGCTTGGCCATGTCGTCGATCCGCAGGCACAAATCGCAGCTGCGGCCGTCGATGAACAGGGTGCCGGCTTGGAAGATGGCGGTGTAGCCGGGAGTGTAAAAATCGCGGAACGAGACGAAATTATTGAGCAGCCGGAACAGGTGTCGATAGTAACGGACCAAGCGGTCCACGTTGGTGACGGCTTCCATTTCCGCCGCCAGCGCCTTGTAGTTCTCGATCAGACCCTTGAGTTTATCCTGGTAGCCGCCGCTCAACAGCGTGCGGACTCGGGTCAGGCCCAAGCCCTCGACCGACGCGCCTTTTTTGTTGCTCAACCATTTCTTGTGAGCGGCGAAACGCGCGCACAAGGCTTCCCATTCCTGGGCGCTGATACTGGTCTTTTCGTTGAAGCCGGGCGGCATGATCTTGGCGCGGAAATCCGTCATCGCGCCGCTCCAGGCCGGATTGAGGCCCGATTCCAGCGGCAGCGGCTTGCCCGCCTCGATCTTTGCCAGCGGCAGGGCGGCGACTTCCCCGGTGGTCACCGACAGATTCTTGCCGGCGAAGGCCTCATACTCCGTCAAGGCCGGATTGAGCGGTTCGGCGGCTCGCGAGTCGAACGCCGCCAACCGGCAACGGGTGAAGTAATCGTCGATCTTGTCCTTGACGGCGTCGAACGCGGCGGTCGCCGCCTCGGTTTTATCGCCGAACGGCAACAGATTGGCCGCGTCCCGTTCCGTTTCCCGCCACCAGTCGGAATAGGCTTGCGCCTCGGTGAAAAACTGGTCGATCTGGTCCTCGTTCAGGCTCGGCGCGCCCTTGTCGTCCGCGACCGCGCCGATGCTGGCGAGGATGTCCTCGACCGCGCCCTTGATTTCTTCGTCCTCAATGATGTCGGCGGTCAATACGCCCTCGGGGTTGAAGCGGGTATCGGCGAAAATACTGGCGGTATCCGCAGTATCCTCGACACCGATTACCGTCTCGTCGGGCTTGCCGAGATGCGCCAAAATCTGCTTGGCCGAGATCAGTACCTCCAAGCCTTCCGGGGTGCTGTCATCGATGGCGTCCAGCGGCAATGCGTCCGCGTTCTTGGTCATCTCCTCGGGATTTTTTAAAACCGACGTGGCCCAGTTGACCGCTCCGATGATTTCCGGCACGCGGATGCGGCCGTCTCCGTCGTTGTCGATCAGTTCGAGCGTTTTATCATCAAACTCCAGGCCGCTGGTCGGACAACTGAGCGTCGCCCACAATTTGGGATCGAGATGTTCCAATGCTTTGAGATCGGCCGCGCTTTCCAAACGGACCTGATCGAAACCGCCAGAACGGAAAAACCGCCATTTGTGTTCATTAATTGATACGGACTTAGGGCTATTCGCCATACGAAATTCCTTCAAATTGTATAAGCATCGATATTATAGACTGGGTTTATGCGCCCTGGCCTGCTATCCTCTCGCGCGGCCGGGCCTGGCTCGGCGGACACCGCCCGCTACCACTGTAGTTCGTTCTCCCGCCTTTTAACAGCAACGGCGCTGCGAGAACATGCGGGGGCGCGAGCGGGGTGAACTTTAAATTGATTCGCTCATATTTTGGAGGACTTTTAGCATGCCGCTTATGAATCGTCTTGCCGCCGAATTCATCGGCACCCTTTGGCTGGTTCTAGGAGGCTGCGGCAGCGCCGTATTAGCTGCTGTTTTCGTGGGCCCCAACAATTACCCGCTCGGCATCGCTTTGGTGGGCGTGTCTCTGGCGTTCGGCTTGACCGTGCTGACCATGGCCTACGCTATCGGCCACATTTCCGGCTGTCATCTGAATCCTGCGGTTTCGGTGGGCCTGTGGGCGGGCGGCCGTTTCCCGACCGCCGATCTGGTCCCCTACATCATCGCGCAAGTGCTGGGCGGCATCGCCGGCGCCGCGATCATCTATATGATCGCCACCGGCAAACCGGGCTTCGATCTGGTGGCCAGCGGCTTCGCGGCCAACGGCTTCGACGATCACTCGCCCGGCAAATACGGCATGAACGCCGCGCTGATCTGCGAAATCGTGATGACTTTCATGTTTTTGATCATCATTCTCGGCTCGACCCACAAAAACGCGCCGGGCGGCTTCGCCCCCATCGCCATCGGTTTGGGTTTGACGCTGATTCACTTGATCAGCATCCCGGTGACCAACACCTCGGTCAACCCGGCGCGCAGCACCAGCCAAGCGATTTTCGTCGGCGGCTGGGCCTTGCAGCAACTGTGGCTGTTCTGGGTCGCGCCGATCATCGGCGCGGCGCTGGCCGGCTTCTTCTACCGCTGGATGGCCGGCGACAACAACGACTAGATTGAGGCGGTTGCTGGATAAGGGCGTCGCAAGACGCCCTTTTTTTCGCCTCAAAACCTCCCAAAATCCGAACCGCTCGGCCAGAGCTTTAGCCTCGCTCGATCAACGCACTTTGCCCGCCTTCCAGGCGGACAGCAGCGTGTCGTAAGCAATCGTTTCGCCCTTGGGCTTTTCGTTCGCCAATTTCTTCCACGGCGCTCCCGTGTCGCTCAGCCACTTGGCCGGATCGCCCTTGGCATTAAGCTTGGGCGCGCAGCGCGCCATGCCGGCGCGCTCCAGCCGGGCCAACACCTGATCCATCTCGTCGGCCAGATTGTCCATCGCCGCTTGCGGCGTCTTCTCGCCGGTCACCGCCTGGGCGACGTTCTTCCACCAGAGTTGCGCCAGCTTCGGATAGTCGGGTACGTTGGTGCCGGTCGGCGTCCAGGCGACGCGCGCCGGGCTGCGGTAGAACTCCACCAGTCCGCCGAGTTTGGGCGCGAGATCGGTCATGGCCTGCGACTGAATGTCCGATTCGCGGATCGGGGTCAGGCCGACGAGGGTCTTTTTCAGCGAAGCGGTCTTCGAGGTCACGAATTGGGCATAGAGCCAGGCTGCCGCTGTCCGGTTCGGGTCTTGATCCTTGAAGAAGGTCCACGAGCCGACATCCTGATAACCGTTCTGCATCCCGTCCTTCCAATAGGGGCCGTTCGGGCCGGGGGCCATCCGCCATTTCGGGGTACCGTCGGCGTTGACCACCGGTAGGCCCGCTTTGGTCATATCGGCGGTAAAGGCGGTGTACCAGAAAATCTGCTGGGCGATCTGACCCTGAGCGGGCACCGGCCCGGCTTCGCCGAAAGTCATGCCAGTAGCTTCTTTCGGTGCGTATTTCTTCATCCAATCGACGTACTTGGTGAGCGCGTACACCGCCGCCGGCGAGTTGGCCGCGCCGCCGCGCGCCACCGAGGCGCCGACCGGCGCGCAGCGATCTTCCGCTACCCGGATGCCCCACTCATCCACCGGGAAACCGTTGGGAATGCCTTTATCGGCAGTACCCGCCATCGACAGCCAAGCGTCGGTGAAGCGCCAGCCCAGCGACGGGTCTTTCTTGCCGTAATCCATGTGGCCGTAGACTTTCTTGCCGTCCACGTCCTTTACGTCGTCGGTGAAGAATTGGGCGATATCTTCATAAGCAGACCAGTTGAGCGGCACGCCGAGATCGTAGCCGTATTTGGCTTTGAACTTGTCCTGCAAATCCTTGCGCGCGAACCAGTCGGCGCGGAACCAGTACAGGTTGGCGAACTGCTGATCGGGCAACTGGTAGAGCTTGCCATCTGGTGCGGTGGTAAAGCTGGTGCCGATGAAATCCTTCAAATCCAAGCCGGGATTGGTGTAGTCCTTGCCCTCGCCCGCCATGTAATCGCTCAGGTTCATGATCTTGCCGTAGCGATAATGGGTGCCGATCAGGTCGGAATCGGAAATCCAGCCATCGTAGATCGATTTGCCCGATTGCATCGAGGTTTGCAGCTTCTCGACCACGTCGCCTTCCTGGATCAGATCGTGCTTGACCGTGATCCCGGTGATTTCGGTGAAGGCTTTGGCCAGGGTCTTGCTCTCGTACTCGTGGGTGGTGATGGTCTCGGACACCACCGCGATCTCTTTCACGCCCTTGGCTTGCAGCTTCTTGGCGGCGTCGATGAACCACTGCATCTCGGCCAGTTGCTGCTCCTTACTCAGGGTGGAGGGCTGAAATTCGCTGTCGATCCATTTCTTGGCCTCGGCTTCTCCGGCCTGAACCGGCCCGGCCAGCGCGCAAGCCACGGCGAACGCCAACGCGGTATAACGTGCATTCATCGCTCTTCTCCTCGTTCGTTATCCGCTTCCCCACGGGGTGATGCGGGTTGCCACGGCCTCGGGGAAGCGCTAGGCCGGATTCCCGAAATTTCAGCCGCGCCGCAGGATCAACGCCAGCGCGGCCATCGAAATGACGAAACTGATCCAGATACTGGGTTCCTGTTGCAGCGACAGCCACTCCGTGAATTTACCGGCCAGGCCGATAAAGCCCAAGTTGATGTAAGCCGCGGTCAGCAAGCCGATAAACAGCCGGTCGCCGCGCGTGGTGGCGATGGGCAAAAACCCCTTGCGCAAGCTCGTCGGCGATTTGATTTCCCACACCGTCATCCCGACCAGCATCAGGGCGATGCAACCGAAAAACACCGCGACCGGGGTGGTCCACACCATCCAGGCGAACATCACACTCTCCCCATGGCGAAGCCCTTGGCGATGTAGTGGCGCACGAACCAGATCACCACCGCGCCGGGCAGGATGGTGAGCGTGCCCGCCGCCGCCAGCACCGCCCAGTCCATGCCGGAGGCGGAGACAGTGCGGGTCATCACCGAGACGATGGGCTTGGCGTCCACGCTGGTCAGCGTGCGGGCCAGCAACAGTTCCACCCAACTGAACATGAAGCAGAAGAACGCCGCCACCCCGACCCCGGATTTGATCAGCGGCAGGAAGATGGTGAAGAAGAAACGCGGGAAGGAATAGCCGTCGATGTAGGCGGTTTCGTCGATCTCGCGCGGGATGCCCGACATGAAACCTTCCAGAATCCACACCGCCAGCGGCACGTTGAACACCAGATGGGCCAGGGCCACCGCGATGTGGGTGTCCATCAATCCCAAGGTGGTGTAAAGCTGAAAAAACGGCAGCAAAAACACCGCCGGCGGGGTCATCCGGTTGGTGAGCAGCCAGAAAAACACGTGCTTGTCGCCGAGAAAGGAATAGCGCGAGAAGGCGTATGCGGCCGGCAGCGCCACCGCGATCGAAATCGCCATATTGATGGCGACGTAAATCAGGCTGTTGATATAGCCCGAGTACCACGACGCATCGGTAAAAATGGTGGCGTAGTTGGCCAGGGTGAACTGTCGCGGCAGCAACGAGAAGCTCGCCAGAATCTCCTCGTTGGTCTTGAAGCTCATGTTGACCATCCAGTAGATCGGCAGCAGCGCGAAAATGAGATACGCGACCAAAAACAGCGTCCGCCAGCGCAAGCGCGCTTCATTCATGGCCCGCGCCCTCCCGGTCCGCCGTGCCGACCCGCTGCATCCAGTTGTAAAGGATGAAGCACAGCAGCAGGATGATCAGAAAATAAATCAGCGAAAACGCCGCCGCCGGCCCCAAATCGAATTGGCCGACCGCTTTTTGCGTGAGATATTGCGACAGGAAAGTGGTGGCGTTGCCCGGCCCGCCGCCGGTCAGCACGAACGGTTCGGTGTAGATCATGAAGCTGTCCATGAACCGCAGCAGCACCGCGATCATCAGCACCCCGCGCAGCTTGGGCAACTGGATGTAGCGGAACACGGCGAAGCGGCTGGCCCCGTCGATGCGGGCGGCCTGATAGTAGGCGTCGGGAATGCTGCGAAGACCGGCGTAGCACAGCAGCGCCACCAGCGGCGTCCAGTGCCAGACATCCATCGCCAGCACCGTGATCCAGGCGTCGGTGGCATCGCCGGTATAGCTGTAATCGACCCCCAGCCAGGCCAGCGCCGCCCCCAGCAGGCCGATGTCGGCGCGGCCGTAAATCTGCCAGATGGTGCCGACCACGTTCCACGGGATCAGCAGCGACAGCGCCACCAGCACCAAGACCAGCGACGCCTGCCAGCCCCGCGCCGGCATCGACAGCGCCAGCGCGATGCCGAGCGGGATTTCCACCGCCAGCACCGCCAGCGAGAAGGTCAACTGCCGCCACAGCGCGGCGTGCAATTCCTCGTCGCGCATCACCGCCGCGAACCATTCGGTGCCGACGAACACCCGCCGCTCCGGCGAGATGATGTCCTGCACCGAATAGTTCACCACCGTCATCAGCGGCAGCACCGCCGAAAAGGCGACGCAGATCACCACCGGCAACACCAGCCACCACGCTTTCTGGTTGATCGGTTTCATGCGCTCGCCCTCAACGCTTGCGGCTCCGACCCGGCAGCGATCAATTGCTGGTCGCGGCCGTAAAAACAGGTGTGCGGCCCCAGCACCTCCAACCCGACTTGCTCGCCGACTTGCGGGATGGCGCTGGCCGGACTCAACCGCGCCCGCACCAGCGCCTCGCCGGCGCGGGCGGTCAACAGCCAATAGGTGCCGATGTCCAGCACTTGGGTCACTTCGGCGACCAGCGCGCCCTCCGCGCTCGCGTCCGCCAAGGTCACGTGCTCCGGCCGCACCCCCAGCGTGAATTCACCGGCCGCGCTCAGCGTTCCAACCAGCGCCGGCGCGACGGGCAGGCGGCGGCCGGCCACCTCGACCGCGCCTTCGCGCCAGCGCGCCGGCAAAAAATTCATGCCCGGCGAGCCGATGAAGTGGCCGACGAACATGTGCTGCGGTCGCTCGAACAGTTCGGCGGCCGTGCCGATCTGCACCGCCCGGCCGCGCGTCATCACCACCACCTGATCGGCGAAGGTCAGCGCCTCCACCTGATCGTGAGTGACGTAGATCAGCGTCAATTTCAGCTCGTGATGGATTTGCTTGAGCTTGCGCCGTAACTGCCATTTCAAATGCGGGTCGATCACCGTCAGCGGCTCGTCGAACAGCACCGCGCTGACATCCTCGCGCACCAGCCCGCGCCCCAGCGAAATCTTTTGCTTGGCGTCGGCGGCGAGGTTGGCGGCGCGCTGGTGGAGCTGGCCGCTCAATTCCAGCATCTCGGCGATCCGCCCGACGCGGGCTTTGATCCGCTCCGGCGGCAGCCCGCGATTGCGCAGCGGAAAAGCCAGATTGTCGGCCACCGTCATGGTGTCGTAGACCACCGGAAACTGGAACACCTGGGCGATGTTGCGCTGTTGCGGGCTGCGCGCGGTCACGTCCGCGCCATCGAAGCGCACCGCGCCGCGCGAGGGCCGCACCAGCCCGGAAATGAGGTTGAGCAGCGTGGTTTTGCCGCAGCCCGATGGCCCCAGCAGCGCGTAAGCGCCTCCGTCGGCAAAGCTCATTTGCAGCGGCAACAGCGCGTAGTCGCTGTCCTGTTGGGGATCGGGCAGATAAGAATGGGCGAGATCGAGGTCGATGCGGGCCATGTCAGCGCGCTCCGGACCGTTGCGGCGCGACCAGCAAGTCGCCCCGCGCATCGAACACGTGAATTTGCGCCGGATCGAGATACAAGGTGATCGCCGCGCCCAATTTAAAATAGTGAACGCCGGTCAATTGCGCGACCAGCGGGCCGACCGCCGCCGCGACATGGACGAAGGTGTCGGAGCCGGAAATTTCGGCCAATTCCACCCGCCCGGCCAGCGCCACGTCGCCGGGGCGCGGCCGCACCCGCAAGGCGCTGGCGCGGACGCCGACCGTCACGCCCGCCTCGGCGGCAGCGGCCGGCGTCGCGTTCGCCGGCAGCGACACGGCCAGCCGGGCGTCGCCGGCCAATTGAATCCCGGATTCCGCGACGCGACCCTGCCACAAATTGATCGGCGGATCGCTGAAGGCGCGGGCCACCCGGATCGAGCGCGGCCGGCGAAACACCTCGGCGGTCGGGCCGTATTGCAGCAGCTCGCCGGCGTCCAGCACCGCCGTATAGCCGCCCAGCAGCAAGGCTTCGGTCGGTTCGGTGGTGGCATACACCACGGTCGAATCGCCGCCGGCAAACAGCGCCGACAGCTCCTCGCGCAATTCCTCGCGCAGCTTGTAATCCAGATTGACCAGCGGCTCGTCCAGCAGCATCAGCGGCGCCTGTTTGGCCAGGGCGCGGGCCAGCGCCACCCGCTGCTGCTGGCCGCCGGACAGCTCGGCGGGCAAGCGGTCGAGAAACGTCTCGATGTGCAGCTTGGCGGCCAGCTCCCGCACCCGCCGGTCGATGGCGGCGCGGTCGAGGTCGCCGCGCAGCTTGAGCGGCGAGGCGATGTTGTCCGCCACCCGCAGCGACGGGTAGTTGATGAACTGCTGGTAGACCATCGCCACGTTGCGCTCGCGCACCGACCGGCCGGTCACGTCCTCACCGTCCACCCGCACCCGGCCCTGGCTGGGCGCATCCAGCCCGGCCATCAAGCGCATCAGCGTGGTCTTGCCGGCCTGGGTCGCGCCCAGCAGCACGGTGACCGCGCGCGGCTGCAAAGCAAAATCCAGCGGGTAAAGATGGGTGGCCGCGCCGACCCGCTTGGCGACTCCTTCCAGCGTCAATTGCATGGCGCGGCGTTTCGGGTTTCGTTCATGGGCTGATCGGCCTGCTCCCCCGCGAGCGGTTCTTGAAAATATTCATCGAATTTCTCCCGCGCGCGCCCGTCGAACAGAATCTCGCAGGCTTCCATCAGGCCGGGCGCTTGCCGGATGTCGTCCCGCCGCACCACCAGCGCGATCTTGGAGCGCCGCCGCAGAAAATCCTCCAGCTTGACGATCATTTCCTGGCGTTTGGCCAAGCGGATTTCGCAGCGGCGGTATTCGGTGCCCTGGATCAGCACCTCGGCTTGCCGGGGGTCTTCGCGGATATCCTCCAGCAACCGCAGCGCCTTGTCGCCGTAGCGCCGCCACAGCCGGCCGCTCAGGCTTTCCATCGCGCCGGGAAAAGTGTAGCTGTCCAAATTCATCAGTTGGGCCTGATGCCAATATTCTTCGCGCACCGAGGGATGCGGCTCGCCGTACCACTTATAGCGGCGATGCGGCAACGCGATGCCCAAACTCTCCACGAGGTCGGCCACTTCGTTGCCGACGTTGACGCAATCGGTCAGCTTGCCGCCGAAGATGCTGAGGTGCGCCCGCTCGCGGTCGATGTCGATTTCGTGCTTGCGGGAGAGCTGCAACCAGTCGCGGCTTTGCGCTTCGCCTTGCGCTTTCACCACCAGCGGGCGCACCCCGCAGCGCTCGGCGATGATGTCGGCACGGGTCAACGGCTGCGGCAGGCGCAGGCGCTTGTTGATGTTGTCGAGCACGAATTGGCGGTCTTCTTCGGTCACTTCGGTAAAAGGGCTGTCAACGCGGGTGTCGGTGGTACCGATGCAGGTGCGCGGCCCCATCGGAATGGCGAAAAACAGGCGGCCGTCGTCGGCGAAGAAGGTCAGAATCCGCGCGTTGGGCGTAATGCGGGGCACGATCAAATGGATGCCCTTGGAAAACAGGTGGCGGTGCTCGGTTTGCTCGCCGCTCAAGTGATTGAGTTCGTCCACGAACGGCCCGGCGGCGTTGATCAGCACCTTGGCGCGGATTTCCAGGGCGCGGCCAGCGGCGAAATCGCGGGCGCGGGCGATCCAGACGCCCGCTTCCCGCCGCGCGCCGAGCGATTCGACGTAATTGGCGGCGATGCAGCCGCGATCCATCGCCGAGCGCACGAACTGAAACACGAAGCGCGAATCGTTATCGCACAGATAAGCGTCGGAATATTCGAAACCGCCGGCGGCGTCGCGCAATTCGATCACCGCCTCCTCGCGCTGGATCGCCCGCTTCAACAGCAGGCGCGGGGCGCGGGTAAAGCCGTTGCCGAACAGCCAATAGACCCAAGTGCCGGCCCACAGAAATAGCGGCGACCAGCGAAAGCCGTTGTCGATGGTGGCGAGAAAGCGGATTTCCTTGACGCGGGACGGATAGCTGTCGATCAAATGGTTGCGGCTCAGGCACAGCTTGCGCACCAAACCGTAATCGCCGCTTTCCAGATACTTGATGCCGCCCCACGCCAGGTTCGACGATTGCTGGCTGGTGAAGCCGGCGAAATCGCGCTGGTCGATCAGCGCCACCCGCGCGCCCTTGCCGGCCAGCGCCGCCGCCGACACCGCGCCGTTGATGCCGCCGCCGACGATCAGCGCGTCGTAGACGCCCTGCTCCAATTTGCGCAGGTTGTTTTCGCGCAGCGTCATCGGCCTACCCGCCGCATCCGCCGCCGTCAAACCGAGACTCAATCATCGTCGAGCGCCCAACCCTTGGCCCGCTCGACCGCTTGGTGCCAGCGCCGGAACAGCCGCTCGCGCTCCTCGTCGGCGCAATGCGGCGCATAGCGGTGATCGAGCTGCCATTTCTGCGCCAGTTCGGCGCGATTTTCCCAGAAGCCGACCGCGAGACCCGCCAAATATGCTGCGCCCAGCGCGGTGGTTTCGACGATGCGCGGCACTTCGACCGGAACGCCGAGAATGTCGGCCTGGAACTGCATCAGCAAGCCATTGATCGCCGCGCCGCCGTCGCAGCGCAGCTCCTGCAAGGTGATGCCGGAATCCCGTTGCATCGCCTCGATCACGTCGCGGGTTTGGTAAGCGATGCTCTCCAGCACCGCGCGGGCGATATGGCCCTGGGTGCTGCCACGGGTGAGGCCGATCAGCAGGCCACGGGCGTAAGGGTCCCAGTGCGGCGCGCCCAAACCGACCAATGCGGGCACGAAGTAGACGCCCTCATTGCCTGCGACCGACCGCGCTAACTCCTCGATCTCCGCCGCCGAGCGGATCATCTTCAGGCCGTCCCGCAGCCATTGCACCGCCGCGCCGGTGATGAAGATCGCCCCTTCCAGCGCGTATTCGACCGGCTCATCGCCGATACCCCAGGCGATGGTGGTCAGCAGCTTTTCATTGCTCAGCACCATTTTATTGCCGGTATTCATCAGCACGAACGAACCGGTGCCGTAGGTGTTTTTCGCCAATCCCGGACTGTGGCAGGCTTGGCCGAACAGCGCCGCCTGCTGGTCGCCGGCGATGCCCGCCACCGGAATGGATCGAGTGCCGAAAAACATCTCCGGGTCGGTTTCGCCGTAGATATAAGCGGACGGCTTAACGTCCGGCAGGATCGCTTTGGGAATGTCCAGCCGATCCAGAATTTCCTCGTCCCAGCGCAGTTCCTGGATGTTGTAGAGCAAGGTGCGGGAGGCGTTGGAATAATCGGTGACGTGGGCCTTGCCGCCGGTCAGCCGCCACACCAGCCAGGAATCGATGGTGCCGAAGGCGATCTCGCCCCGCTCGGCGCGAGCGCGCAGCCCGTCCACGTTATCCAGCAGCCACTTGACCTTGGTGCCGGAAAAATAGGGATCGAGCACCAGGCCGGTCTTGCGGCGCACCGCCGCCTCCAGCCCTTGCTCCTTCAACTCGTCGCAGAAGCGAGCGGTGCGGCGATCTTGCCAGACGATGGCGTTGGCGACCGGCTTGCCCGTCGCCCGATCCCACAGCACGGCGGTTTCGCGCTGGTTGGTGATGCCGATGGCGCGCAACGCGCTGGCGCGGAGGTCGGCCGCGCGCAGGGCCTCGGCGATGACCTTGACCGTGACCTGCCAGATTTCCTCGGCATCGTGTTCGACCCAGCCCGGCTTGGGGTAGTGCTGGGTGAATTCCGAATACGCCCGGCCCTTGATCTGGCCGTCATGATCGAAGATCAGCACGGTGGAACCGGTGGTGCCCTGGTCGATCGCCAGCACGTATCCTGCGCTCATGCTCGTTGGCCTCTTGCGGTCGTTTTCTTTCAAAAGAAAGACCTATGCTGAGTTTAGCGAAAATAAAAGGAAAATAAAACGAAAATAACGAAAATTTTTTTTCGATCCGAACGTAAATGAACATCGGCGCTTGGAGCGGATAAGGTCATGCCACGAACACTTGCACTTCGGCCTGGGCCAGCAAATCGGTCATGGCCGCCGGCGGCGGTCGATCGGTGAACAGCATGTCCACCTCGGCGATGGAGCCGAGCCGGACCATGGCGTTGCGGCCAAATTTGCTGTGGTCGGTCACCAGCAGCACCTTGCGGGAATTGGCGATAATCGCCTGGGAGACCCGCACTTCGCGGTAGTCAAAATCGAGCAAGGTGCCGTCCATGTCGATGCCGGAAATGCCGATAATCCCGAAATCGACCTTGAACTGCTTGATGAAATCGATGGTCGCCTCGCCGATCACGCCCCGATCCCGGCGGCGCACCGCCCCGCCGGCGACGATCACTTCAAAGCCGGGATGGTCGGACAGCAGCAGCGCCACGTTGAGGTTGTTGGTGATCACCCGCATGTCGGCGTGATCCACCAGCGCCTTGGCGACTTCTTCGGTGGTGGTGCCGATGTTGATGAGCAAGGACGATTGGCCGGGGATATGCTGGGCCACCAGCCGGCCGATGCGGCGCTTTTCGTCGTGGTGCAGCACCTGCCGGGCCGGATAGGCGATATTCTCCACGCTGGAGGGCAAACCCGCGCCGCCGTGGAAACGGCGCAACAGGCCCGATTCGCACAGCAGGTTGATATCGCGCCGGATCGTTTGGGGCGTCACGCCGAAATGGGCCGCCAGTTCTTCGATGGCCACCGAGCCGGTTTGTCGTGCCCGTTGCAAGATTTGCTGCTGTCTTTGATTTAAGTTCATCATTTTGGGATGCTGTCGACCACGCTCGCTATCGCGCGTCTATCGTCGCGGCGCGGCTTGCAAAAAATCATTGCTCAGTAAAAACTCACCGCGCGTAGCCGCGCTTTAAACCTTCATCTTAAACCACTGTTGACGCGCTCACTGACCGCCATGATGGCTCAATCGCTCTCTTCTCCTCCCGCCGTGCTGTTGATCGGGCACGGCACTCGCATCGCCGCCGGCGTCGCCGAATTCCGCGAGCTGGCCGACCGGTTGCAGCAGGCTTTGCCCGATCGCACCTGTCTGGCCGGTTTCCTGGAGCTGGTCGCGCCGAATCTGCCCGAGGCGCTGGAGGCGTTGCGACTGCAGGGTTTCCGGCGTATCACTGCCCTGCCGGCGCTGCTGATGGCTGCCGGCCATGTCAAAAACGATATTCCAGCGCTTCTAAACGATTTTCAGAGCCAGCACCCGGACCTGAAAATCACCTTCGGCGCGGATTTGGGGATTCATGCCAACCTGTTGCAAATCGCCCGCGAACGCATCGAAAGCATCGAAGCCGAATTCGGGCCGGATCATCGGCGAGGGGATACCCTGCTGATGGTGATCGGGCGAGGCAGTTCCGACCCCGACGCCAATTCCAACATCAGCAAGATCACCCGGATGCTGTGGGAAGGCATGGGTTTCGGCTGGGCGGAAACCGCCTACACCGCCGTGGCCGCGCCGCTGATGGCGGACGCGCTGGAGCGCGCGCATCGCCTGGGTTTCGCGCGCGTGGTGGTTTTTCCTTATTTGCTGTTTGCCGGCCGGCTGGCCGAACAAGTCCGCGCGACCGTGGCCGCTTATCAAGCCGCTCACCCCGAGGTTCGGGCGGTGGTCGCCCCTTATTTGAACAACCATCCCCTGCTCGTCCAAACGTTTCTGGAGCGCTTGCTGGAAGCCGAAGCGGGCCAAGGGCACATGAACTGCCAGTTCTGTCCCTACCGCGCGCCCATCGTCGGGCGCGAACACTGGCAAGGCGCGCCGCAAACCGGACATGCGCACGATCGCGGTCACCACGATCACGGTCACGATCACGAGCACCCCGATCACGGTCACGGTCACGAGCACCACGATCACTCTTATCCTACCCCGCGCGGCTAACCGCCGAAAGCCGGAGCCTTTATGCCACGATTCGACTACCTGAGCGATCCCGATGAAATCGAACGCCAGTCCTTTGTTCAAATCCGTCGGTTGACCGATCTGTCCCGCTTCGATCCCGACCAGCAACAGGTGGCCATGCGCCTGGTGCATACCTCCGGCGATCCCGGCATCATTCAAGATCTGCATTTCAGTTCGGGCGCGGTTGCTGCCGGGCTTGAGGCGTTGGGCGAAGGCGCGGATGTGTTGTGCGACATCGAAATGGTCGGTCGCGGCATCAGCAAACGCTATTTGAAAGGTCAGGTGCATTGCTTTCTGAACGCGCCCGAAGTGGCCGAACGCGCCCGCCAGACCGGCGAAACCCGCGCGATGGCGGCGATGGCGGAATGGCCGGCCCGCTTGGCCGGCTCTATCGTCGCCATCGGCAACGCGCCGACCGCCTTGTTCCGGCTGCTGGACTTGCTGGATGAAGGCGCCCCGCGCCCTGCCCTCATCATCGGGATGCCGGTCGGTTTCATCAACGCCGCCGAATCGAAACAGGCCTTGTGGGAGGTCGCCCCGAGCGAATTTCAAACCCCCTGCATCACGCTGTCGGGCCGGCGCGGCGGCAGCACGTTGGCGGCCGCCACGCTCAACGCCCTGGCGCGGATGACGCACGGGATCCGGTTCTGATGGCGGCGGAAACCGACTGGCCCGGCCCGCCGGTGCACGTGATCGGCTTGGGTACGGAGGCCCGCGCCTTGGGCCGGGCGGCGCGGGCGGCGCTGGAACAGGCGGAATTGATTATCGGGGCGTCGCCGCATCTGGCCGCACTACCCGATTTGAGCGCCGAACAACGCCCCTATCCCAGCCCCATGAGCGGTTTGTGGGCGATGCTGCGCGCCAGCGCCGACCGCCGCATCGCCATCCTCGCCTCCGGCGACCCGCTGTTTTACGGCATCGGCATGACGCTCTTGCGCCATTTGCCCTCGAACCATTTGGTGTTTCACCCCAATGTCTCCAGCCTGCAAGCGGCCTTCGCCCGCTTGGGCCGGCCCTGGCAGGACGCGCAATGGCTCAGCTTGCACGGACGCCCGCTGGCGAGCCTGCGCGCGGCGTTGCAAGGCAACCGGCTGTATGGCCTGCTGACCGACCGCGACAGTTCGCCGGTCGCCATCGCCCAAATTTTGGTTGAAGCCGGTTTTGGCGAGTCCCGGCTTTGGGTGGCGGAAGACCTGGGCGCGGATCAAGAGCGCTTCCGCTCCTTTCAAGCCGACGAGCTCACCGAGACGGCCAGAGAATTTTCTCCGCTGAATGTCGTCATTCTGGAAACGCGCGGGCCGGGCGGGATATTGCCGGAGTTTCCCGGAATCCCCGACGATCGTTTCAGCACCGGCGCGGAGCCCGGCAAGGGATTATTGAGCAAGCGCGAGGTGCGCCTCAGCATTCTGTCGCTGCTCGCCCCGCGCGCCGGCGAGATCGGCTGGGATGTCGGCGCGGGTTGCGGCGGCGTGTCGGTGGAATGGGCGCGCTGGAACTCGCGAGGGCGGGTTTATGCCGTCGAAGCCCATCCGGAACGGTTGGCGCATTTAGCCATCAACCGCGAGCGCTTCGGCGCGGTCGCCAACTTGCAGGTCATCGCGGGGCGCGCGCCGGAAGCGCTCGGCGAATTGCCGGACCCGCAGGCCGTTTTTATCGGCGGCAGCAGCGGGAGCTTGCGAGATATGCTGGAAGCGGTATGGGCGCGCCTGTCACCCGGCGGCCGGCTGGTGGCCAGCGCCGTCACCGAGGACAGCCGGGTGGATTTACACGGCTTCGCCGGTGCTCGCGCCGCGGAATGGACCGAGCTGAGCGTCGCTCGCGGGGAATCGCTGGCAGGCCAGCGGGTGATGCGCCCTTATCTGCCGGTGCTATTGATGAAACTGGAGAAATCCCATGAGCGATAGCGGAACGCTTTACGGCGTCGGCGTCGGCCCCGGCGATCCGGAACTGCTGACGCTTAAAGCCGCGCGGATTTTGCAAAGCGTGCCGGTCATCGCGTATCCCGCCACCCCCCAAGGCAGCGCCCAGGCCCGCGACATCGCGGCGCAGTGGCTGACGGGCCAGCGGGAGATTCCGATCACCATGCCTTGCATGCTGGATCGCGGCCCCGTCAACGAAGGTTACGACGCGGCGGCCATCGCCATCGCGGAAGAGTTGGCGGACGGTCGAGACGTGGCGATTCTGTGTGAAGGCGATCCGCTGTTTTACGGCAGTTTCAGCTATTTGTTGCAACGTCTGGGACACCGATTTCCCTGCGTGGTGATTCCCGGCATCAACTCCGTCAGCGCCGCCGCCGCCGCCGCCGCTTTGCCGCTGATCACCGGCGAGCAACGCTTGACCGTGATTCCCGCCACCGCCGGTGACGGCCTCCTGCGTCAGACCCTGCTCGCCAGCGACAGCGTGGCCATCCTCAAGCCGGGACGGCACCGGCCGCGCTTGTTGGAACTGCTGCGGGAAACGGGTCGCGCCGGGGACACCGTCTACATCGAGCGCGCCAGCCGGTCCGGCGAGCGGATCGTCAAGCGCTTCGCGGACATCCCGGCCACGCCAGGCCCTTATTTTGCATTATTTTTAGTCACCAGAAGTAGACCTTCGACTGAATCCCCTGGAATCGCTCATGAATCGTCCAGATCGCCTCGCGAATAAAGAAATCGTGTTCTTTTTGGCAAATTATTATTCCGGCGCAACCCTTCTCGCTTTCTTTCTCAACAACCACCTCCGCTTAATTTGTAACGGCGAAACCTTTCCTTTTAAGGCTTCCGAGACCCATTTCTATACCTGCTCCTGCGGGAAAAAACTCAATGCTTGTGATTTTTATCTCACATGTGCCGATCAATTTAGGTTGAGCGATCTTTCAAATCAACATCACCCATATTTTTCAATCAATCCGGATTATAAAACTCATCAATGGGCCAATAAACTGGTCTCGACTCTCGCAATACCTTATTTTTTTAGAAAAAGTATTTTGGAATGGTCATCGTCCTTGCGGGACCAGCGAGACACCTTCTTAAATTTACATTTGGATTTTATCCATAAAGCCTGCCAATACAAAAATGCCAATATTTATATCGATAACACCAAATCCATTCAACGCTGCGAACTCTTTCTCGACCTTGTGCAACCTCATATAAAAATTATTCACTTGATTAGAGATGGTCGAGCTTATTTTCACTCTTATAAAAAAGCCAATCCCACCACAACGGAGAGCGATCCCTTTATCGCCCATAAATGGCAAGGCTATTTAAACGAAATTTCACGGCTTAAAGCAGCCCACCGTTCCAAGTTAAAGCTTCTGATAATTCGCTATGAAGATTTGTGCGAGAATCCAATAGCCGAGCTACAAAGGATCTGCGCGTTCCTTGCGGTAGAATTTGATGAAAATATGTATCTAAAACAAAAATATGATCATCATATCTTGGGAAACAAGATGCGTTTGAATTTCGATTGGACGTTTAAAAAAAACAGCGAGGTTTGGCGAAAAGAACTTTCCGGCGAGGAAATCGATTTATGTAACCGGCTACAAAAAAATGGGTTGAAGGAATGCGCTTATCATTGATTCCTAGGCTATTGTTTGAGGAGAACATCGAGCGTGATCGAACCGTTAGCAGCCAAAAAATCTTTTGAGCCCCCGCAGAAAAAGAAGCACCGCTTGGAGCGGATGGCTTGGATTCTGGACAATTCGATTCCCGTGCCCGGACTTGGCGGGTATCGGATCGGCGTCGACAGCCTCATCGGGCTGGTGCCAGGGATCGGCGATGCGCTGGGCGCCGCGCTCTCGACGTATATTCTGGGCGAGGCGGTCCGGCTGGGTGCGCCCAAAAGCGTTTTGCTGCGGATGTTTTTCAACGTCGTCCTCGAATCTGTCATCGGTCTTATCCCGTTCGCTGGCGATATTTTCGACATGACTTGGAAAGCCAATGCGCGCAACGTCAAACTGCTGGAGCGCTATTTGGACAATCCTGTCATCACGACCCGATCCAGCCGCTTTTTGGCCATCGGCGTCATGGCTTCGGTGTTTATCATCCTCGCGCTGTTGTTCTCCTTGAGTTGGATGGCGCTCAAATGGCTGGTGGGCCTCATTTAAAACCTACAGTCAATCCCGTAAAAATTATCTTTTGGCCGTGACCCATAACGCATGGGCGAGGCCGGAGATGTAGCCCAGCGGCGCGAGCGGGATATTCCAGCAAAAGGGTCTGCGCAAATCGGCTTGGAGGAACGCCCAAGCGGGCAGCGCTATCGCGATCAGAACGCGCGCCAGAACCACAACCCACTTCCAATCGGTTAGCGCGAATGACTCCTTGCAATAAGATCGAGGAACGGCCTCGATCGCGACGGGATTTGCCCGATAAAACATACGGTGAACCCTGTCAGCGCGAATGGTATGATTTTAAATTCCAAAATTTGTTCGGGATTACGCTCATGACCCCCCTTCCTGTTACCCGCGCCTTGTTCGATGACGTCATGGTGCCCAATTACGCTCCGGCGGATGTGGTTCCCGTTCGTGGCGAAGGGTCGCGCCTGTGGGATCAGGAAGGGCGAGATTACATCGACTTCGCCGGCGGCATCGCCGTCACCGTGCTGGGCCACGCTCATCCGAAACTGGTGGCGGCACTGACCGAACAGGCGCAAAAGCTTTGGCATGTCAGCAACGTGCTGGTCAACGAACCGGCCTTGAAGTTGGCTCGACGGTTGTGCGAGTTGACCTTTGCCGAACGGGTGTTTTTCGCCAACTCGGGCGCCGAAGCCAACGAAGCGGCCCTCAAGCTGGCCCGCAAATACGCGGCCGACCATGCCGGGCCAGACAAGCGCGAAATCATCGCCTTCAACCAATCCTTTCACGGGCGGACCCTGTTTACGGTCACCGTCGGCGGCCAGCCGAAATACACCGAGGGTTTCGGGCCGCTGCCGCCGGGTATCGCGCACGTTCCGTTCAACGATCTGAACGCTTTCGCCGCCGCCATTTCCGAGCGCACTTGCGCGGTCATTGTGGAGCCGGTCCAGGGCGAAGGCGGCGTCACCGGCGCGACCCCCGAATTTTTGCAAGGGGTGCGCGAGCTGTGCGACCGGCATCGGGCGCTGCTGATCTTCGATGAAGTCCAATGCGGCAACGGGCGCACCGGCCATCTTTATGCCTATATGGGCTACGGGGTCACGCCCGATATTTTGACGACCGCCAAGGGGCTTGGCGGCGGGTTTCCGATCAGCGCCATGCTGACCACCGCCACCATTGCCGCCAGCCTCGCCGCCGGCAGTCACGGCACCACCTACGGCGGCAATCCGCTGGCGTGCGCGGTCGCCGGCGCGGCGTTGGAGCTGTTGGCCGATCCGGGCTTGTTGGCCGGCGTGCGCCGGAAACACGATCTGTTCATGGACGGCTTGCGCCAGATCAACGGGCGCTTCGGCATCTTCCGGGATTTGCGCGGCCAAGGGCTGCTGTTGGGCTGCGAGCTGATCGAACCCTGGCGCGGCCGCAGCCGGGAGTTCATCAAAGCCGCGCTGGACCAAGGCTTGCTGGTGCTGGTGGCCGGACCCGACGTGATCCGCTTGGCGCCGTCGCTGATCGTTCCCGACGAGTTGATCCAAGAGGGCTTGCGCCGGTTCGAGCGAGCCATCGCCAACCTCGCCGCCCCGAGTGTCCCGGTCGACGAGGAGCTGGCCCATGCAGCGCGATAAGGCGGAGCCGGTGCAGATTCAATGCCCCAGGTGCCGGCACACGCTCATCATTTACATCCCCATCGAGGAGATGCCGCGCTGCCCCAAGTGCGGCGCGCGCATGATCATCCGCGAATTGCTCGACGAGGGCAAATCGACCTGAGCGACCGCTCGCTTATCAGGTGGAATCAAATTTGCATGTCACTTTAAGGTTTCAGTGAGCGTCTTCACGGAACCTCGGTCGTGTAAATTTAAAGCCATTGATAAGGGAGTTTATCGCGTGAAACACCGACTGTGTATCTTGGCCGGCTTGATCCTGCTGGGCCTGTATGGATCGCCCGCGTGGTCAAACAAGCTGGAGCAAATCAGGAAAGACGGGTTGCGAGTCTGCCTGGACCCGTCATACATGCCGTTCGAAACGCTGGACAAGCAAGGCAGCATCATCGGTTTCGACCCCGATCTCGCCGCTTTGATGGTCAAGGAGCTGGGCGCGCCCAAGCTGGATATGGTCAAAACGGCTTGGGATGACATTATTCCGTCGCTTATGGCCAACAAATGCGACATCATCATGAGCGGAATGAGCGTCACCGAGGAGCGGAGCCAGAAAATTGCTTTCAGCAACGCTTATGTGGCCATCGGTCAAACCGCTCTGATCCGCAAGGAATTGGCCGCTCAAGTCAAATCCCACAGCGACTTGAACGAGCCCAAATATAAAGTCATGTCGAAAAGAAACACGACCGGCGAAGCCGCGGTCAAAGCGCACCTTCCAAAAGCGCAATACATCGCCGCCGATTCCGAGGACGAGGCCATCTCGGCGCTGATCGGCGGCAAGGTCGACGCCTTCGTTTTCGACTCCCCTTATAACGCGGTCGCGTTCGGACGCCACACCGAGGGCAAATTGGCTTTTTTGGACTCGCCCTTCACCATCGAGCCCATCGGCTGGGGCATCAGCAAGGACCATCCGGACTTGTTGCGTTGGGCCAACGAGTTTTTGGCCAAGATCCAAAAAGACGGCACCCGGTACACCTTGTACAAAAAGTGGTTTAAAAGCACCGAATGGCTTAAAGATGTACCGTGATCTCGCCGCCGGCGCGCTCGCGCGTTGCTAGCAGACAATCAACCGAGAACCGCCCGGCCAGAGCAGAGCCTCGACTCGCGAAACCGGAGGCTCTGTCATCCTCAAGCCGCTAGTCGGGCTGGTGAAGCGGCCTTTGACGCTCGCCAAAGTTTGCGCTCGAAACGCCGCTGCCGCCTTAAAATTCTCCAAATCACCTTATACTATCTGTCGATCTACCAACTTTTTAAGCCGGCGTCGCCTCGCCGGCTTAGCTTGGCGTCCCAACCGCTCAAAGGAGAATTCCCGCATGAAAAACCGCTTGGTCGCGCTTGCCGTAGTCGCCGCCTTCAGCCTGGGAGGGCCGGCTGCCTGGGCCGGTAAACTGGACCAAATCAAAAAAGACGGTCTGCGGGTTTGCACGGAGCCGGCCTACATGCCCTTCGAAATGACCGACAAGCGCGGAAAGATTATCGGTTTCGATCCCGATCTGGCCGCGCTCATGGCCAAGGAGCTTGGCGCGGCCAAGCTGGATTTGGTCAGCACCGCCTGGGACGGCATCATCCCGGCGCTGCTGACCAACAAATGCGACATCATCATGAGCGGCATGACCATCACCGACGAGCGCAAGGAAAAAATCGATTTTTCGAATCCGTACATGCTCATCGGCCAGACGGTTCTGCTCCGCAAGGAATTGGGCAACAAAGTCAAATCCTACAGCGACTTGAACAGCCCGGACTACAAAATCGCCTCCAAGCTGGGCACCACCGGCGAAATCGCCGCCAAGAAGCACTTGCCCAAGGCCAAATATTTCTCTTACGAAACGGAAGCGGAAGGCGTCATGGAAGTGGTCAACGGCAAGGTCGACGCCTTCGTCTACGACGCCCCGTACAATCTTGTCGCCAACGTCCAGCGCGGCGAGGGCAAACTCATCTTTCTCGATCAACCCTTCACCGAAGAGCCCATCGGTTGGGCCATCGCCAAGGGCGACCCGGACTTCCTGAAAGCGATCAATGACTTTTTGGCCAAGATCAAACAAGACACCACCCATCAAAAATTGCTTCACAAGTGGTTTAAGAACACGGACTGGCTGAAAGACGTGCAGTAGCCGTGCCCCTCAAACGACGCGAAGCCGAGTGGCCCTGGTACGCGCTGCTGGGGCTCATCCTGTTGGCCCTGGCGGTCGGCCTGTGGGTCGCGACCAAACGGGTCAATTACGAATGGCGCTGGGAGCGGGTGCCGCAATATTTCTTTTATCAGGACGAGCAGGCGCAATCCGCTCCATTCGCCGGTTTAGCCAGTCAAATCCGTCCCGATGGCGCTGATAGCCGGGTGGAAATCACGCCCGCCGATGGCGGCCAGCCGGCCACCGTTTCGGTTGCGACCGACACTTTGAAGATCAAGGCGGGCGATTCGCTCGCCGAGGGCGATGAGATCGGCGCGCAACGGCACTGGAAAATCGGCCCGTTGACCCGAGGATTGTGGGTCACGATCTGGATTTCCTTCGTCTCCGGCTTTATCGGGTTGATTGTCGGCCTGATCACCGGCTTGTGCCGCTTGTCCCCCAACCCCGCGCTGCGCGGTCTGGCGGTATTTTATATCGAGCTGATTCGCGGCACGCCGCTTTTGGTGCAGATCTTCATCTTCTATTTTTTCATCGGCACGGTTTTAAATCTGGATCGGATCGTCGCCGGCGTGGGCGCTTTGGCGCTGTTTGTCGGCGCGTACACCGCCGAAATCATCCGCGCCGGCATCCAATCCATCGCCAAGGGCCAAACCGAAGCGGCCCGCTCGCTGGGGATGACCGCGACCGACACCATGGTCCACATCGTGCTGCCGCAAGCCTTCAAGCGGGTGTTGCCGCCGCTGGCGGGACAGTTCATCAGCCTGATCAAGGATTCGTCGCTGGTTTCGGTCATCGCCATCACCGATTTGACCAAAAGCGGCCGGGAGATCATCACTTCCAGTTTCGCCACCTTCGAAATCTGGTTCACCGTCGCCCTGCTCTATCTCGCGGTGACTTCGCTGCTATCGCAGTTGCTGTTCTGGCTGGAACGGAGGTTTGCTCGGAGTGATTGAAGTCAACAATCTGGTCAAAGTATTCGCCGGCCGCGGCAAGCCGGTGCGCGCGGTGGACAATGTTTCCACGCATGTCAGCAAGGGCGAGGTGGTGGTCATCATCGGGCCGTCGGGTTCCGGCAAGTCCACGTTCCTGCGCTGCCTCAACGGCTTGGAAGCGTTCGACGACGGTCAGGTCATCATCGACGGCGTGGATTTGGGCCACAGCAAAACCAACATCAACACGGTGCGCCGCGAAGTCGGCATGGTGTTCCAGCACTTCAACCTTTTCCCGCACAAGACCGTTTTGGAAAACGTTACGCTGGCGCAACGGGTCGTGCGCAAGCGCGGGGCGGACGAAGCCGAGAGCAAGGCGATGGCGCTGCTGACCAAGGTCGATATCGCCGAAAAGGCGCACGAATACCCGTCTCGCTTATCGGGCGGCCAGCAACAGCGGGTCGCCATCGCCCGCGCGCTGGCGATGGACCCCAAGGTGATGCTGTTCGACGAGCCGACCAGCGCGCTCGACCCGGAGATGGTCGGCGAGGTCTTGGACGTGATGCAACAACTGGCGCGGGAAGGCATGACCATGGCGGTGGTGACCCACGAAATGGGCTTCGCTCGCGAGATGGCGCAGCGGGTGCTGTTCATGGACGCTGGCAAAATTCTGGAAGATGCCCCGCCCGCCGAATTTTTCGCCGCCCCCAGGGAACCCAGAGCGCAAACCTTTCTGAAGCAGGTGCTTTGACCGGAATTTGACAAGGGCAGGGGCGCGCCGGGAATGGCCTAGCGGCCGTTCAGCGTCCCGGCATGACCCTCAAAGAACGCCGCAAGCGTAGTGAATCAGATCGGGTTTCTCCTTGGAAACCGCCTGACCCAAACAGATAATGCCGCGATCCTGCAAGGTGAATTCTTCCCGGCGCACGAAGAAACGCGACCCGTTCTCCAGCATCAGATAAGTGCCGTTGGTGCTGTGATCGACCAGGATAAATTTGCCCTGCCGGAATTCGATGTCGGCGTGACTGCGCGAGACCAACTCGCGGTCGATGACCAAATCATTCTGCGTGCCGCGCCCCATCCGAAAGGGTTGACCGGCCGGTTTGATATCGATCTTGTAGCTGCCGTATTCCAGAATCAACCGCTGCTGCAACAGCAGGCGCAGTTCTTCCTGCCGGTCCACGTTGAAAAGCTGGGTCAGGCTGGCGGTCTCTTCCTGCCAGAGCACTTCGCAGATTTCCAGTTCGTCTTGCTTGCCGCGAACCCGCACCCGACCGAGGCTGCGAATCGTCTGCGCCCAATCGTCCGCCAACAGGTTGACCGTTTCGCGGGTGGTGATGATCTGATCGGCTTTGGCTTGAGAGACCATCCGGGCCGCGACGTTGACCGCATCGCCGAACAGATCGCCCTGTTCGATCAAAACCAGGCCGTTATGCAACCCGATCTTGACCGCGATGTTCAACTCCCGCAATTTCGGGTCGTCTTTGAGCGCCGCGTGCATGTCGCAGGCGGCGCTCACCCCGCTCTCCGGATTCGGAAAGCGGCACATGATTTCATCGCCGATGGTCTTGATGACCTTTCCATCGAATTCGACCGCTTTGGCCGAAAGCACGGCCAACACCCGGCTTTCGATTTGCCTCGCCCGCCAATCGCCGTGCTGTTCGAACAGCCGGGTACTGCCGCACATATCGGCGAACAGTACAGTCGCCGAAACTTGTTCGCCCGATGCCGGCCGGTCGCCCAGTCCGGACATCAGGTCGCTCAGCTTTTGCGCCATGTTCTGAGCCTCTAAACGCGCGTCGTCAGACGGGACTATAACCGCGAGCGCTCAAACTCTCGACCAAGCGTCGCAGGTTAGCGCGCGCGGTGCGTTCGTAGCGCCGCCGAAAATAGTCCGTGTAGAAAAAGGTTGAACGTTCCTGCAAGCCGCGCAAAAACCGCAGGAAGCCCGGATAATACCGGCTATCGTCAACCTCTGGAAACTCCGCGCGAACCCGTTGACCGTCGCGCTCGAACGCCTCCCACGCCAACCCGAAGCCGGACAGGTCGATGTCGGCGATCAGTTGCTCGTCCCGTCGCTCCAGCGGCTTGCGGTGAGTCGTGGCCATGATCAGCTCGCCCACCTGCCGTTGCAGCGCCAGATCCTCGCAGCCCGCCGCGCATTGCCGAAACAGGTTGGCGCTGCGTCGCTCGTTGTCCGGCGCACCCGGCCGGTAGATCGCATCGTGGAACCACAGCCCGAGTTCGACGCTGTCGGGATCCTCCGCCAAAAGCGTCGCCCCGTCGAATTCTTCCAGGCAATGCCAGATGTGGTCGAAGGTGTGATAACGGCGGTGGGATTCGCCATAGAGTTTCGCCAATCGCCCGTAAACGGACCCCGCCGTCGCGGGCGCACCGCCCATGGCGCGGTCCCAAAGCGCCGCGAACCGCAGTTCGCGGGAATCGGCAAACGGCGCGCGCTCCTGTCGCAACACCGCTCACCCCGCGCCCGCCGCGAAATCGTCGATCAACCGCCAGGCCATGCTCATCGGGCTGGGCAATCCCGGCAAATGATCGGGCGCAAACCAGCCGGCCTCGACGATTTCCCGCCCATCCGCGCGCAACTCCCCTCCGGCGTAATCGGCGGTGAACGCGATCATCAAGGAATGGGGGAAGGGCCAGGATTGGCTGGCGAAATAGCGCAAATTGCGGACTTGGATGTTCACTTCCTCTAAGACTTCGCGATGGATGGCTTGTTCCAGGGTTTCGCCCGCTTCCACGAAGCCCGCCAGCACGCTATAGACGCCCGGCGCGAACCGCGGCGCGCGAGCTAGCAGGATCTCGCCGTCGCGCACCACCCGCACCATCACCACCGGCGACAAACGGGGATAGGCCATCGAATTGCAGGCGGCGCAATGCCGGGCGCGCTCGTCGGCCCGCCGCTGGGTCGGCGCGCCGCAGCACCCGCAAAACTGATGGCCGCGATCCCATTCGATCAGTTGCGCCGCATGGCTGGCCACCCCGAGCAACGCTTCGTCCAGGCGGGTCCACAGCGCCCGCAAGCTCTCGAAACGCATGCCCGGCGGCGGCGTCGCGGTTTCGACCTCGGCAGCATGGCAGGGTCGACCCCGCAAGGAGCCCAAGCACAAGCGGCGCGCGGTCGCCAGCTTGGCGAACGGCCAAATCGAAGCGACCGGCAATTCGACGCTATCGCCCACGGGTCGCACCAGCAGATTGCCGCCGGAAAAGACGAACCATTGCACCGGCGTATCGGCGTCGCCCTCCGGCAGCAAGGCCGGCCGGAAGTCATCGGGCAGGGTCAACATATCAAGCGGACCGCAACAGCGCCAGCAAACCTTGCAATAGCCGCATGGGATCGGGCGGACAGCCGGGGATGTGCAGATCGACCGGTATGACGGCGGAAACGCCGCCGACGCAGGCGTAACTGCCGTCAAAGACGCCGCCGTCCCGCCCGCAATCGCCGACCGCCACCACCCATTTCGGATCGGGCGTGGCGGCGTAAGTCCGCTCCAGCCCCTCGCGCATGTTGGCCGTCACCGGGCCGGTCACCAGCAGCACATCGGCGTGCCGGGGCGAGGCGACAAAGTGGAAACCGAAGCGCTCCAAATCGTAAAAGGCGTTGTTGAGCGCGTGGATTTCCAGCTCGCAGCCATTGCAGGAACCGGCGTCCACCTCGCGGATGGCCAAGCTGCGGCCGAGCCGCCGCCGGGCGGCTTGACCGACTTTCGACGCCAGTTCGGCTAGCGCTTGCTCCGAGGGCGCGGGCGCGGCAACCGTCAGCGGCCGTTGCAGCAGGCTTTGCAACAAGAGTTTGCGCATGGCGACGGCTACAGATCGTGGCCCGAATACGAGCAGTTAAAAGATTTATTGCACAGCGGGAAATCCGCCACGATGTTGTTCTCGATGGCGGCCTCCAGCAGCGGCCACTGGAACCAGGACGGGTCGCGCGGATGGCAGCGGGCTATGGTGCCATCAACGTTCAATCGCAGCCAGACCAGCACATCGCCGCGAAAGCCTTCGACCAGCGCCACGCCTTCGCCGGCTTGTTCGAGGCGATGCAGCGCGCCGCGCACCGGCCCGGCGGGCAACCCGTTTAAAAGCTGCTCGATCAGGCTCAGGCTCTGCTCGACTTCGCGGATGCGCACCCAGACACGGGCGTTGACATCGCTGTCGGCCAACACCGGAACCTTGAATTCCAGTTGATCGTAAGGCGGATAACCGGGCTGGCGGCGGGCGTCGAAGGCGCGGCCCCCGGCCCGGCCGATAACGCCGCCGCAACCGAATTGTTTGATGAGAGCTGGTCGAACGAAACCGGTGGAGACGGTGCGATCTTGCAACGAGGCGGTGCTGTCGTACAAATCGATCAGCGGCGGAAACCGGCGGCGGAATTCGGCGATCAGCTCGCGCAGCGCCTTTTCCCCTTCCGGCGACACATCGGCGCCGACCCCGCCGGGAACGATGCAATCCATCAGCAAGCGATGCCCGAAACAGGCGGCGCTGGCGCGCAGCACCTTTTCCCGCAATACGCCGCAATGGGCCAGCATGAGGGCGAAGGCCGCATCGTTGCAAATCGCGCCGAAATCGCCGCAATGGTTGGCCAGCCGCTCCAGCTCGGCCATCAAGGCCCGCAGCCAATGGGCGCGGTCGGAAATTTCGGTTTCGGTTGCCGCCTCGATTGCGCGGGCGAAGGCCAGCGCGTAAGCGACGGTGCTGTCGCCCGATACTCGCCCGATCAGCCGCGCCGCCCGTTCCACGCTCGCGCCGCGCAACAGGGACTCGATGCCTTTGTGCACGTAGCCCAGCCGCTGCTCCAGGCGGACCACCGCCTCGCCGTTGGCGGTGAAGCGGAAATGGCCGGGCTCGATGATGCCGGCGTGCACCGGCCCCACCGGAATTTGATGCAGGCTTTCGCCCTCTACCGGCAGAAACGCATAGGGCGGCAACTCGCGCCTCCGCCCTTGCGTTTCGGCGAGGGGATAGGCCAGCGGCCAGCGCCCGTGATCCAGCCAAGGGCGATGGTCCGGCGCGTCGCTCGCTTGCAGGCCGAACAGATCGACGATGGCGCGCTCCAGGCGCTGCGCGGGCGGATGGCGGCGAGCGACCGAGGGAAATTGGCCGTCCGGGCAGGCCAAACTGGCGATACCCAAGGTCCCGCTCGATTCCTCGCACAAGGCCAGATGCACCGCATCCGGCTCGCCCCAAAAGCCGAGCAAGCTCCACGTGCCGCCGGCGAGCCCTTGAATCAGGTCATGCCACAGCGCGGGGCTCACTACCGCGCGGGTCCAGGGCCGATGGCCGGCGACCGGTTGGCCGGCGCTTAAGGCCGCTTGCAACTTGGAACCGTCGCTCATCGTGTCCCCTTCAGCCCAACAGCACCGCGACGTGATGGAACCAGGCGACCAGCGGCCCCGGCAGCCAGATTCCCGCCAACAGCACCAGGCCCAGATGGACCCACATCGGCCACACGCTCGCTTTAACCGGCGCGGCGGGCGCGTTGTCCGGCACCCCGAACGCCAGCCCGTGCACCCGCCACAACAGCGTGCCGAAGGCCAGCAACAAGCCCAAAACCAGCGGCAAGGCGAGCAGCGGCTGGCGGGCGAAAGTGGAGCTGACCACCAGAAATTCGCTCATGAACACCCCAAACGGCGGCATCCCGGCGATGGCGACCACCCCCGCCACCAGCCCCCAGCCCAGCGCCGGATGACTGGCGGTCAGGCCGCGTATAGTCGAAATCCGCTGGGTGCCCTTGACTTGGGAGATGTGGCCCACCGCGAAGAAAATCGCCGATTTGGTCAAGCTGTGCATAGTCATGTGCAACAGGCCGGCGAAATTGGCGAGCGGGCCGCCCATGCCGAAGGCGAAGGCGATGATGCCCATGTGCTCGATGGACGAATAGGCGAACAGGCGCTTGATATCGCCCCGCCGGTACAGCATCAAGCCGGCGAAAGCCAGCGACAGCAGGCCGAGGCCGACCATCAGCGGCCCCGGCGCCAAGGCTCCGGGATTGGCGCTCATCAGCATCTTGAAACGCAATACCGCGTACAGCGCCACGTTCAGCAGCAAACCGGACAGCACCGCCGAAATCGGGGTCGGGCCTTCGGCGTGGGCGTCGGGCAACCAGGCGTGCAACGGCACCAGCCCCGCCTTGGTGCCATAGCCGAGCAGCAGGAACACGAACGCCAGATTGAGCAGCGCCGGATCGAACTGTTTGGCGTGCGCCAGCAGCCGATCCCAGGCCATGGCCGGCAAGCCCTGCCCCATCACCGGCTGCGCCGCCAGATACACCAAGATGGTGCCGAATAGCGCCAGCGCGATGCCGAGGCTGCCGAGGATGAAATACTTCCACGCCGCCTCCAGCGCCGCTGGCGTCCGGTACAAACCCACCATGAGCACGGTGATCAGCGTCGCCAGTTCGATCGCCACCCACAAGAGGCCGATATTGTTGGCGAGCAGCGCCAAATTCATCGCGAACAGCAAGGCTTGGTAGGTCGCGTGATAAAAGCGCAGATAGGCGGGCGTCAGCTTGCCGGTTTCCAATTCGTGGGCGATATAGCTGGCGCTGAACACGCTGGTGGTGAAGCTGACCAGATTATTCAACACGATCAGATAGATGTTAAAATCATCCACCCGCAAGTAGAGATTGGCCTCCGGCCGCGCCCAGATCAGCAGCAGCGCGGCCAGAAAACTCGCCAGCGCCGCGCCGACATTGAGCCGCGCCCCGAGCCGATAGCTGGACAGCGCCACCAGCGCCAATCCCGCGCCGGCCGGAACCAGCAGCAACACCGCCATCGCCAATCCGCCGAGAACGCTCATTTGCGCCGGCTCTCCCGAAAGCTATCCATCGCCTGCATGTCCACGCTGTCGAAACGCTCGCGGATGCGGAACAGGAACACGCCGATCACGATCAGCGCGATCAGCACCGAAAACGCGACGCTGATTTCCACCGCCAGCGGCATCCCGCGCGCCCCGGCGGCGGCCAGCACCAGGCCGTTTTCCAGCGACATGAAGCCGATCACCAGGCTGATGGCGTTGTGGCGGTTGACCATCAACAGCAATCCCAGCAACAGCACCGCCAGGGCGAAGGCCAAATCCTCGCGCGCCAGCGCGTCCGCCCCCGCCGTCACCGGCAGCATGACCATGATCGCCAGCGCCACCAGCGCCGCGCCGGCCAGCATGTCCCGGCCCACCCCGCCCACCACTTCCAGGGTGCGGTGGATGCCCAGTTGCCGGACGATGCGGCGCAGCGCCATCGGGATCACGATGGCCTTGAACAGCAGCGCGATGCCGGCGGTCACGTACAGATGATGGGCTTCCTGAATGTAGGCTTGCCAGCCGACCGCCAGCGCCAGCACCAGCGAATGCAAAGCGAAGATGTTGAGCAGCGCGTACACCCGATCCTGATACAGCAGCAGAAAGCTCAGCACCACCATGCCGCCGGCCAGGAAATGGGCGATGTCGAATTCCAGGCCGTGCATCACAGGCTCCGCGACACGAACAGCAACAGCGCGCCGAGCAGACCCAGCATGAGCGCCGCGCCCAAGAACTGATCGACCCGAAACACCCGCATCTTGGCGATGCTGGATTCAAACAGCGCCAGCAAAAACCCGCCCAAGGCCAATTTGGCGATGTAGATCGCCAAGCCCTGGAAATACGCGCCCGAACCCGCCCCGGCGGTCGCCATTCCCCACGGCGCGAAGATGCTGGCGATCAGCGACAGATACAGCAGCAACTTGAGCGAGGAACCCAGCTCGATCAGCGCCAGATGGCGGCCGGAATATTCCAGCACCATCGCCTCGTGCACCATGGTCAATTCCAGATGGGTCGCCGGATTGTCCACGGGGATGCGGGCATTTTCGGCGATGGCCACGATCACCAGCGCCAGCAGCGCCAGCGCCAGCGACACCCGCAGGCCGACATCGGCGGTCAACATGAAGCGCGCGACCGAAGACAATTCGGTGGTGCCGGCCAGCAGCGACAGCGTAAACACCATCATCAGCATCGCCGGCTCGGCCAAGGAGGCGATCATCATCTCGCGGCTGGAGCCGATCCCGCCAAAGCTGGTGCCGACATCGAGGCCGGCCAGCGCCAGAAAAAAGCGGGCGGTGCCGAGCAGCGCGACGATGGCGATCAAATCGGCCGCCCAGGTGAACGGCAACCCGCCGGCGAAGGTCGGCACCAGCGCCGCCGCCACCCACAGCGCGGCGAAAATCAGATAGGGCGCGACCCGGAACAGCCAGGACGCGGATTCGGCCAGCACCACGTCCTTGCGCGACAGTTTGAGCAGATCGCGGTAGGGTTGCAGCGGCGATGGCCCGCGCCGGCGCAACAGCCGCGCCTTGATCCAGCGCACCCAGCCGGTCAGCAGCGGCGCGAGCAAAAGCACCAGCAGCATCTGGCCGCCCTGCACCAGATAGTCGATCAGCGCCATAAGGCCATCCCCAGCAGCAACAGGATCAGCGCGCCGAACACCAGGCTCAAATAGCGGCGGATGGTGAGATATTGCAGGTAGTTGAAACGGGTCGAAAGCGCGATCACCGCAGCGGCGATGGGCGCGTAACCGCGCTCCCAAACCGGATCGCGCAACTCCACCTCCAAACGCGCCGGCCGCAAATCGCCGGGCGGCGGCATCGTCACCCGCTCGCGGGCTTGGAACACGATGCTGCCGAACACCCGGCGGATCGGTTGGGCGAAACTGCCGGCGGTGTATTGCGTCATCGGGCTGGCGTCGGGAAAGCCGCAATCCCAGGCCGGGCCGCGCCGGGCCGCGCTGGAGGCGAATCGGTGGATCAACAGCGCGGCGGCCAACCCGGACAGCGCCATGAACACCATCACCAGCAAGCCGTTATAGGTGCTCTTGAGCGGGCCTACCGGCACCAGCGTCAACCAGGGTTGATGGTACTGATCGGCCAACCGCGCGCCGCCGTTCAGCAAGCCCACCACCGGCCCCAGGCCATCGACCACCAAGCCCGGCAAGATGCCGGCCAGCAGGCACAGGCCGGCCAGCGCAAACATCGCGACCAAGGAAAAGCGGTCGGTTTCCCGCGCCTCGGCGGCGACCGGCGAACGCGGCCGGCCGAGGAAGGTGATGCCGAACGCTTTGACGAAACAGGCGGCGGCCAGGGCGGCGGACAGCGCCAGCAGCGCGCCGACCGCCGGCACCAGGAATTTGAGCAGCCACTGCGGCAGTTCCGGACTGTTCAAGATCGCCTGAAAGGTCATCCACTCCGAGACGAAGCCGTTGAGCGGCGGCAGCGCCGAAATCGCCGCCGAGCCGATCAAAAACGCCAGCGCGGTCTGCGGCATCCGGTGGATCAGCCCGCCCAGCCGCTCCATGTCGCGCTCGCCGGTGGCGGTCAGCACCGCGCCCGCGCCGAGAAACAGCAAGCTCTTGAACAGCGAATGGTTGAGGACGTGAAACAGCGCGGCGGTCAGCGCCAGCGCGGCGTTGAAATACAGCAGATTGGCCTGAAACGCCAGCGCCAGCCCCAGGCCGATGAAGATGATGCCGATATTTTCGACGGTGTGATAGGCGAGCAAGCGCTTCAGATCGTGCTGCATCAGGGCGTAGAGCACGCCGAGCACGGCGGTGATGCCGCCCGCCGCCAGCACGATAGCGCCCCACCACCACGTCGCCGACTCGCCGCCCAACAGATCGAACACGATGCGGATAAAGCCGTACACCGCCACCTTGGTCATCACCCCGCTCATCAGCGCCGATACGTGGCTCGGCGCGGCGGGATGCGCCAGCGGCAACCAGACGTGCAAGGGCACCAAGCCCGCTTTGGAGCCAGCCCCCAGCAGCGCCAACGCCAGCACCAGCGCCGCCAGCCCCGGCGCGGTCGGGCTCGCCCGCATCGCCTCAAAGCCGTAACCGCCATCAGGCCCCGCCAGCAACCCGAACGCCAGCAACAGCGCGAGCGTGCCAAAACAGGCCATGACCAGATAGAGGTAGCCGGCGCGGAGATTGGCCGGCTCCCGATGGTGGGCCATCACCAGCGCCCACGACCCGAGCGACATGAACTCCCAGGCGAACAAAAAAGCAAAGGCATCGTCGGCCAGCAGCACCCCGTTCATGCCCGCCAGAAAGGCCGGATAAAACGGCAGCACCCGTTCCGGCGCGCGCTCGTGCGCGCCGTAGCCCAACCCGAACAGGCTGGCGACCGCGCCGCCGAGATTGACCACGACCATGAAAAACGCGGACAGGGCATCCAGCCGGAAATGCAGCCCCAGCCA
>JAEUPW010000101.1 GCA_016790045.1 Candidatus Competibacteraceae bacterium
CGCCGGCGCGCAAGCGGTATTGCGAGCCGCCGGCGTGCAACCCGATGCCGGCGTGGTCAAAGCGGGCGACGCCAACGCTTTCGTCGCGGCCGCCAAAACGCGCCAGTGGGCGCGCGAACCGACATTGCGCAAGCTGCCGTAACGCTCGTTGCCGTTAGCCTGTTGCTGGCGGACTTCAACTCCAGGGCGGATCTTCGGGTCCGCCCTTGCCGTTTCCACAACCGGGCGCATCGCGTCCGGCACCCCTTTCAAGGGCTTCCGGTCGCGAGCAAGTCCGCCAAAACGGGCATGGCGGCTCAACGGGCGGAAGCCGCCAAAACCGGCTCGGCGCGTTGCACCCGGTACCACGCGGCGTAGAGCGCGGGCAAAAACAGCAAAGTCAACAACGTCGCGACGATCAGCCCGCCCATGATCGCGACCGCCATCGGCCCAAAAAAAGCGTTGCGCGACAGCGGCACCATCGCCAGCACCGCCGCCGCCGCCGTCAGCACGATAGGCCGGAACCGGCGCACGGTCGATTCGACGATGGCTTTCCATTCGCCGCGGCCGGCCGCGATATCCTGCTGAATTTGATCCACCAGAATCACCGAATTGCGCATGATCATCCCAAATAGCGCGATGGTGCCCAGCATCGCCACGAAGCCGAACGGCTGATCGAACAGCAATAAAAACAGCGTCACGCCGATCAAGCCCAGCGGCGCGGTCAATATCACCATGATCACCCGCGAGATATTCTGTAGCTGGATCATCAGGATCGTCAGCACGACCAGCGCGAACAAGGGAACGCCGGCCGCCACCGACCCCTGTCCCTTGGCCGACTCCTCCACCGTGCCGCCGGTTTCCAGCCGAAACCCTTGCGGCAGTTTGGCGCGAACGGGCGCGAGCAAGGGCTCGATTTGCGCCGTCACCGTGGCCGGCTGAATCTCGCCGTAAACGTTGGCCCGCACCGTGATGGTCGGCAACCGGTCGCGCCGCCAGATCACGCCCGGCTCGAAACCGTAGCGAAGCCGCGCGACCTGCGCGAGCGGCACGCGCTGGCCGCCCGCTGTTGGGACGGTCAGCTCGCCGAGCAGGCTCAATTGGGTCCGCGACGGCGCATCCGCGCGCAAGACCACTTCAATCGACTTGTCGCGTTCGCGATAAGCGGTGACCGCCAAACCGTTGATCGCGGTATTGAGCACCTGCGCCACATCCTGGCTGCTCAAACCCAGCAGCCGGGCCTTGTTCTGATCGATTTCGATGCCGACGACCTTGGACTGTTCGTCCCAATCGAACTGCACGTTGCTGAGGTGCGGATTGCCGCGCATCACCGCCGCGATGTCCTCGGCCAGCGCCCGCAGCGCCGGCAAGTCGGGACCGGACACCCGGAACTGGACCGGAAAACCCACCGGCGGCCCGTTCTCGACCCGGGTGACGTTGGCGTTTAAGCCGGAAAAATCTTTTTGAAATAGATGGATGAGCCGCGCCCGCAGCGCCTCGCGCGCTTCGGCGCCATCGGTCAGAACGACGAACTGGGCGTAGTTGGCGGCCGGTAATTGCTGGTCCAAACCCAGGTAGTAGCGCGGCGCGCCCCAACCGACATAAGCCACGAAGTTGTCGATGCCCGATTCTTTCTGCAGCGCGTTTTCCAGCTTGCGCACTTCCGCTTCCACCCCCTTGAGCGAAGAGCCTTCCGGCAAGCGCAAATCCACCATCAGTTCCAAACGGGTCGAAACCGGGAAAAATTGTTGTTGCACTTTGCCGAATCCCGCGATGGCCAGCGCGAACAGCGCGACGGTGATGGCGATGACCGTCCAGCGATGGCTCACGCACCACTCCACGACGCCGCGAAAGCGGCGGTAAAACGGCGTGTGGTAAACCTCGTATTCGCTGTGGACGCCCGCCACCGCCGGCTCGACCGCGTGTCGGCGGGCGCGCTGGCGCCATCGCGTCCACAGCCCGAGCCTGTGCGGCGCGCGCGGGTCCGGCAACATCTGATAGCCGAGCCAGGGAATCACCACGACCGCCGCCAGCCACGACGCCAACAGCGCCATGGCGTTGACCTGGAAAATGGAAATGGTGTACTCGCCGGTGGAGGAGCGCGCGGTGGCGATGGGCAGGAACCCGGCCATGGTGACCAGCGTGCCCGACAGCATCGGCCCGGCGGTGCTGGTATAAGCGAAAGCGGCGGCCCTGGCGCGCTCCCAACCTTCCTCCATTTTGACCCACATCATCTCCACGGCGATGATGGCGTCGTCCACCAGCAGGCCCAGGGCCAAAATCAGCGCGCCCAGCGAAATCTTGTGCAAGCCGACGTTGAACAGCCACATCAGCAGGAAGGTGACCGACAGCACCAGCGGGATCGAGAGCGCCACCACCATGCCCGTGCGCAGCCCCAGGCTGAAGAAAGTGACCGCCAAAACGATCAACACCGCCTCCGCCAGCGCCTTGATGAAATTGTCGATCGAGCGTTTCACCACATCCGGCTGGCTGGCGACCTCCCGCAAATCCACGCCGAGCGGCAACTGGTTTTGCAAGCGTTCGACCTCCGCCCGCAGGTCGCGGCCGAGCCGGATGATATCGCCGCCGAGGGTCATCACCGCGCCGACGGCGATGGCTTGGCGCCCGCCATAGCGCACGCGCGGCGCGGGCGGATCGACGTAGCCGCGCCGGACTTCGGCGATGTCGCCGAGGCGAAACGCCCGGCCGCCGGCGCGGATCACCGTCTCGCGCACATCCTCGACGGTGTCGAACGCGCCGCTGGGACGCAAGTAAATCCGGTCGCTGGCGGTTTCGTAGAAACCCGCGCCGGCTACCGCATTTTGGCGCGACAGCGCCTGGAGCACGCCGTTGAGGTCCAGGCCGAGCGCGGCCAGCTTGGCGTTGGCGAGCTCGATATAGATTTTTTCGTCCTGCTCGCCGAACAGGTCGACCTTGGCGACTTGGCCGACCCGCAGCAGCCGATCCCGGATGCGGTCGGCATAAACTTTCAGTTCGGCGTAGCTCAGCTCGTCCGACACCAAGGCGTAGATGTTGCCGTAGACATCGCCGAACTCGTCGTTGAAAAACGGCCCCAGCAAGGTGGGCGGCAACGTGTGGCGGATGTCGCCGACTTTTTTGCGGACCTGATAAAACACCTGCGAAATCGCCGAAGCCGGCGCGGAGTCTTTCGCCACAAACAGCACCACCGACTCGCCGGGGCGGGAATAGCTCACCAGCCGGTCGACTTGCGGGGTTTCCTGCAATTTCTTTTCGATCCGGTCGGTGACGTGCTGTTCGACTTCCAGCGCCGTCGCGCCCGGCCACAGGGCGCGGATCACCATGACCTTGAAGGTGAACGGCGGGTCATCCGCCTGACCGAGCCGCTGGTAGCCGTAGATCCCCATCAGCGCGGCGGCGGCGATAAAGAATCCGACCAGCGCGCGATGCCGGATCGCCCAAGCCGACAGATTGAAGCCGGTCATCGCGCTGTGGCGGCGGTCGCGGCGTCCTGAACCACCGGCCGCACCCGCTGGTCGGCGACCAGTTTGTGCGCGCCGACGGTCACGACCTGCTCCCCGGCTCGCACCCCCCCGGCCAGCACCGCGCCATCTTCGCGATATCGGCGGATTTCGACCGGGCGGCGCTGGGCTTTATCGTCCACCACCACCCAAACGGCCGGCCCATTGCCCCGATCGACGACCGCCGTCAGCGGCACTACCAGCTCGGCGTCGGAGGTCGGGGTTTGCAGGGCCACTTGCGCGGTCATCCCCAGTTGTACCACCGGATCGGTCGCCAGCAGACGGACGCGGGCGCCATAGGTGCGGGTCGCCGCATCGGCGGTGGGCGAAAGCTCCCGCAACTCGGCGGGCAGCCGCAATTCCGGTCGCGCCCACAGCGTGACCCACATCGCTTTCGCCGCCCGCGCGTCGGCCACTTGACCCTCGGGAATATGGATCGCGATCTCTTTTTCGGCGCTGCGCGCCACCCGCACGACCGGCTGGCCCGCCGCGACCACCTGTCCGACCTCGGCCAATACCCCCGTCACCACGCCGGCCTGATCGGCGCTCAAGGTGCTGTAGTTCTCCTGGTTGCCGATGACGGTCATCTGCGCGCGCACCTGATCCCGCCTGGCCTTGGCCGCCCGATAAGCGGTGACCTTGGCGTCGTAGAGCGATCGCGCGATCAGCTTTTTTTCCAGCAGGGCGGAATAGCGGCCCTGTTCGGCTTCGGCCAGAGCATAATCGCTCTCGGCGGCGGCAAGCTGCGCTCTGGCGGCGTCGGCGTTGAGCCGCAGGTCGGCGGGATCGAGTTTGGCCAAGGCTTGGCCGCGCTCCACCCGAGCGCCGACATCGGCGAGACGGGCGATCAGCTTGCCTGGCACCCGAAACGCCAGATCCGATTCGTAACGGGCGCGCACTTCGCCGGAGTAAGTCACCGGCGTCGCCTGTCCCGCCGCGACCGGCCGCACCAGCACCGGTCGCACCGCTTCGGCGGGCGGCGCTTGCCGGGCGTTGCCGCAGCCGGCCAGCGCCGCGATGACGCCCAGCAAAGCGAACGCGGCCTTATGCCGCATGACGCGCCTCCCTTCGATCGAACACGAGCATGGTGGAAAACCTCAAAGGACCCTAGCAGAATGCCGATGATTTATGGTTGCCGAATGGATCGGGTGAGGCAATGTTTATATGGTCGCGAATAAATCCTGTTTCGCGGCCGCTTTTGGAGGATCAGCATGACACTGACGATGAAAGCCGTGCGCATTCACGCTTATGGCGGCCTTGAAGTCCTGCATTACGAAGATGTGGCGATGCCGAAGCTCAATCCCGACGATCTTTTGATCCGGGTTCGGGCGGCGGCGGTCAATCCGGTGGATTGGAAAATTCGGGAAGGCTATCTGCAGGGCGCGCTCAAGCAAAAATTGCCGCTCGTGCTCGGCTGGGATGTCTCCGGCGAGGTGGTCGAGGTCGGTCCCGCCGCCGCCGGTTTCAGGGTGGGCGACGAGGTTTATGTCCGGCCCGACATCGAGCGCGACGGCGGCTACGCAGAATACATCGCCGTCAAAGCCGGCGAAGTCGCCCGCAAACCGGCCACGCTGGACCACGCCCACGCCGCCGCCGTGCCGCTCGCCGCGCTGACCGCGTGGCAGTCGCTGGTGGACGCCGCAGATTTGCAGGCCGGCCAAACCGTGCTGATCCACGCCGCCGCCGGCGGGGTCGGCAGTTTGGCGGTGCAACTGGCCAAGGCGCGCGGCGCGCGGGTGATCGCCACCGCCTCGGCGGTCAACACCGGATTGGTGGCGGAACTCGGGGCCGATCAATTCATCGATTACACCAAAACCCGGTTCGAAGATGCGGTCAAAGCGGTGGATGTGGTGTTCGACACCATCGGCGGCGACACCCAGGAGCGTTCTTGGCAGGTGTTGAAACCGGGCGGGATACTGGTTTCGGTGGTCAGCCCGCCGTCGAAGGAAACCGCCGCCGAACGCGGCGTGCGCCGGGCCTTTGTCTTCATTCACGCCGACGGCGAGCAATTGAGCGGCATCGCCCGCCTGATCGACGGGGGCAAAATGAAGCCGATCATCCATGCCGTGCTGCCGCTGGCCGAGGCCCGTCAAGCGCACGCCATCAGCCAGGGCGGCCACGCGCGCGGCAAAATCGTCCTCCACGTCGCCGATTGATCCACTTCGAGGAACTCGCGCCATGCTCAATTTCAGCTTTTACAACCCGACCAAAATCCTGTTCGGCAAAGGCCAAATCGCCGCCATCGCCAAGGAAATCCCCAAGGATCAGCGCATTTTGCTGACCTGCGGCGGCGGCAGCATCAAGCGAAACGGCGTTTACGATCAGGTGATGGCCGCGCTGGCGAATCGGACCGTGCTCGAATTCGCCGGCATCGAGCCGAACCCGACCTACGAAACGCTGATGCGAGCGGTCGAGCTTGCCCGCCGGGAAAAAGTGGATTTCCTGCTGGCGGTCGGCGGCGGTTCGGTGGTGGACGGCACCAAATTCATCGCCGCCGCCGTGCCGTTCGCGGGCGAGCCGTGGGACATTCTGGCCAAGCGCGGCCGCATCGAAAAAGCGCTGCCGCTGGGATCGGTGCTGACCTTGCCCGCCACCGGCTCGGAAATGAACAGCGGCGCGGTCGTCACCCGCCGCGCCACCCACGACAAGCTGGCCTTCATGCACCCGCTGGTCTACCCGCGTTTTTCGGTGCTCGATCCCACCACCACCTTCACCCTGCCGCCCCGCCAGATCGGCAACGGGGTGGTCGACGCCTACACCCACATCATGGAGCAGTATTTGACCTATCCGGTCAACGCGCCGATTCAGGACCGTTTCGCCGAAAGCTTGCTGCTGACCTTGATCGAGGAAGGCCCGAAAGCGCTGGCGACCCCGGACGATTACGACGTGCGCACCAACATCATGTGGTGCACCACGCTGGCCTTGAACGGCCTGATCGGCGCGGGGGTGCCGGGCGATTGGGCGACCCACATGATCGGCCACGAAATCACCGCCTTGCACGGGCTCGATCACGCCCAAACCCTGGCGATTATTCTGCCCAGCATGATGGCGGTGAAACGCGAGGGGAAGCGGGCGAAGCTGCTGCAATATGCCGCTCGCGTCTGGGCTCTGACCGAGGGCGACGAAAACGGGCGGATCGACGCTGCCATCGCCAAGACCCGCGACTTTTTCGAGCGGATGGGCGTGCGGACTTATCTGCGCGATTACGGGATCGGCGACGAGGCCGTGCCGGCGCTGGTGGATCAACTGGAGCGGCACCAGCTCACCAAACTCGGCGAACGCGGGGAGGTCGATTTGGCCGCCAGCCGCAAGGTGCTGGAATTGAGCGTGGCGGCTTGATCCGAAATGGCGGGGGCGGCCGGCCGGGCTGCCACCCGTTTCGCCTTCCAGGCGGCAAAACCGCTATCGTGGGCCGCGTTGAAGCCGCGACGGGTCGATGCGCGTCTAACAGCCTGTACTGAAGCGCCTGATGACCGGATGCAGGGTCAGCGCGCCCAATGGGTATCGCCTGAAAATCGAATCCCGATTACCCTCTTAGCCAATAAGCGGATCGCTATACTTGTCTTCGCGCCCGGAAGTCTTTTTTGGGAAGCCGCAATAAAACGCAGAGGACCACCATGCAAACCCGGTTTATGTTTGTAATCGTTTCAGGTCTTTTTGTTATTTCCAACTTGGCGATGGCTCAAGAGTGCAGTCATCGATCAGGCGATTCTGTATACATCATGGATTGCATTGCCGAGCGTTATAAAGCCACCGATCAAGAATTGACTGAACTCTACAATATGACCCTGAAATCGCTTTCAGAGCCTATCCCAAAATTAAGTCATTGATATATTTATACGAAAATCGCATCATAGAGCTACAAAGAGAGGATTTGAATTAAGATGGGTGAAAATTCGAAATGATGCCTGATAAAAGATATCCGAGTGATCTCACAGATGAA
>JAEUPW010000004.1 GCA_016790045.1 Candidatus Competibacteraceae bacterium
TGCACCCCTATCAGTTCACCGACCGGCCCGAAGAATTCACCCAGTTGTGGGCGATCCGCCAAGGTCTGTTTCCCTCGGTCGGCTCGGCGCGGGCGACCGGCACCACCGTCATCATCGAGGATGTCGCGGTCCCGGTGCCCCGATTGGCGGCGATGACGCTCGATTTGCAACGCCTTTTCGACAAGCATGGTTATACCGGCTCGATCATTTTCGGCCACGCGCTCGAAGGCAATTTGCATTTCGTCATCACGCCCGACTTTGCCAATCCCGCCGAAACCGAACGCTACAAAAATTTCATGGACGACGTGTGCCGGATGATCGTCCACCAATACGACGGCTCGCTGAAAGCGGAGCACGGCACCGGCCGCAACATCGCGCCGTTCGTCGAGCTGGAATGGGGCCAGCAGGCGTATCGATTGATGCGGGAAATCAAGGCGCTGTTCGATCCGCGCAACCTGCTCAATCCCGGCGTCATCCTCAACGACGACCCGGAGGCGCACCTCAAAAACATCAAGCCGATGGCGGCCGTCGATCCGCTGGTGGACAAGTGCATCGAGTGCGGCTTTTGCGAGCCGAACTGCCCGTCCCGCGCCCTGACGCTGTCGCCTCGGCAACGCATCGTCGGGCTGCGCGAAATGGCGCGCTTGCAGGCGACGGGCGAAGACGCAAACCGCTTGCGGGTGATCGGAGAGGCTTACGATTATCAAGGCGTGGACACCTGCGCCGCCGACAGCCTGTGCTCGCTGACCTGCCCGGTCGGCATCAACACCGGCACCATGATGCTGAAACAGCGCGGGCAACAGCGGGGTACGGTCGCGCAATGGGCCGGCAGCCTGATGGCGAAGCAATTCGCCGGCGTGACCGCCGCGACCCGTTTCAGCCTCACTGCGGCCAATCTCTCCCACAGGATTTTCGGCACCTGGTTGCAGGGCGGTGTGACCGGAGCCGCGCGCAAGTTGTCCGGGGACCGCATTCCGCTGTGGAATCGCTACATGCCGACCGCCGGCGCGCTGCCTGAGCCGGAAGCCGAGGCGACGCCGGGCCGTCCGCGCGTCGTCTATTTCCCCAGTTGCGCCAGCCGCACCATGGGTCCGGCCAAGGGCGATCCCGAAGCGGACGCCCTGCCGGTGAAAACCGCCGCCCTGCTGCGACGGGCCGGGTTCGAGGTGATCCTGCCCGAGAATCGAGCGGCGCTGTGCTGCGGCCAGCCCTTCGCCAGCAAAGGCTTGCCGGAGCAGGCCGACGCCAAACAGCGGGAAGTCGAACACGCCTTGCGCGTGGCCAGCCGCGACGGGCAGGACCCCATCGTCATCGACACCAGCCCTTGTTCGCTGCGGCTCAAGCGCGATCAGGAGCGATCCGGGCTCAAGCTGTACGACATCACCGAATTCCTGCACGACTTCATGCTGGAGCGACTGACGCTGCGCAAGCTGCCGGAAACGGTCGCCCTGCACCCGACGTGCAGCACCACCAACATGGGCTTGCAAGCCAAGCTCAAGGCCATCGCCGAAGCGTGCGCGGAAAAAGTCGTCATCCCCGACCGGATTTCCTGCTGCGGTTGGGCCGGGGACAAAGGCTTCACTCACCCGGAACTGAACGCCAGCGCCTTGCGGGATTTGCCGGCGGCGCTGCCGGACGATTGCCGGTCCGGGTATTCCACCAGCCGCACCTGCGAAATTGGCCTCTCTCTCCACAGCGGACGCTACTACCGCTCCATCGTGTATCTGGT
>JAEUPW010000089.1 GCA_016790045.1 Candidatus Competibacteraceae bacterium
GCCAAGATCGTGAAACCGTTGCCCGACGAGCCGGAACCGCCGTTGCGGATCGTGCTGGCGCAAGGCGTCTCGCGCGGCGAGAAAATGGATTACACCCTGCAAAAATCGGTCGAGCTGGGAGTCAGCGCCATCCAGCCGCTGTTGACCGACTATGGCGGCATCGGGTTAAGCGACGAGCGATGGCTTAAAAAGGTCCAGCATTGGCGCGGCGTGATTATCGGCGCGTGCGAGCAGTGCGGCCGCAACCGCTTGCCGGAATTGCGCGATCCCGCCACGTTGTCGGATTGGCTGAACCGCTCGTCGGAAGCGGGGTCGCGCTGGCTGCTAGACCCTTTGGCCGAAGCGGGATTGCGCGAGCTGGACGCGCCAAACGGGCGGGCGACCTTGTTGATCGGGCCGGAAGGCGGGCTCAGCGTCGAGGAAATCCAGCGAGCCCGCGCGGCGGGTTTCGTCGGCGTACGGCTCGGGCCGCGCGTCCTGCGCACCGAAACTGCCGGCGTCGCGGCGCTGGCGGCGGTGCAAACGCTGTGGGGCGACTGGCGCTAGCGAGCGTTTCACCATCCGCCGATACCCGCCCGCTAGTTTCGGCCCGATTCGCTCTTGAAATCAGCCCACGCTTTGCTCTCCTGATAGGCTTCAAATGGAGGCGCTCGCGCAACCGCTTTCCGAACTTTCCAGGGCGACGTCGGGTGGATACGGTTGCAAGCCGGGCTCGGAAGCGTTGCACCGGCGGTCTTTCCAGCCATTACAGCGCATAATTGCTTGCTTGGCGATACAATAAATCCGCTGGCAGGCGAAACATCTGTAAACTAATCTAGAACATTGAACGGCCGAAATTCTATAAAGTGTGGAGTTCAGGCGACTAACGAGGATGATGTTTCATGGAGAGCAACGCTGGAAACGGCGCTGAAACCGGCACGGTGCTGGTCGTGGAAGACAGCCGCGCCTTGCGGGGCTTGCTGACGTCTTATCTTGGCGATTGGTATGGGCTGAATGTGGTGGGCGTGGGGACGCTGGCCGAGACGGAAGCGCAACTGGCCTGGGAGCCGGGGCGCTTTTTCTGCGCCGCGCTCGATCTCAATTTGCCCGATGCGCCGAACGGGGGCGTGGTCGATTTGGTGCAAAGCCACGGGATTCCCGCCATCGTGCTGACCGGCTTCGTCGATCCCGCTTTGCGGGAAGCCATGCTGGCCAAGCAGGTGCTGGATTATTTCATCAAGCGCAACCTGAGCGATATCGAGCAGGTGGCGCACACCATCGGCCGCCTGTGGCGCAACCGCCAAATCAAGGTGATGGTGGTCGACGATTCCCGCAGTTTCCGGGGTTATGTCCAAAGTTTGCTGAACAGCCACCGCTATCAGATCCTTGCGGCCGGCAGCGGTCAGGAAGCGCTCGACCTGCTCGCGGCCCATCCCGATACCAGCCTGGTGATCACGGATGTCAACATGCCGGGGATGACCGGCCTGGAGCTGATCGAAACCATCCGCCGCCAGTACCGGCGCGAGGATCTGGCGGTGATCGGCATGTCGGACGCCTCCAAGCCCGGCCTTTCGGCGCTGATGCTCAAAACCGGCGCCAACGATTTCATCGCCAAGCCGTTCCAGGTGGAGGAGCTGTTATGCCGGGTCAATCAGAACGCCGACATGATGGATTACGTGCGGCGGTTGCGCGAGGCGGCCACCTGCGATTTTCTGACCGGTCTTCTGAACCGCCGCCAGCTCTTGGAGGTCGGCGAGAAGTTGCACGCCAACGCCCGACGCGGCCATTTTTTGTTGGGCCTGGGGATGGTGGACGCCGATTATTTCAAACGGATCAACGATCAATACGGGCATTTAGTGGGCGATGAGGCTTTGAAGGCCATCGCCTCCGCCCTGCATAAAACCTTGCGCGCATCCGATGTCGTGGGCCGTTACGGCGGCGAGGAATTTGTCTGCATGGCGGTGCTGCAATCCGAAATCGACGCCGAACGGGTGTTTGATCGGGCGTGCGCCGCCATCTCGAAGGTCGGTTTTAAAAGCGGTGGCCGGGAAATACCGCTGACGGTCAGCATCGGGTTCACCACCGAATTGGGAGCCTCGCTCAACGAAATGGTCGAGCGGGCCGACAGCGCTGTTTATCAGGCCAAGGCCCAGGGGCGCAACCGGGTGGTGCGCTGGTCTATGGCCGACAGCGATCGCTAGAAATCCAGCGCCGCGCGGTTGCGGTGGGTTTTTGAAACCAACCCTTTCCAAATGGATCAAATTCGCCGGATCCCCGCTTCGCGCGCGGGTTCGGGCTGGTCGGGTCCGCGCTTCGCGAAGGTTCGTTTCCCGCCAATTTGCAGCACGAATATCAGGTTTTATCTTGTCTCTGGCCATTTCAGCGTCTAGAGTTAAACCACGCCACCGCCCCGTGGTGGTGTGATCCTAAATTAGCAACCAAACCAAGGAGCTTTGGAGATGAATAAAAAATTAATCTTGAGCGCGGCCGCTTTCTGCACCGTCGGTCTGTCCGCTGGCGCCTGGGCCGCCGACGCCGCGACCGCCGATGAAGTGGTCGCCAAGGTCAAGGCCGCAGCGGCCGACGTCAAGGCGGGTGGCGATGCCGCTCTGGCCGCCTACAACGATCCCAAGGGCAAATGGGCTTGGAAAGATTCCTATGTCTTCGTGATGGATTGCAAGACCGGCGTCATGTCGGCCCATCCCAACGATAAGGTCAAAGGCACCAAATTGGCCGACCTTAAGGGTAAAGCCGGCGAGAATCTCGGCCCGGCGCTATGCGCCGCCGCCGCCAAGGGCGCCAACGGCGGTTGGGTCGAGTATCAATGGACCAAGCCCGGCGCGGACGGCAACCACCGCAAAGTCAGCTATGTGTTGCCGGCTGGCAACTATGCGGTCGGCGCGGGCGTCTACGACGATACGCCGGTGGCGACTTTAGAAGGCAAGACCAAGTAGTCTTTGCCGCATAATCGCCGTGCTTCGCTCGCCAATCGCCGATTGGATGCAAAGCACGGCGAGTTGACAGTCCGACTGTTTTTCCTCCCTCGAATTTTTCCTCTGTTAGCTCCTCTGGTCGTCCGGTCTCGTTTATACTGACGCTTTAACGAGAAACTCATGGGCCAGGAGGATGCGGTGATCCACGCTCTCGGCGACCGCAAGGTCGAATTCCACGGCGACGATTGGTTTGTCGCGGATAACGCCACCGTCATCGGCTCGGTGGTGCTCAAGCAAAACGCCAGCATCTGGTTCAACGCCGTGGTGCGCGGCGACAACGACGTCATCACCATCGGCGAAAACACCAATATCCAGGATGGTTCCATCCTGCACACCGACCCCGGAATCCTGCTGACCCTGGGCCGCGATGTGACCGTCGGCCATCTGGCGATGCTGCACGGTTGCATCGTCGGCGACGGCAGCCTGATCGGCATCAAGAGCTTGATCATGAACCGGGCGGTGATCGGCAAACACTGTTTGATCGGCGCGAACAGCCTGATCCCGGAAGGCAAGGAGATTCCGGACGGCTCGCTGGTGATGGGTTCCCCCGGCAAGATCGTGCGCGCGCTCTCCGAGGCGGAAATCGAGCGCTTGCGGCAAACCGCCGGCCGCTACGTGGAGAATTTCAAGCGCTTCAAGCGCGATCTGCGCCGGCAGGACTGAAGTGACCAGCCTCGTTGAAGACCGTTTGGATCTGGCGATCCGCCAGGTCGGTTCGATCATTTTGGGCAAGGAGCGCGCCATCCGCTTGGCGCTCACGTGCCTGTTGGCGCGCGGCCATTTGCTGATCGAGGATTTGCCCGGCATGGGCAAGACCACCTTGGCGCACGCCCTGGCGCACAGCCTCGGCTTGCACTACCAGCGCATCCAGTTCACCAGCGACCTGTTGCCGGCCGACATTCTCGGCGCGGCGGTTTACGAGCGCCAGCGCGAGGCGTTCGTTTTCCATCCCGGCCCGATTTTCGCCCAACTGATTCTGGCCGATGAAATCAACCGCGCCACGCCCAAGACCCAAAGCGCGCTGCTGGAGGCGATGGAGGAGGGCCAGGTGACCATCGAGGGCGAAACCCGGCCGCTACCGGAGCCGTTTTTCGTGATCGCCACCCAGAATCCCGCCTATCAGATCGGCACTTTCCCGCTGCCGGAATCGCAGTTGGACCGGTTTTTGATGCGGATCGAGCTGGGCTATCCCGACGCTCAGGCCGAACGGGCGTTGCTGGAAGGGGAAGACCGGCGCGAGGTGCTGGCGCGGTTGCCGGTCGCCATGACGCCGGAGCAATTGCAGGAAGCGCAAGCGCGAGTCGGCGGCGTCCATGTCGCCCCGCCCCTGCTCGATTATATTCAGGCCCTGCTGGCTTTTTCCCGCCAGTCCAACCGCTTTCGCGGCGGTCTGTCGCCGCGCGCGGGTTTGGGCTTGCTGCGGGCGGCGCGGGCGTGGGCGCTGTTGCACCGGCGCGGCCACGTGCTTCCCGAGGACGTGCAAGCCGTCCTGGCCGCGGTGATCAGCCACCGCTTGCACCCCGGCGAAGACAGTTTGGAGCAATCGGCCGGCGAATTGGTCAACCAGTTGCTGACCGCCGTGGCGCTGCCGCCCTGAGCGCCGCGTGATGCGCCAGTATTGGCGACAGCGGTTCCAGAAGTGGGTGACGCGCCGCCACCGACCCTCGCGCGAACCGATCCGGCTGGATCGCCGCCGCCTCTACATTTTGCCCACCCGCCAAGGTTACGCCTTCGCGCTGTTGCTGTTTTTGCTGTTTCTGTGGTCGATCAATTACAGCAACAGCATGGGTTTCGCCTTCACCTTCCTGCTGGCGGCGGTGGCGTTGAACACCATGTGGCAAGCGCACGACAATCTGTTGGGCCTCGTCATCCATGCCGGCGGGGCCGAACCGGTGTTTGCCGGCCAAGAGGCGCGCTTTGCGTTTCGGCTGGAAAATCTCCGGCGGACGCCGCGTTACGGCTTCGCCTTGCAATGGCAAGAGCGGGAACCGGTCTATGTGGACCTTCCGGGGCACGGCTCGGCTCCGGTTATCCTGACGGTGCCGGCCGAGAAACGCGGCTGGCTGCGGCCGGGCCATATCCGGGTGCTGACCCGATTTCCGCTCGGTTTGTTTCAATCCTGGAGTTGGGTGGCGTTCGAGACCGCCGCGCTGGTCTACCCGCAGCCGCGAGGCCGGCAGCCGTTGCCTGCGGCCTTGGCCGGTCAATCCGGCAGCGGTTTGAACGAACTGGGGTCGGGCAGCGAGGATTACGCCGGCTTTCGCCAGTACGCTCCAGGCGATTCGCCGCGCCGGATCGCCTGGAAGGCGGCGACCCGCACCGAGCGGTTGCTGGTCAAACGCTTCATCGACCAAGCGCGGCCGGAATTGTGGCTGGATTGGTGGAGGGTAGGGATCGAGGCTCAGGAGCCGCGTCTCGAACAACTCTGTCAGTGGGTGTTGAAGGCCGAAAACGACGGTCACGAATACGGGTTGCGCTTGCCCGGTTTAAAGCTTCCGCCGAGCCGGGGAGAGCCTCACCGCCGCCGTTGTTTGGAAGCGCTGGCTTTGTTCGACCGAGGTGATGCGAAGGCGCGTGATGAAATTGTGGAATCGAAAGCAAAGGCCGAAGCGACAAGCGCCGAGCGCGCCGCCGGTTGAGCCGCTGACGCTGCCCGCGCTGCTGTGGTTGCTGGCCGCATTGCTGCTCGCGGTGGTGCCGCACGCCTGGGAATTGCCGGTGTGGTTAACGGTCGCGTTTTACGGCGTCGCCGGCTGGCGCGGCATGATCGCCCTGCGGGATCGGCGGTTGCCGCCGCGCGGGCTGGTGCTGGTCGTGGCCGTCTTGGCCGGCGGCGGCGTGCTGATCGATTTTCGGACCCTGTTCGGCCGCGACGCCGGGGTGGCGTTGCTGGTCGCGATGACCGCGTGCAAGCTGTTGGAAACGCGCGGGTTGCGAGACGGCGTGGTGCTGGTGTTTCTCGGCTATTTGCTGGTGATGAGCAACTTGCTCTACAGCCAGGAAATCCTGATGGTCGCCTATCTGTTCGGCGTGGTTTTAACGATGCTGGCGGCGCAGGTGATGATCCATCGCCAGCACGCGGGCTTCAAGGCGCTGGCTCCGCTGTGGCTGACCGGCAAGATGGCTTTGCGGGCCATCCCGGTGATGCTGATCCTGTTCCTGCTGTTCCCGCGCATTCCCGGACCGCTGTGGGGCTTGCCCAGGGACGCTTACAAGGGCCGCACCGGGTTATCCGAGGAGATGATGCCGGGTACGGTCAGCGAGTTGAGCAAATCCGACGAAGTGGCGTTTCGGGCGCGCTTCGCCGGTCCTGTCCCGCCACCCGATCAACTGTATTGGCGCGGTCCGGTGCTGTGGAATTTCGACGGGCGGCGCTGGAGTTCTGGCGATAGGGCTCCCAGGAGTACGCCCGTTCCGTTCACGCCCGAGGGCGAGGCGCTGGAATACACGGTGATCTTGGAGCCGAGCAACCGGATTTGGCTGTTCGCGCTCGACTTGCCGGCGATCCTGCCGCCGCAATCCGGCATGACGCCGTCGTTTCAATTGCTGCGCCAGCAACCGATCAACGAAGTTTATCGCTATCAGATGCGGTCCTATCCCCGCTACCGGACCGGCGGTTTGGAGGCGGCGGAACGGAATCGCGGGCTGTGGCTGCCGCGCTCGGGCAACCCTCGCGCCCGCGAGCTGGCGGCGGAATGGCTCGCCCGTCCCCTGCAACCGGCCGCGATGGTGGACGCGGCGCTGGCGCTATTTCGGGAGCAGGCCTTTTACTACACCCTCAATCCGCCCTTGTTGGGGAGCAACAGCGTGGACGAGTTCCTGTTCCGCACCCGTCAAGGTTTTTGCGAGCATTACGCCAGCGCGTTCGTGTTCCTGATGCGGGCGGCTGGGGTGCCGGCGCGGGTGGTGACCGGCTATCAGGGCGGGGAGCGCAACACCTTCGGCGATTATCTCATCGTCCGCCAATCCGACGCGCACGCTTGGGCGGAAGTTTGGCTGGAAGGGCGGGGGTGGGTGCGCGTGGACCCGACCGCCGCAGTCGCCCCGAACCGGATACAGGAGGGGCTTTACGCCGCCGTGGCGGACGCCGAGGATTTGCCGTTTTTGATCCGTCGCGGCGGCGATAGCGCGTGGTTGCGGCAGTTGGCGATGGGGTGGGATTCGCTGAACAACTCCTGGAACGAGTGGGTGTTGGCCTACGGTCCAGACCGGCAGAAGGAATTTTTGTCGGGGCTCGGTTTCGGGCCGGTGGATTGGGCGGATATGACGGTGGCGATGACGGTGGCGCTGGGCGTTTTGGGTCTGCTGGTCGCGGGACTGCGCCTGCGCAATCAGGGTTCCCGCGATCCGGTGGCGCGGGCGTGGGAGCGGTTTTGTGCTCGGCTGGCCCGGCGCGGGTTGGCGCGCGACGCGCACGAAGGGCCTTTGGCGTTTGCCGAGCGGGTGGCCATCAATCGGCCCGAATTGGCGGAGTCGGCTCGGGCAATCGGCAGCCTCTATGCGCTATTGCGTTATGGGTCAGGCTTTTCTGCGGAAGGAATCCGGCAGTTGCAGCGGTTGGTGCGGGAATTTCGAGTTTGATTGGAGGGTTCGCCAACCGATAATCCAAAAAAAATAAAGGCGACCCGTGGATCGCCTTTATTCGCGGATTCAAGCAGCTTGGTGGCTGTGAGAACTCAGACTATTGGATTTGCCGCCGATTACAGGGTCGCACCAGCCTTTTCCAGCTCGGCGTAAGTCGTCGGCTGCCGCGCCGGGTTAATGCTCAAACCCATCCGCAAGCCGATTTCCGCGAGCGAGAAAATACCGCGAATCGCCGGAATGTCGGTTTCAGGATCGATATCCAACACCAGGGCGTGTTGGCGGTTGACTTGCCGCAAAGTCGCGATGATGTCGCCCACTTGCGAGCCCAGCACATCCTCCATCATCAGCACTTCCAGCTTGGGCCGGAGCGTCATCACGTCGGAAACCAGCAAATCCTCGCGGGCGCAACCGGATTTCGCGATAATCCGGCTCGCTCTTTCGCCGTCGATATCGCGGCTGGTGACCACGCCGAGAATGTTGTCGTCGGCGTCGCAAACCAGCAGGATGCGGACGCGGCGCTTGATCATCAAATCCACCGCTTTGCTGAGCGGGGTCGACAGATCGGTCGTGACGGCGGTGATTTGGCAGAGGTCGGTCATCACCGACAAGGCGGGATCGTCGGCGCTGATGCGCCGGGGTCGCTGCTGCTTGGGGCGAGCATAGCGGATTTTCTGTTCTAGTCGATGCAGCGGCAGCGCGTGGTAGGCGTTTTTCATGTTAGAGCTCTCTCCTGTTCTACAAGCGTTAACGGCCACTTAAACCGTTTTTTATTGGAGGCGAAGCCATTATAAAGGATTATTCTCAGACAATAAATAGGGCATATTGTCACACGCGATTCTCATACAATTGTATCATAAGTGGGACTATAAAGGTTGGCGCTTCGTTTTTTAAAGGGAAATCAATTCATTGACTATCGTAGAAATCTGCGTTTTTTGTAACCTGAAATCGGCTTCTAAAGTAGGTCTCGCGCGGCTTGAGTTACAGTTCGGGCCGCTATGTCCGCATCTTGGCGAACCGCGGTCGCGATGGTTGCGAGCGCGAGGCCGTTTTTTATTCCACGCGCGATCCAAGTGATTTTTGAATATCTCTAAGCTCGTTGGAGACGTGTCATGAGCCGACCCATGCAAGCAAATCAACCGGTCCACGATGCCCCGCCGTCCGGCGCGATCCCCTACGCCATCGGCCAGGCCAGCGTCGTGCGCATCCCCATTCCGGGCACTCAGGGGTTATGCGTCGAGTTGCGCCCTCGCGGGCATGTTCCCAAAGGGGGATCGACCTCGACCCTGTTCTTTCAAGACCCGAGCGGCAGACGCCATTTGCGGCTCGACTACGGCTACAACGTCAGAACCAAAACCATCGATTACCATTGGAATCAGAAAGGCACCAACGCCAATTTCGGCATCCCGACCATACCACCGTCGGACGGGCCGGCCAGACCGCCTACAAGGTGGCGAAATATTTTCGCTACGCCGGGCGGGCGCTAGTGGTGGTGGGCGTCGCCGTCGATGCGGTGTCGATCGTTCAGGCCAGCAAACCGCTGCGGCGGGCGTCTGAAGTGGTGGCCGGTTGGGCGGGAGCCTGGGCCGGTTGCAAGGTGGTCGGCGCGGGCGGCGCGGCGCTTGGCACGGCGGCGACGCCGGGCTTGGGTACGGCCATCGGCGGGGTCGGCGGCTGCATTATCGGCGGCATCGGCGGCTATTGGGCGGCGTCCACTGTGGCGGGCGAGGTCTATGACTGGGCCGAGGACACCTTTTTCGTGCCGTTGCCGGAAGTCAAAGGACCATGAGGCAAAACGCCATTTTAGTCTGCCGGGAGCCGCCAGGGGCGCACTGGCAACTCGGCGATCCGCCTCTGATCGGCGAACGCGCCATGCTGGGTTGGCGTCTGTCGGTCGCGCCGGCGGAGGCAGGAGTGCCGGCGGAGGTTGCCGAGATTATCGCCGGCGCGCTGACCGCTATCTTCAGGGTGGCGTTCGCCTGTTCGAATTCACCGCGCCCGAGCGAGCCGGGATGGATTGAGGGTAAAGCGGGGGATCGGTCGTGCGTTTCGGGGGGCGGGGGGCGGTTCAAGGCGTTGTGGCGGCGGGAATCCGCGACCCCGGTGCTCTTGGCGACGCGCCGCGCGGAAATCGCGTCCAGACTGTTCGACGATCCGGTCTACCCGTGGTGGCTGCAAGGGCAGGTGGCGCTGCTGTGGGCGGCGGATGCGCCGTTGCCGGCCGCCGAATCCATCGAATGGGCGACGCTGATCGACGATGGTTGGATCGGTCGCGCGACGGCGCTAGGCGCTCAAGGCGCCGTGCGGCCGGGCGTCGATGGCGATGTCGCGGGATTGTGGGTCGCGAGTGCGGCGCTGATGGCGCGGGTTCTCAAGGCGTTGGAAGATCGGGCGCGCGAAGCCGGATGGGCCTGTCAAGCGCTTTCCGAGGAGGCGTTCGCTCAAGCTCTGGCGGCGGATTAACATCGCCCAAACGGAACCGCATGCGCCCAGCGCCGCCTGAAATCGCATTCACCGACCGTCCAGCAACTCGTCCAGGGTTCGAACGAGCACCGCCAAATCCCGCTCGCGCGACAGCGTGTGCTCGCCGTCCTTGAGCAACAGCACGCGCGCGTCCGAACCGGTCAAGCGCTCGGCGACTTGGGCGCTGATCCGCCACGGCACGTCGGCGTCTCGCATCCCGTGAATCAGCCGTACCGGACAAGTGATCGGCAGTTTTGACTTGTCGAGCAAGCGGTGTCGCTCCGCTTCTTCGATCAGCTTCAGAGTGAGGGTGTAGGGCGCGCCATACGGTGAGGGCAAGCGGATAACCCCCTCGCGCCGCAGGCGATCCCGCTGGCTTTCATCCAGCCGGTCCCAGAGCAGATAACGGGTAAAGTCGGCGGCGCAGGCCAGGCCGAGCAGGGCGGCGATCCGCTGCGGCCGCGCCAGCGCCGCCAGCAGCATGATCCAGGCCCCCATGGACGAGCCCACCAGAATTTGCGGGCCTTGGGTCAAGCGATCCAGCACCTCCAGCGCTTCCTCGGCCCAGCGTCCGATGGTCCCGTCGGCGAACTCGCCTTCGGACGCGCCGTGCCCGGAATAATCGAACCGGAGATAAGCCTGGCCGCGCTCCCGGCACCAGCGTTCCAGCGCGGTTGCCTTGACGCCGGTCATATCCGAGCTAAAGCCGCCCAGAAACATCACGCCCGGCGAGGCGCCAGGACTTTGGCGATAAGCGAGGCGCGCGCCGTCGGCGAGCGTCAGCCGGGCGGGTTTGGGAGCGAGTAAAGTCATGGGGCGGTGACTCCGGCTGAAGTGCGCTACAGTATTTCATTGGGGCCGGGAAGAACGAACGGCTCCCGTGCGGTTTGAACGAGCGAGCATCGCGAGCGCGGATTGAAGAAGGCGCGGCCCACAAGACAACGCTAATGGCGCGCGCCCCGCCCACCCGAGGAAGCGAATGATGACAGAACGATGTGCGATCATCTGGTTTCGCAACGATCTGCGTTTGCACGATCACGAAGTCTTGACCTTGTTGGCGAACAGCGTCGATGTGCTGGTTCCGGTTTATTGCCTCGATCCCGCGCAGTTTGAAATTCAGCCCTCGGGGTTTCCGCTGACCGGGCCGCTGCGGGCTCGATTCCTGATCGAATGCCTGGAAGATTTGCGGCTGGGTTTGGCGGCGCGGGGCAGCGGCCTGCATGTGGTGCTGGGCCAAGCGGAGCAGATCTTGCCCGCCCTGGCGCAAAAGCTGGGCGCGCGAGAAATTTTCGCCGAGCGCGAGGTGTTGGGCGAGCCGCTCAGGGTGGAGCGGCGGCTGGCGGCCGCGCTGGAGCCCTTGGGAATCTCGTTGCGCGGCTATCGGGTCAGCACCCTGACCCATCCCAACGACTTGCCGTTTCCCGTCGTCAATTTGCCGGAAGCGTTCGCCCAGTTCCAGGAAGCGATGGCGGCGGTCGGAGAGCCGCGCGCGGCGTTGCCGCCGCTGCAAAGATTGCCGGATTACCCCGGCGAGTTGAAAAGTCTCACGCTCGATACGCTGGTGCAGGCGCTGGGCTTGTCCGCCGGTTCCGATTTCGGCCCGCAAAGCGGTTACAAGGGCGGCGCGACGGTGGCGGTGGCGAAGCTGGAAGATTTCGTGCAAGGCCGGCGGGCGTCGCTGGAAAGCTTGCGCGGCAGCGGGAGCGAGGCCGCCGCGCAGGCCGATCGTTTCGCGCCCTGGCTCGCCTGCGGCGCGCTCTCGCCCCGGCGGATCTACCAGTACGTCAACTGTTCCGGATTGACGATGTGGGCCGGCGAACTGGCAAACGCCGTCATCAGCGGATTGCAACGCCGCGATTTCTGCCGTTTTTTGGCGATCAAGCGGGGCGAGCGGGACGAACGGTCCGGCCGCCCGCCCGCGTGGGACGACGACGGTCCGCGCGAGCGCTTCGAGCTGTGGCGGCGGGGGGAAACCGGCGAGCCGTTCGTGGACGCTCACTTGCGCGAGTTGGCCATGACCGGTCATCTGTCCTCGTTCGGCCGGCGCTTGGCCGCCAGTTATCTCTGTCACGATCTGGGGCTGGATTGGCGCTGGGGGGCGGCGTGGTTCGCCTCGCAGTTGCTGGATGACGATCCCAGCGTCAACCTGGCCAACTGGATGGAAGCCACCGGACGCTGGCGCGCGTTCGATGAGACAGGCCGCCTGGACCCCGCCGAGCAAGCGGCCCGGCGCGATCCCGACGGCTCCTATTGTCGCCGTTGGCTGGAGCGAGACGGGCCGTCCCTCCAGCGCTTCGGTTGAGGGTCAACGCTCAGGCGGCTTCCCAAGCTTGCGCGATGAGGGCCGGCAGCACCGCGCCGGCGGGACCGTTCAGGCTATAAGTCACCCGCGCGCTGAGCGGCGTCGGCTGCGGGTTGATTTCCACCACCGTCGCCCCGGCGGCGAGCGCGATCATCGGCAGTTCGGCGGCCGGATAAACCAGAGCGGAGGTGCCGATGCTGAAAAAGATTTCGGCACTCGCGGCGGCGTGTTGGGCGGCGTGCAGCGCGTTCGCCGGCAGCATTTCGCCGAACCAGACCACATCCGGCCGCAACAGTCCGCCGCAGCGCGGGCAGCGCGGCGGAATTTCGTCGCCGTCCGGCCAGTTTTCCACCGGTCGATCTTCGCTAGAGCATTTGGCGCGGAATAAGTTGCCGTGCAGTTCGATCAGTTGGTGGCTGCCCGCGCGCCGGTGCAGACCGTCCACGTTCTGCGTAATCAGCGAAAACTCGGCGATATGCTGTTCCAGGGCGACCAGCGCCCGGTGGCCGGGGTTGGGTTCGGCCTGGCGGACCCGCTCCCGACGCCAGGCGTACCATTCCCAAACCAGCTTGGGATCGCGCCGGAAGGCGTCCGGAGTCGCGAGATCTTCCGGGTTGTACCGCGCCCATAAACCGGTCTGCGCCTCCCGAAAAGTCGGCACGCCGCTTTCGGCGGAAACGCCGGCCCCGGTCAGCACCGCCACCCGGCGGGCGCCGCGCAAGCGGGCGATAAGTTCGGCGGGAATCGGGATCTCGCTCATCAAAAGTCTCCGGCTTGAAGGGGTCGATCCGGCGGGTTTGATCGCGCGCGGAATTTCAGAAAGCCCCGCCGGTTCCGAGGAAACAAAGGGCCGAGTGCTATTATGCGGCCAAAACGCGATTTCGGGGGACGCGCCGCAGTCGAGCGCCACGCGCCGCGCCCCCGTTAAAGGTCAGGGACCGGACCGCAACCGGTCCGCATGGCGCGGGCCAAATTCCAGAGAACCGCAATGAAACTCGATTTTCTGCTGATCGACCCGCAAAACGATTTCTGCGATACGGCCGGCGCTGCCCTGCCCGTGCCGGGCGCCAGCGCCGACGCCGAACGGCTGGCGGGATTGCTGGATCGGCTGGGCGGCCGGATCGACGACATTCACGTCACGCTCGACACCCATCAACTGCTGGATATCGCCCACCCGATGTTCTGGCGGGACGGCGGCGGCGGACAGCCCGCGCCGTTTACCCAAATTTGCGTCGAGGATGTGGAAAGCGGACGCTGGAAAGCGTTCGATGGCGAGTTTCAGCAGCGGGCGTTGCGCTACGTGCGCGCCTTGCGCGACAACGGTCGCTACACCCTCACCGTCTGGCCGCCCCACTGCCTGGTCGGAACCTGGGGGCACAATGTCGTTCCCGCCGTGGCCGGCGCGCTGCGGCGGTGGGAGGAGCGCGAAATCAAGCGCGCGGATTATGTCGCCAAAGGCCATAATCCCTGGACCGAGCATTACTCGGCGGTGCGGGCCGATGTCCCTGACCCTTTCGATTCGAGCACCCAACTCAATATCGGTTTGCTGCAAATCTTGGAGGGGGCTGACCTGATCGCGCTGTCGGGGCAGGCGCTATCGCATTGCGTCGCCAGCACCGTCCGGGATATCGCCGACTACTTCGGTCAAGAGAGCGCCCGCAAGCTGGTGCTGATCGAAGACACCAGTTCACCGGTTCCGGGTTTTGAGAATCTCGCCCAGGACTTTTTGCGGGACATGCAGGCGCGCGGCATGAAGACCGCCCGCGCCGCCGACTTTCTTCGCTGAAAACCGCGTTCGCGGATGGAGCCAGCATGACGATAGCCCTGGATGCCCATTACACCATCGGCAAGCTCCACTCTTATTGTCAGGATTACGCGCTCCAAGGTTGGGAGCCGTTCCCGTACGTGGTGCTGTCGGATGGCTGTTCGGCCTCGCCCAATAGCGATGTGGGCGCGAGACTGCTGGCGCTGACCGCGCGCGCGGAACTGGCGCGCTTCGCGAAAATCCCGCGCGATGGCGCCGGGCTCGCCGACCGGCACTGGGCGCTGGGCCGCGACATCATCCGCAGCGCGGCGCGGCGCGTTCAGGACCTGGCGCTGAATCCCGAAGCCCTGGACGCGACTTTGCTGGTGGCGTGGTGCGACGGCGCGGCCGTCCACCTTCACTGTTACGGCGACGGGTGCATCGCCATGCGCGACGCCGCCGGCGAACTGACGGTGATCGAAATCGAATACGCGGAAAACGCGCCCTATTATCTGACCTATCTGCTGGAAGCCGAGCGCCGCGCGCTCTACGAAGAGGCTGTCGGCGATGCTGAAGCGGCTCAAGTGATCCGCCATTCGAGCGCGGCGAGCGATGGCTTGATCCAGCGACAGCGTTTCGATGCGCCGGTCACGTTTTCGTTTGATTTGGCGACGTTCCCGACCGTGGCGGTCGCCACCGATGGCTTGAGCTGCTTTTTTAGCGCCGACACCCATCAGCGGATCGCCGCGCTGCAGGTCGCGCAAGTCTTGATCGATTTCGACGGCGCGCAGGATGCTTTCGTGGCCAAGCGGATGCAAAGCGCGCTGGCCGATTTTAGCCAGCGGCTGTTGTTCAACCTCGACGACCTGAGTTTGGGCGCGTTTCTCAAGGTGGCTTGACCCGCCTGTTTTCGCGCCGGCCCCAAGCGGGCGGACGGGTGGCGTCAGAAAAACCGCAGGTACGTTTCGAGCACTTTGAGGGTATAGGCGCTCGCGTGGTCGCTGCGGTATTGGCCGGGATCGCCGGTCAACCACCAGGCGGCGGCGCGCTGCACGGCGACGATTTCGTTTTGCTGGCTGGCGGCGAACTGATCGCGCAACACGCCCGCCATCACGCAGACCACCATCCGCCGGGCCAGTTCGGCGTCGGCGGCGAGCTGTTCCGGCGTCGCGTCCCGCTGCAAGCACGGCATCGACCAGCGCTTGATGTTGTCCGGCTTGATCTGCCAGTCGCTGTAGAGGCCGGAATCCGGCTTGAGCGGCGGGGCCGACAGCCGCAACGCCTCCACCAGCGCCTCCACTTTGGCGTCCGAAACCTGGGCGTGGAGCGGAAACGCGCCCAAGATAAACGGCAGCCAGGAAATCCGTTTCAGCCAGCGTTTCGGGTTGAGCGACAGCCGGATCGAGGGCGTCCGATTCAAAGGTTTGGGGTAGGGCATGGCGGACTCGCTTGAAAAACCGATAACAGGGTCGCTCGATCTTAGCGGCTCAGGGTTCGATCCAAGGCCCGATAGCTGAGCGCTTCGGTCAGATGCGGGGTGCGGATGCCCGCGCTGTCGGCCAGATCGGCGATGGTGCGGGCGACTTTCAGGATGCGGTGATAGGCGCGCGGCGACAGGCCCAGCCGCTCCAGCGCCTGTTCCAGCAAGCGGTGATCGGCTTCGGCCAAGGGGCAATCGCGCTCGATCTCGCGGGGGTTCAGCGCGCTGTTGGCTTTGCCGGCGCGCCGCAGTTGCCGGTCGCGCGCGGCGCGGACCCGATCGCGCACGGTGGCGCTGTTTTCTTCCGGCGTTTCGCCGCGCAAAATCCGATGCGCCAGGCGAGGCACTTCGATATGCAAGTCGATCCGATCCGCCAGCGGCCCGGAAATCCGGCCGCGATAGCGGCGGATCTGTTCCGGCCCGCAGGCGCAGCGGCGCTCGTTATCGCCCAGATAGCCGCACGGGCAGGGATTCATCGCGGCCACCAGTTGAAAGCGGGCCGGGAAATCGGCCTGGCGAGCGGCGCGGGAGATGGTGATCCGGCCCGACTCCAGCGGCTCCCGCAAGACCTCCAGCACGTGGCGGTCGTACTCCGGCAGCTCGTCCAAAAAGAGCACGCCGTGGTGGGCGAGCGAAATCTCGCCGGGGCGCGGTTGGCTGCCCCCGCCGACCAGAGCGACCGCCGAGGCCGTATGATGGGGCGCTCTAAACGGCCTGATGCCCCATTGGCTCAAATCCAAGCCCCGCGCGCTGACCGACGCGATGGCGGCGGTTTCCAGCGCCTCGGTTTCGCTCAGCGGCGGCAAAATGCCCGGCAGCCGGCTGGCGAGCATGGTCTTGCCGGTGCCGGGCGGCCCGATCAGCAGCAGGTTGTGGCCGCCGGCGGCGGCGATTTCCAAGGCGCGCTTGGCGTGGTGCTGGCCGCGCACATCGCCCAGGTCGCGCTCCAAAACCGACCCCGGTGCCGAGCGCGGCCGACGCTCGGGCGGTTGCAGGGCGGTTCCGGTCTCCAGTTGGCGGCGGACATCCAGCAAATGCGCCGCGCCCAAGACCGCGACATCGCCGACCAGCGTCGCCTCGCCGGTGTTGTCCTCGGGCACCAGCAGGGTGCGCGCCGCATCCCGGCACGCCAGCGCGGCCGGCAGCACCCCGCGCACGGCCCGCAATTCGCCGCCCAGGGCCAGTTCGCCGAGAAATTCGTAGCCGCGCAGCCGGTCGCGATTGAGCTGGCCGGAAGCCGCCAGAATACCGAGCGCGATGGGCAAATCGAACCGCCCGCCTTCCTTGGGCAGATCGGCCGGCGCGAGATTGATGGTGATCCGGCGGCTGGGAAATTCGAGCTGGCTATTGAGCAGCGCGCCCCGCACCCGATCCTTGCTCTCCTTGACCGCCGCTTCCGGCAGCCCGACGATGAACAGGCCCGGCAACCCGCCGGACAGATGCACCTCCACGCTCACCAGCGGCGCGTGGATGCCGACCTGGGCGCGGCTGTAAATGATGGCGAGCGACATAAAAGAGCGGGAGCGCGGCGATTGGGCCGGCGGCGCGCGTGCCGACCGTTGGCGGGAAAAGCCCGTTGCACTCATTCAGTGCATCGCGCCGGGCCGCTTCCGTTGAGGCAAGCGCCGCTCGACCTGCAAGACGGAGCCGGCTTGCGCCGTTAGCCTTCGTGCTCTGAATCGCCGGCTTTGTCCGCGCTCTTGCGCCGCTTGGTGGCGGCGAGCTTGGTTTCCAGCTCGGCCACCTGTTTTTCCATCTCCTCCAATTTGGCGCGCGTGCGCGCCAACACGCCTTGCTGCACCTCGAATTCCTCGCGCGTGACCAAATCCAGTTTCGAAAAGGTGGCTTGCAGCCCGGCGTGGATATTTTTTTCCATGTCCGCTTGGAACTGACGGAAGCTGGAAGGTAGAGCTTCGGTGAAACGTTTGGCCAAGTCGTCGAAGGCTTTAGGGTCGATCATCGGGATGGCTCCAGGTTTGTCGGTCCGATCAATTTTAGTTTAACGGGATTTTTCGGGTTATGGGGTCCGGGCTATGCACCAAGTCGGTGCGCCGGTGCCACCGTTCGCTAAATCAAGGCTTGATTTTGGGCGAAAACGCTTAGTTTTATAATAAAACATGTTGATTTTATTTGATTTAATTTTTGGCATGCAATGTGCTCAAGGTCAGCGACCGCAACGCTGGCGCTGACGTCTAAAGTCGCTCGACGCCCGAGCGACGACCGAATGGGCCATGCGCTTCGCCGGATTTTCAAGCCATGGGAGATTGCGACAATGAAATTGATTACCGCGGTGATTAAGCCTTTCAAGTTGGACGATGTTCGAGAAGCGCTTTCGGAAGTCGGCGCGCAGGGCATCACGGTCACCGAAGTCAAAGGCTTCGGCCGCCAGAAGGGCCACACCGAGCTGTATCGCGGCGCGGAATACGTGGTGGATTTCCTGCCCAAGATCAAGATCGAGGTCGGCGTGGACGACGATCTGATCGACCGGGTGATCGAGGCGATCACCCGCGCCGCCAATACCGGCAAAGTCGGCGACGGCAAAATTTTCGTGTACGACCTGGAAAGCGCGGTCCGCATCCGCACCGGCGAATCGGGGCCGGAAGCGCTGTAGGCCGTTCCCGCACGCTGCTTGACGACCGTTTGTGATGACACTGGGAGAACCTCGCTGATGAGTAGAACGATGCAGATGGCCAAATCCGGCGGCTGGCTGTTGCTGCTGGCGGGATTGACGCCGGCGCTGGCGCTGGCGCAGGACGCCGTCGCCGAAGCCGCGAAGCCGGTTTTGAATTCCGGCGACACCGCCTGGATGCTGACGTCGACCGCGCTGGTGCTGTTTATGACCATTCCCGGCCTGTCGTTGTTCTACGCCGGCATGGTGCGCGCCAAAAACGTGCTGTCGGTGATGATGCAGTGTTTCGCCATCACCGCGCTGATGACGGTGCTGTGGACGATCTACGGCTACAGTCTGGCCTTCGACACCGCCGGCATGACCAAGGAAACGATCACGCTGAGCACCTTCGTCGGCGGCTTCGGCAAGGCGTTTTTCAACGGGGTCGGCCGCGACAGCCTGACCCTGGCGATTCCGGAAACGGTTTTCGCCACCTTTCAGATGACCTTCGCCATCATCACCCCGGCGCTGATCGTCGGCGCGTTCGCCGAACGGATGAAATTTTCCGCCCTGCTGCTGTTCATGGGGCTTTGGTTTACCCTCGTGTATGCGCCCATCGCCCACATGGTCTGGAGCGGCGACGGCGCGCTGATGTGGGATTGGGGCGTGCTCGATTTCGCCGGCGGCACCGTGGTCCATATCAACGCCGGCATCGCCGGGCTGGTGGCCTGCATCGTGCTGGGCCGGCGCAAAGGTTATCCGACCACCGCCATGCCGCCGCACAACCTCAACTTCACCCTGATGGGCGCGTCCATGCTCTGGGTCGGCTGGTTCGGCTTCAACGCCGGCAGCGCGGTGGCGGCCGACGGCAGCGCCGGCATGGCGATGCTGGTGACCCAAATCGCCACGGCCATGGCGGCGCTGAGCTGGATGTTCGCGGAATGGCTCAACCACGGCAAGCCGAGCGCCTTGGGCATCGCCTCCGGAGCGGTGGCGGGCCTGGTCGCCATCACCCCGGCCTCCGGCACCGCCGGTCCGATGGGCGCGCTGCTGATCGGCATCGCCTCCGGCGTGATCTGTTTCCTGACCTCCACCAAGCTCAAGCGGGCGCTGGGATACGACGATTCGCTGGACGTGTTCGGCGTGCACGCGGTCGGCGGCATCGTCGGCGCGATCCTGACCGGCCTGTGCGCCGATGCGGCGCTGGGTGGCAAGGGCTTGGCCGAGGGCGTTTCGGTCGGCGCGCAACTGTGGATTCAAACCAAAGGCGCGCTATTCACTGTCCTTTATTCCGCCGTTTTGAGCTACATCCTGCTCAAATTGGTGGATGCGGTGGTCGGATTGCGAGTGACCGAGGAGCAGGAAACCGAAGGTCTCGACATCGCCTTGCACGACGAGCGCGGCTACAACCTGTGACGGCCGGGGCGGAAGGCCGGTGTCGAAACCCGGCTTTCCGCCCGACAGATCGCATGAAAGCCCGGATATCGGTTATAGTCCCTCGGGTCTTTCTGGATCAAGCGAATGCTAGAGGGCAACCATGAAGCTAGTCTCCGCAATCATCAAACCGTTCAAGCTCGACGATGTGCGGGAAGCCTTGTCGGGGATCGGCGTGCAGGGCATCACCGTGACCGAGGTCAAGGGGTTTGGCCGGCAAAAAGGCCATACCGAACTGTACCGCGGCGCCGAATACGTGGTGGATTTTTTACCCAAAGTCAAGCTGGAAATCGCCGTGGACGACGGTCTGGTGGATCAGGTGGTGGAAGCGATCCGCGCCACCGCCAACACCGGCAAGATCGGCGACGGCAAGATTTTTATCTACGACCTGGAGCGCGCAATCCGAATTCGCACCGGCGAAATCGGCCCCAGCGCGTTATGAAAGCGCCGTGAGGCGCGCGGATAAGGCGGAGCCCACGGGCTCCGCCTTTGCGTTTTCTGAAGTTTTCTAAATCAGTTTTCCGCCGGGAGCGGCAAAACCGCGCACAGGGTATCCAGCTCCGCCATGCTGGAATGAACCTGCCCCACCGCTGTCAGCGCCTGCTCGCGGGTGAGCCCGAGCGTGAACATCGCCAGGGCCGGCAACTGGTTGTTATGCTCTTCGCCCAAGCCCACGTAATGCAGCAGGCGGTTGGCGATCAGCACCAGATTGGAGTAGACGGCGTGCGGGTGGGTGCTGTCCTCGCCGTGATGCCAGCGGACCGCCGCGCAGACTTCTTCGGGCAGATTCCAGGATTGCATCAACCAGGCGCCGATATGCTCGTGGTTGACGCCCATCACGTGGCGCTCCGCGTCGTTGATCGGCACTTGCCGGTTGACGGTCAAAAACCGGTTGAGCAGATAGAAGCGGGCCGGCAGAACCTGCGCCAGCACCAGATAACCGAAATCGTGCAACAGCCCGCTCAGATAAGCCAATTCCGGCTTCACCCCGAGCGGTTCGGGCAAGAGCTTGACCAGTTCGCCCGCCAGCGCGGCGCAGTAAACGCTGTGCTGCCAAACCGCCTGCAAGCCGACCGGCCCGCCCACCGGCATGCGAAAGGTTTGCGCCATGCTGGAACCGATCAGCAGGGCCAGAGTTTTCTCCGGCCCCAGCACCCGTTCGATGGCGACCGCCAGCGAATCCACCGCGCCGTTGAAACCGTGCAGCGGCGCGCGCGCCCAGTACACGATTTGCGCGGCGCGGCTGGCGTCTTGTTCGGCGAGCCGTAGAACAGCCTGAATCGGGCGCGCGGGATCGGCGAGCAGCGCCAGCAGCTCCTGCACGCCCTGCGGCACGCCCGGCAATTCCGTGATCGATTCCAGCCCGGCCCGCGCGGGCGTCGGCGTATAGCGGTTGGTCAAATTGCTGAGATTTTGCGGGGTCAGCGTTTGCTGGCTGCTCAGAAAATCCAAATCCTCCGCCGGGATCGAAAACTGTCCCCAGCGCGCCTGATCGAGCAAGCCGTTAAAATCGCGGCTCGCCATCTTGACCAGACAGTCGCTGCTGCCGCTTTCGAAATACAGTTCGCCTTCTCCGGGCAAGCTGCTGTCCACCAAAGCGGGAACGCCAAAGGCGGCGGGCAGCGGCGGCCGGGAATCGCCCTTGCAGCCGCGCCCCTGAAAAAATTGCAGGGTTTCATCGCCGTACAGCGGTTCGGGTTCAAATTCCCGCAAGTGGCACAACAATGAGAAATCCAGGATGTGACTGTAGGGCAGAATCGCCATCAGCAGGCCGTTGGCGTCTTTCAGCAAAACGGCGCGGGCGATTCGGCGCGTCGGAATGTCGAGCTTTTCGGCCACTTGTTCCAGCGCTTCGTTGGCTGGATAGGGAATTAATTTGTAGGGAACGCGCTGTTGATCCAAATAACTCCGAACGGAGTCGGGAAGGTTCATGACTTTACCCCAGGTCACGGAGACTCAAACCACTAGGCGTAACGCTGTCATTATAACTGCAAAATGCTGTTTAACGATAAGGCTATACGCGCTCTAGGTGTTTAAATAAAGGCATCCAGACCGATAAATTCGGGGTAAAAAAGCCAACAAATGTAACGTAAAGGCGATAAACGTTATTCGATCTTGACCGCTATAGAAGAACTTCTGTTAACAGTTTGAGACGCTTGGCCCGGTCGTGGTGGTGGTGGGGGTGGCGAAGCGCGGTTGGGTTTCGGCCCGTTGATCACATTGCTCGCGGTCGGCGTGGTGGCATTGTGGACTGGACGCGCGGTTCTGGAGGCGGCGGTGGCGGTCGGGGTGGTGAGATTGCGGATCGGAGCCGCTCCCGACTTGCTGTCGGCGGTTGCGGAGTTGCGAGGCAGGTTGCGCGTCGGAGTGGCGGTCGTGACGCGGTTGTCGGGATTCGGTGCATCCGCCTTGGCGACGGGCTTCTTGGCCGCAGCCGATTTGGCGTTGGCGCTGGTGATGGCCACCGCGTCCGTCGCGTTGGCGTTCTTTTTCGAAGCGGTCGATTTGGTTTCTTTTAAGGTCGTTGCTTTCGCGTTTTTGGAAGAGATCGATTTGGAATCTTTTAAGTCAGGCGAGGCGAGATTCGTCGATGGAGCGGTGGCCTTTTTTTGAACCACCGATTTGCTCGGGGGTTCAGAACCAGGTCGCGCCGCCGCCGCGCGGGCGGCGACGGCCGAAGGTTTGTTGGCCTGATCGCGGCGCACGTCGATTTGCCGCTTGGGGAGCTCGCTGTAAAAATCGTATTTGGGTTTGATCGCCGGGAGCGGGGTTTCGACTTCGGGCTTGGTCGCCGCCGCGGTTGCGGCCGCTTTGGCGGCGGGCGGTTTCGCCGGCTGCGCCGCCGGCGTGGCGGCGGCGGGCGCGGCGCTGGTTTGTTGGGAATTGTTCTGTTTGATATAGGCCAACGCGCTGCCGAACAGGCCGATCAGGGTCAGCGTGACGACCAAAAGGCCGTGCCGGCGCACCGATTGCCGCTGGGGGCGCCAATTTGCGGGGGGTTTGTAATCAGAGCGGATACTCACATGACCTCCGGAGCCGATACGCCTAGTAAATGAAGACCGTTTTTAATGACTTGCCGCGTGGCCACGCTGAGGTTGAGCCGGGCCTCGCGCAAGGCGTCGTCCGTAACCAAAACCCGATGTTCGTTGTAATAAGTATGAAAAGCGTTGGCCAGTTCGCGCAGGTAATGCGCTAGCTGGTGGGGCTCGTGACTGAGCGCGGCGGTTTCCACCACTTCCGGATAACGGGACAACGCCACCAACAAGAGTTCCTCGTGCGGTTCGACCAGCAGCGTGAGGCTGGCGTTGCCGCGCGCCGCATCGTAAGACCAGCCTTTTTCTTTCAATTGCCTCAGCACGCTACAGACTCGCGCGTGAGCGTACTGAATATAGTATACGGGATTGTCTTTCGATTGCGACTTGGCCAGATCGAGATCGAAATCCAGATGCTGCTCGCTCTTGCGCATCACATAGAAGAAGCGGGCGGCATCATTGCCGACCTCCCGGCGCAATTCCCGCAAGGTCACGAAATCGCCGGAGCGGGTGGACATTTGCGCCCGCTCGCCGTTGCGGTACAGGATGGCAAACTGCACCAACAGCACGGATAGCCGGCCCGGATCTTCTCCGATGGCTTGCAGCGCGCCCTTGATCCGGGGCACGTAACCGTGGTGATCGGCCCCCCAGACATCGATCACCCACTCGAAGCCGCGCTCGAATTTTTCCAGATGGTAGGCGATGTCGGACGCGAAATAGGTGGTCTGGCCGTTTTCGCGCCGCACCACCCGGTCTTTTTCATCGCCGAAAGCGCTGGAGCGAAACCACTGCGCCCCGTCTTGCTCGTAGAGACAGCCGGCGGCTTGCAAGCGGTCGAGCGCTTTGTCGATCGCGCCGCCGCGCTCCAGGGTGCGTTCCGAGTACCAATGCCCGTAGCTCACCCCAAATTCCTGCAAATCGTTGCGGATGTCGGCGAGAATCGTTTCGAGGCTCAAGTCGAAAATAAACCGGTAGCGACGCTCGCCCAAAAGGGTTTGCGCGCGTTCGACCAAGCCGTCGATATGGGCTTCCTTGTCGCCTGGGGCGGTGATCCGTCCGGCCTCGTCCCCGAGCTCGTCCTGCGCCAGACCCTGAAAAATCCGCGCCGCCGGCTGCACGTAAGCGCCGCCGTGTTCGGCGTAAATCCGGGTGGCGATCTCGCGCACGTAGTCGCCCCGATAGCCGTTGCTGGGAAAGCGGAACCGCTCGCCGCAGTGTTCGAGATAGCGCAGCCAAACGCTGACGGCGAGGATATTCATCTGCCGTCCGGCGTCGTTGATGTAATACTCCCGCTGCACCCGATAGCCGACGGCGTCGAGCAGGTTGGCCACGGTCGCGCCGAAGGCCGCGCCCCGGCCGTGGCCGACGTGCAATGGGCCGGTCGGATTGGCCGAAACGAATTCCACCTGCACCCGCCGCCCGCCGCCGAGACCGCTGCGGCCGAAGTCGTCGGCCTGAGCCAGAATCTCTTCGATCACCGCGTGATAAGCGGCCGGGGTCAGGAAAAAATTGATGAAGCCCGGACCGGCGATTTCGACCTTGGCGACGCGCTCGGAAGGCGGAAGCGCCGCGACGATGCGCTCGGCCAGCTCGCGGGGGTTGCGACGGGCGGTTTTCGCCAGGGTGAGCGCGATGGGGCTGGCGAAATCGCCGCGCGCTCGCTCGCGGGCGCGCTCCAGCGGAATATCCGCCGGCGCGGCGTCCGCCAAGAATCCATCCCGGTGCAGGGCATCGAGCGCGTGAGAGACAAGAGCGTGCAGGTGCGTTTTCAAAGCTAAACCTCAAGCGGGGGTTTCGCGATCAACTGATCATCCCGAGTTTGAAGTGATAGGTGATGAATTTTTTGAATTCGTTGACGATTTTGAGCGAATCGCGCAACTGCTCCCGCTCCAGCTTGCTCAGTTCCTTGGGGTTCATGTAGTTGTCTTGCGGCAGGCCGCGCTCGATTTTTTGCAAGCCGGCCTTGGTCCGCAGCGCGGACATGAAGGCGAAGGCTTCGCTCAATTCGGTCCCGAAAGCCGGCTCGAACAAATTGCGCTGGCTCAAGGCGGTGATGCGTTCGAGCGTGTTGGTTTGCGGCAGGCGATACTCCAGCGCCAGGCTGCGAACGCCATGGACGATGGGAAAAATCCCGCCTTTCTTGATATCCAGTTCGTCGCGATTTTTCTCGAGCACGAAATTGGTGAAAAAGCTCAGCGGCGTGTCGAAGGCCACGGTCGCCTTGGCGAATTGGCTGTAGAACGAGCGATAGTCGCCGAGCAGGCGATGCATCCGGTCCTTGACGTGCCGCAACAGGTTTTCGTCGCCGGCCACGGCCTTGGCGTCGTAGAAGATGGCGAATTGCAGGAACGAATCGTGGGTGGGATGGACGATCCACTGAAACAGTTCCTCTTTGAACGCCGCCACCGACTTGGTCCAGTAGGGGTTGGAGACCATGATGTTGCCCGGACAGCGCGGATAGCCGAATTCCAGCAGGCTCTCGGTGAATTCCCCCGTGATCCGCGCCAGATCCGGATAAGAAAAATCGTCGCGCAGGATCAGGGCGTTGTCCTGATCGGTCTTGAGAACTTGTTCCTCGCGGCCCTCGCTGCCGAGCACCAGCAGGCAAGAATTGTCCAGAAGCTCCCGGGGGGCCAGCAGCTCGAACAGTTTCCGCAGCATCTTTTTGTTGAGCTCGGAAACCAGTTGCATGATATAGCGGATCTTGATGCCCTTGGCGTTCAAGTCGCGGATGACGTTGATGAGATCGCGGCTGGCCCATTTGATTTCTTCGCGGGATTGGGCGCGCTCGATTTGCAGCGCGATCAGGTGCGAGTGGTTGGACAGATAGCTTAAAAGGTCGATCTGTTCGAGGATGCCGTGAATGTGCGGGCCGTCGCGGATCACCAGCCGGTTGATGTTGTGGCGGGTCATGCGCAGCAGGGCGTTGAACAGGAAATCGTCCGGCCCCATCTCGATCAGCTCGTAGCGGGCGAGCGGGCCGACCGGCGCGTCCAGCGAGCGTCGCTCGATGATGGCGGCCTCCCGCAAGTCGGTGGCGGTCACGATGCCGGTTTCATCGCCGTGGCGGACCAGAACCGAGTTGATTTTGTTGGCTTTCATCGCCACGGCGGCTTCGTGAAGGGTGGCCTCGGCGTTCACGTAGATCGGCGGATGGATGTAGACGTCCCGAATCTTGGTGACGGTGAAAGCCGACAGATCTTGAACGTCTTCCGAATCCCGGCGGGCCGCGGGTTGCTGCACGGTTTTCAAGTCGTAGAAACGAGCGAACGGCGGATTGTCGCGGACGGTTTGCAGGAAGGCGGTTCGGGACAGGCAAAAGCAGCGGGTGGGTTCGGCGGCGATGAAGCTATGTTTGCTGGTGCCTTCCAGCAAAGCGCCCGTATCGAAGACATCCTCGACCGAATAAAACGCGGTGACGCACAGCAGCGGGCGGTCGCCCTGGCCGCCCGCAGCGCCGGCGGCATCGAGCGCGGCGGGCGTTTCGCCGTCGGTTTCCCAGATCGAACCGTCGATGACGATAAACAGGCAATGTGGCCGGTCGCCGGCTTGCAGCAACACCTCGCCGGCGCGGTAACTGCCGACCGTCATCTCCTTGGCGACCCGCTCCAGTTCCGGCTCGGGCAACTGGCCAAACGGCGAAAGTTGCGCCAGAAAGGTCTTTTGATCCAAAGCGTCGGGGAGAGCCACGGCGTTCTGTCCGGTTGCGTCAAAAGAAAAACCCCCTTGCGGTGAGTCGCGAAGGGGGCATCATCTTAACAGATTCGAAGCCGGCGAGCGGTGGGTTGCGCGGGCGTCCTCCCGCCGGCTCGAAGCCGGTCAGTGGCTGGACGCGCCTTCCGCCCCGATGCC
>JAEUPW010000121.1 GCA_016790045.1 Candidatus Competibacteraceae bacterium
GATCTGGCGGTCAAGATCGCCGCCGCGCCGCCGGAGAACGCGCCGCTGGCGCGGGCGGCGGGCCTGCTGCTGTTTGCGGTGTTCGCCCTCAAGGCGGCGCTGCTGCCGTTTTATCTTTGGTTGCCCGCCGCCTATGGACACGCCAGCGCGCCGGTCGCCGCCTTGTTCGCCATCATGACCAAGGTCGGGGCTTACGGCATCTTGCGGGTGTACCCGCTGATGTTCGGCGCGTCCGCCGGCGGGTCCGCCCGCTTGATCGAGCCTTGGTTGTTGCCGCTGGCCTTGGCCACGCTGGTGGTGGGGATGGCGGGCGCGATGGCGAGCGCGCGGTTGCGCCAGCAGATCGCTTATCTGGTGGTGGCGTCGGTCGGTTCGCTGCTGGTCGCTTTCGGGCTCGATGACGGGCCGGGCATCGCCGCCGGCTTGTACTATCTGCCGCATACGACCTTCGCCACCGCCGCGCTGTTTTTGCTGGCGGACGCCATCGCGCGCCGGCGCGGCGAACTGGGCGACCGCCTCGAACCCGGTCCGGCGGTCGCCGGCGCGGGCGTGCTGGGGGGGTTGTTTTTGGTCGCCGCCGTGGCGGTGGCCGGGTTGCCGCCGCTGTCGGGGTTTATCGGCAAATTCTTGACGCTGCGCGCGGCGCTCGCCCATCCGGGGTGGCCTTGGATCATGGCCCTGGTGCTGACGGCGGGCCTGCTCGGCATCGTGACGCTGGCGCGGACCGGCAGCCTGCTGTTCTTCCGAGCCTCCTCGCCGGAAACTCCCGTCGCCCCTGAGCCGTGGCCGGCGCTGGGACGGGAAATAGCGCCTGTCGTCGGCTTGCTGCTGCTGGGGGTAGGACTGACCTTGGCGGCCGGAGTGTTCGCCGGCGCGACCCGTTCCATCGCCGAACAAGTGCTGCGGCCGCAGCTTTATATTCAGGCGGTCTTAAAGCCGGGAGGATTGCCGTGATGCTCCGTCCGCCGCCGCATCCGCTCGTCGCCCTCACCCTGGCGGCGGTTTGGTTGTTGCTGTCCAACAGCCTCGCGCCCGGCCAAATCGCGCTGGGCCTGCTGTTAGGCTGGGCCATTACCCTGTTCGCCGCGCGTTTCTGGCCGACGACCCCCCGGATTCATCGACCGCTTTTGCTGCTGCGCTTTATCGGCGTGGTGCTGGCCGACATCGTGGTGGCGAATCTGGCGGTGGCGCGATTGATCGTCGTTTCGCCCGCGCGCCTGCGTCCGGCGTTCGTGCAAGTGCCGCTGGCGCTGAAATCGGATTTGGCGATCAGCGTGCTGGCCAACACCATCTGTCTGACGCCCGGCACCGTCTCGTCGCGCCTCGCCCCGGACCGCGCGCATTTGCTGGTTCACGCGCTCGACGCGGCCGATCCCGACGGCTTGGTCGCGACCATCAAGCGCCGTTACGAAGCGCCATTGCGGGAGATTTTCGAGCCATGTTGACCGGTGTCGCCCTGCCTGTCGCCTTCGCCCTGGTGGCCGCCGCCTTCGCGCTCAGCTTCTGGCGGCTGTTGGTCGGACCCAGCGCGCCGGATCGCATCCTGGCGTTGGATACGCTGTACGTCAACGCTATCGCGCTGCTGGTGCTGCTCGGCATCCAGCTGTCCAGCGCGCTTTATTTTGAAGCGGCGCTGCTGATCGCCCTGATGGGTTTCATCGGCACGGTCGCCTTGTGCAAGTTTTTGCTGCGCGGCGATATTATCGAGTGATCGCGATGATGGACCTGCTGCTGTCGTTTCTGATTCTGGCCGGCGCGCTGTTTACCTTCATCGGCTCGCTCGGGCTGGTGCGGCTGCGGGATTTTTACACCCGGCTGCACGGCCCGACCAAGGCCAGCACATTGGGGGTGGGCAGCTTGCTGGTCGCCTCGGCGCTTTATTTCAGCACGCGCGGGGAGGGCGTCAGTTTGCACGAGGTGCTGGTGACGCTGTTTTTGTTCATCACCGCGCCGGTGAGCGCGCATTTATTGTCCAAGGCGGCGCTCCATCTCAAATTGCATTCGCTGGCCCCGCTGCCGCAGGGCGAGCGATCGGAACCAAGCGGCCCGAATCGCTCAACCGTAAGCCAGAATAGCGAGCGCGACGCCCAATAAAATGCCCGTCGCCAGCCAGCGCCGGGCGCTGAAGCGGAAGGGATCGACGGCGGGCGGCCGGTCGGCCCGCGCGATCTTCGGACGCCAGGGCGCGCCGTTGAAAACGTAGATTAAGGCCCTGGCCTTGCGCCGGGACGAACCGCTGGCTTTGGCCCCAACGCGGGCTGATCGCCGTCGCCTCCTCCTCGACCAATTCGGGTCCAATGCGCGCGTTCCAGCGGTTGTCGCTATCGCGCCGCCGCGCGGGGCAAGCGCCTCGGCGAGAGCGGCTTAAGGGCGGCGGGACCATCGCGCTCGCTCCCGCAGCGGGAGCGGCGGTCGAGTTTTGCGAGGGGAGCGACGGGCGCTTGATGAGCCGACATTCGGTTGCGAGGGGTCGGGTTTGGGTATGGAAGCTTGGAAGTTCATACTATACCATCAACCCGTTTTGATTTAGGCCGCTTGCCGGCCGTGACGGAAAATGCTGGCCATCTCATCGGATTGTGATGAACGAACTCGATCACGACAAATTGTTGGAGTCGATCGCGCGGCTGACCGAGAAGCGCAACCGGCTGTCGTTGGAAATCTGCCTCACCCAGACCATGTTCGACCTGCTGGAAATCGAGGGCATCGCGCTGTACCGCTTCGACGGCGAACAAGCCAATTTGCTGGTCCGCATCGACCGCGAGGGCTGCTGGATCCTGGACGGGGAAATCGACGACATGGAGGCGGCGGTCCCCGTGATTCACGACACCGGCCTGCGCGCCTGTTCGCACGGGCGCGAGATGGTGATCGAATCGGTGGCCGAGGGCCGGCGTTACACCTTTCCCATCCCGCGCCAGGATCAACTGATCGGCTTCCTGCGGCTGGTGTCCACCCGCGATCTGCGCGACGACCGCCGGCTGATCGAAGGCTTCCTGCAAATTTATTGGAACTATCTGAAGCTGATCGAGGATAACGAGCGCGACAAGCTGACCGGCTTGCTCAACCGCAAGACCTTCGACGATAAATTGATGGATATTCTGCAAGCCAGCCGGCGCGCCGCCCTGGCCAGAGCCAACGCGGCGGCCAGAGGGGAGCAAAAGCCCGCCTCGGAGCGGCGCGAGAGCGACGACGGCCAATACTATTGGCTGGCGGTGCTGGATATCGATCACTTCAAGCGGATCAACGATACCTACGGCCACCTGTACGGCGATGAAGTGCTGATCCTGATGGCCAATCTCCTGCGGCGCTCCTTCCGCCGTTCCGATCATTTGTTCCGTTACGGCGGCGAGGAATTTGTGGTGGTGTTTAGAACGCGCGCCTTGGAAGACGCCGAGATGGTCCT
>JAEUPW010000119.1 GCA_016790045.1 Candidatus Competibacteraceae bacterium
ATCGTGGCGGGGCCGTCGGCCCTGTTCGGCTGCGCGCCGCCGCCAAAAATCGAATACCGGCCGCTTCCTGACGCGCTGATCCCGCCCGCGCCGGCCGTTCCGACCGTTCCGGCGGACGATTTGAAATGCCTGTCGAAAGCCACCTATCTGCGGCTGGCCAATCGGGATCAGCTATTGCGGCGGCACATCGCCGAGCTGCGGGCTTTGCTGGGAGCCGACGATGCACATCCAGATCGATGAGCTGACCCTCATATCCGCCATCGCCTCGGCGGCGGGCGGAATCATCGTCTGCATTCTCGGCGGAATATGGCGATTGCTGGGCGCCTTCAAGTCCGACCTTTCGGAGCGCCTGGACCTGGTGGAAACCGGATTGGAAGACCGGCAAGAGGCGTGGCGCAAGATGCTGGAATCGCACATCCAGGCCGAGACGCTGGAATTCGAGAGCCTGCACGAGCTGCGCCGCGAACTGGCGCTGATCCGCCAGGAACTCGAAGCGGGCTATCCGACCCGCCGCGAGATGAACGATCACCTGAGCGGGATGCGGCTCGCGATAGAGGAAATCCGGCGGATCGTTGATGCCCGCAAACTGAGCGGCGCCGACCCGGTGAGCGGAAGGCCCGTCGGGGGAGAGCGCCGGGGGACGGCGCAATGATCGAGATCGATTTGAGCGCGGATTTGAGGCCGCTGCTGAACCGGCTACAGAACGCGCAGCGGCAAATCCCGTTCGTGATCGCCAGTTCGTTGACCAAGACGGCGGTCAAGGTCAAGCCGGAAATCCGCAAGGAGATGGAGCGGGTTTTCGACCGGCCGACCCGGTACACGACGAACTCGATTTTCGTGAAGCCCGCGAACAAGAAGGACGAGAACCCGGCCGCTCGGGTGTGGTTGAAGGACGATCAGGAGTCGGCGCTATCGACCCGGCAATTCACGGGCGCGGGGCTGGCATCCGAATATCTGTGGCCGGAAATCGGCGGGGGAACTCGGCCGTTCAAGCGGTTCGAGATTCGGCTGAGGAACGCGGGGCTGTTGCCGCCGGGCATGTTCGTGGTGCCGGGCAAGGGCGCGAAGCTGGATCGGTACGGCAACCTCGATCTGGGGCAACTGGTGGCCGTGCTGTCGAAGCTGGGCACGATACGCGAGGCGACGGCGGCGGCCAGCAATCGGCGCAAGCGCAACGCCAAGTACGTTGCCGCCCAGTATTTCGTGTCGCGCGGCGAGCGCCTGCATCGGGGCGTGTGGCAACGGCTGCCCGGCCGGCGGCTGATGCCGGTCTACCTGTTCGTCGATCGGGTCAGCTATCGGCGCATTTTCGAGTTTGATCGGGTGGCGAAAGAGACGGCGTTGCGCATCTTGCCGGGCGAGTTCGAGGCGGCGATTGATGCGGCGCTGCGGGCGGGCGAATGATGGCTATCGATCTTTTTGGGTTCGATTCTCCGCAACGGATATGCACGACCCCGGCTTTAAGGCGGGAAGCGGCACGCCAGAGGATGGCGGAAAAACGACTAACCGAAAAAGGAAAGCAGTCAAACAGGCGCGCATCTAAGGAATGGAAAGCGCGCCATCAAGACAAAGTTTACAAGCAAAGATACAGAGAAGGGAATAGGCGTGCCATAGCTGCCGGAAGGACATATAAACCAACTGGGAAAAGGTCAGAGAGGGAAATTTACTCAGAGGCATTGCTGTATCGAAACGCCAGAGACGCATTCAAATTTTGGTTTTCAAAAAAGACGGATGAAGAGGTAGCGCGTTGGTATGCAGCAACAGGCAAGCCTTGGTTAAACCCAAGATTGACACGGAGCGAGCGGTATCGAATTCAGTACGCATTAGATATTGATTATCGTATTGCCGAGCTTGGCCGACTTAGATTAAAAAAGATGGTAAGAAAAAAGAACA
>JAEUPW010000139.1 GCA_016790045.1 Candidatus Competibacteraceae bacterium
GGGGCCCAGGGCATGGCCGCCGTGATCCCGCCGAAGAAAAATCGTGTGGCTCAAAGACCTTATGACGAAGATCTCTACAAACTCCGCCATCTGGTCGAAAACGCCTTTCTGCATCTCAAGCGCTGGCGCGGCATCGCCACAAGATACGCCAAAAACTCCAAATCCTTCCTCGCCGCCGTTCACATCCGATGCATGGCTCTCTGGGCCAATATCTCGTGACTACAGTACCTATGGTATTTCGCAAGATCAAACGTTTAACACGGGCCGGCAAGCGACCACTTCTCGCCGAGGGTTGTTGGCCACAATGATCAAGGCGCTGGGCGAGCGCGTTTCATTGCCGGACTGATGCAACCCGAAGATGCCGCGCCCGAATAATGGGCGCATTTGTGCGCCTTTCGCGCCCGCGACACCCCACCGCTCCCGGCCGACGAAGCCGTTTATCAAGCCCTGCGGCGACGTCTATTGGTAGCGGAGGAGCGGGGCGAATGGCGCTTGCGCGTGCCAGTGATGCGGCGGTGGCTGCGTGAGCGAGGGTAAATCAACCGAATCCGTCACGCTTCCGGTGTCCGTACAGTTCTGACGACGCACTGTTAAGCCTTGCTCAAAAATGGTCTCTCGTTCAGACTTAGTCTATTGAGTAGACCCTCTATGGAACATGTTCATGCCCACGATCAACCTGAATGAAGCCAAAGCGAATTTATCCCGACTGGTCGATGCGGCTGCGGCTGGTGAAGAGATCATCATCGCCAAGGCAGGCAAGCCAGTGGTTCGGCTGTTACCGATAGAAAATCCTGCGCCCCGCCAGCCGGGCATCGCCAAAGGCCGAGTCACCGACGCTTTTTTTGAGCCTTTAACGGAGAAGGAACTCTCCGCATGGGAAATGTGACCGACTATTTGCTGGACACCCATGCGCTGTTGTGGTGGCTGTTCGACGATCCCAAATTGTCGGAGACCGCTCGTCGCACTATCGCCAATCCCGACCATCGCCTGTGGGTCAGCGCCGCATCAGCCTGGGAAATTGCCATAAAAACCCGTCTGGGCAAGCTGCCGGAAGCCGGTGATCTCTCCACCCATCTGGAAAACTATCTTCGTAAAGCCCGATTTTTGGAACTGGCTGTGACCCTTCAACACGGGCTGCAAGCGGGCGCGTTGCCGGGGCCACACCGCGATCCCTTCGACCGGATGCTCATCGCGCAGTCGCTGGCCACCGGCTATCCGATCATTACCGTTGATCCAATATTTAACCAGTACAGCGTATCGGTACTGTGGTGAGCCGTGTTGTCAACGACTGGAGCGCGGATAGCAAACCCAGGATCTATCCCGCCTTCACTTCCGGCATCCCCAACGCAAACTGCCGAATTCGCTGAATCTCATCGCGCAATTTCGCCGCCTGCTCGAATTCCAAATCGCGGGCGTGGCGGTACATCTCCTGTTCCAGCTTTTTGATTTTTTTCATCAATAAAGCTGGCGTCTCGCGGGCGTAAGCGGCGGCCTCCTCCGCCACCTTGGCGTATTGCGCCGCCGGCAGCGGCGCGCCGGGATGCGAGTACGCGCCTTCCATGATATCGGCCACCGCTTTCTCGATGCCGCGCGGGGTGATGCCGTGCGCCTCGTTGTGCGCCCGCTGCTTGTTGCGGCGGCGTTCGGTTTCATCGAGCGCCCGCCGCATCGAGCCGGTGATCTGATCGGCGTACAAAATCGCTTTGCCGCGCAAGTTGCGAGCGGCGCGGCCCACGGTCTGAATCAGCGAACGGTCGGAGCGCAGAAAGCCTTCCTTGTCGGCGTCGAGAATCGCCACCAGCGACACCTCCGGCAAATCCAGTCCCTCCCGCAACAAATTGATGCCGACCAGCACATCGAACTGGCCCAACCGGAGATCGCGGATGATCTCCACCCGCTCCACCGTGTCGATATCGGCGTGCAGGTAGCGCACCTTCACCCCGTTCTCGGCCAGATATTCGGTCAAATCCTCGGCCATGCGCTTGGTCAGGGTGGTGACCAGCACCCGTTCCTGCACATTCGTCCGTTCGCGGATTTCGCCCAGCAAATCATCGACCTGATGCAAGGCGGGCCGCACCTCGACTTCCGGATCTACCAAGCCGGTTGGCCGCACCACCTGCTCGGCCACCGCATCGCCGGAACGCTCCAGCTCGAACGGCCCAGGTGTGGCGGAAATAAAGACGGTCTGGCCGCTCAGGCGCTCGAATTCATCGAAGCGCAGCGGCCGGTTGTCCAGCGCCGAGGGCAGCCGGAAACCGTATTCGACCAGCGTTTCCTTGCGCGAGCGGTCGCCGCGATACATCCCACCCAGTTGCGGCACGGTCACATGGCTTTCGTCGATGAAAATCAGCGCTTCCGGCGGCAGATAATCCAGCAAAGTCGGCGGCGGCTCGCCTGCCTCGCGGCCTGACAGGTAGCGGGAGTAGTTTTCGATGCCGCTGCAATAGCCCAATTCCAGCATCATCTCGATGTCGTAGCGGGTGCGCTGTTCCAGCCGTTGCGCTTCCAGCAGCTTGTTGGCGGCATTCAGCTCGTTCAGCCGGTCTTGCAGTTCGTCCTTGACCTGATCCACCGCCTTCAGAAGCTGCTCGCGCGGTGTGACATAGTGGGTTTTGGGATAGACCGTATAGCGCGGCGTCTTGCGAGTCACCTTGCCGGTCAGCGGATCGAACAGGCTCAACGATTCGATTTCATCGTCGAATAACTCCACCCGCACCGCCTCGGTATCGGATTCGGCCGGGTGAATGTCAATCACCTCGCCGCGCACCCGGAAGGTGCCGCGCGCCAGTTCCAGATCGTTGCGGGTGTACTGCAAATCGGCCAGCCGCCGCAGGATGGCGCGCTGATCGACTTTCTCGCCCCGCACCAGATGCAGCAGCATCTTCATGTACGATTCGGGATCGCCCAGACCGTAAATCGCCGAGACCGTGGCGACGATGATGGTGTCGGGCCGCTCCAGAATCGCCTTGGTCGCCGACAGCCGCATCTGCTCGACGTGCTCGTTGATCGAAGCGTCTTTTTCGATGTAGGTGTCCGACGAGGGCACGTAAGCTTCCGGCTGGTAATAGTCGTAATAGGAAACGAAATACTCGACCGCGTTTTCCGGAAAAAACTCTTTCATTTCGCCGTAGAGTTGCGCCGCCAGCGTCTTGTTGGGCGCGAGCACCAAGGCCGGGCGCTGCACGGCGGCGATGACGTTGGCGACGCTGAAGGTCTTGCCGCTGCCGGTGACGCCGAGCAGGGTTTGATGGGCCAAACCGTCGCGCAAACCGGCGACCAGGGTGTGGATGGCCTCGGGCTGATCGCCGGCGGGCCGGAAGCGGGCGCGGAGCGCAAAAGCTTTTTGAGTTTGCATGACGATTGGTCGAAACGTGAATTTTCAGTATGATCGGACAGCTCGTTCAATCCCGCTGTTCAACCTTTCGGTCAATTTTCAGGAGCCGTCGTGAGTACCCCTCTTTCCGAGCGCGTGCAGCGCATCAAGCCGTCTCCCACCTTGGCCGTCACCGCCAAGGCCAACGAACTCAAAGCCGCCGGCAAGGATGTGATCGGCCTGGGCGCGGGCGAGCCGGATTTCGATACGCCCGATTTCATCAAAGACGCCGCCATCAAGGCGATCCACGCCGGTTTTACCAAATATACGCCGGTGGACGGTACCGCCGGGCTCAAAAAAGCCATCATCGCCAAATTTCAGCGCGATAACGGACTGAATTACGAGCCGAAACAGATTCTGGTGTCCTGCGGCGGCAAGCAGAGTTTTTATAACTTGGCGCAAGCGCTGCTCGGCGGCGGCGACGAGGTCATCATCCCCGCCCCTTACTGGGTCTCTTACCCGGATATGGTGCTGCTGGCCGACGGCGTGCCGGTCATCGTCGAGGCCGGCATCGACCAGCATTTCAAGATCACCGCGCAACAGTTGCAGGCCGCGATCACGCCGCGCACCAAATTGCTGGTGATCAACAGCCCGTCCAACCCGACCGGCGTCGCTTACAGCGCGGCGGAGTTGACCGCGCTGGGCGAGGTGCTGCGCCGGCATCCGCAGGTCTATATCGCCACCGACGACATGTACGAGCATATCCAGTGGACCGGCGAAAAATTCTGCAACATCCTCAACGTCTGCCCGGATCTCTACGGCCGCACCATCGTCTTGAACGGCGTGTCCAAAGCCTATTCGATGACCGGCTGGCGCATCGGCTATTGCGGCGGGCCGAAGGATTTGATCAACGCCATGAGCAACATCCAGTCGCAGAGCACTTCCAACCCTACGTCGATTTCTCAAATGGCGGCGGAAGCGGCGCTAAACGGCGATCAGTCCTTTATCGGGATGATGACCGAAGCGTTCAAGAAGCGTCACGATTACGTTCACGACGCGCTGAAAGCGATGTCCGGCGTCAAGGTCGCGCCGGCCGATGGCACTTTCTACATCTTCCCCAGCTTTCAACAGGTGATCGAGCGGCTGGGGTTGGCCAACGACATCGCGTTCGCGGAACTGTTGCTCAACGAAGTCGGCGTGGCCTTGGTGCCGGGTTCGGCCTTCGGCGCCGAAGGCTGCGGGCGCATTTCCTTTGCCACCGGCATGGACAATCTGACCAAGGCGCTGGAGCGGATCGGCCGGGTCGTCGCGCGTTGATTGCCGATTGACAGCCCCGACGGGGAACCCTAAAATCCCTTTTCTCCTATTCCCCGGTAGCTCAGTCGGTAGAGCAAGTGACTGTTAATCACTGGGTCCGTGGTTCGAGTCCGCGCCGGGGAGCCAAAAAATCAAGCCTTGCAGAGATGCGAGGCTTTTTTGTTTTCGCATCGGGCAGGGCCTTTCAGCCAAATCGATTCCGGCCCAATTCCCGCAGGCGTTGCTCGCGCTGGCAACGGGTCTGGCGCTGGATTTGATCGGCGCGCTTGTGCTGCGCTTGGCGCAAGCGGGATTCCCGCTGCCACGCCGATGGCGGCCCTTCGGCTTCGTCCGGATCGTCCGCTTGCGCTTTTGAGTCGCCGGCGAAGGGGAAAACCGCGCTAGAGGCGGCGGGCGATGCGATTTTCATAAAGCCTCCCGTTTGAATGGACGCTTTACGTTAACCGACCTTAGCTGAACGCCCGCCTAACAGTTCGCCGGACTCAGCGCCGTTCGATCTTGGAAAGGCGCCATGCTCGCGCCCCTATGCCAGGACGTGCGCTGGTCGTAGAATAAATTTCTAGGGTTTCGCCGATCAATGACAGCGTATCTCAACGCTTTCAGGCAGACTTGACAGACAGCACACCCTTAGCGAGGAGCGACGATCATGAGCAAAGGCGCCGACATCAAAAAAGAAACCAAGAAAAAACCGACCAAAACGTTGAAAGAAAAGAAGGCCGAGAAGAAATCGAAAAAAGAAAACAAAAGTTCTGCGGAATAGTGATAACTCCTGACCCCGCCCGCGACTCCTTCGGTAGCGCGGCGCGGGCATCCGTTCAGCCGGCGACGGCCTGGACGTGAAACGGCCGACTCAGGGCCAGCTTCCGTTGGCCTGATCGCGCGCGGTAGCTTGGCGTAAGCCGAAAAAAACATGACCGTCAGCCAGTGGTTGCCGGCTATTTTCCAATACAAAAACTCGAAAAAATCCGTGAAAGCAAATCCTCCGAAGTGAATTCGCCGGTAATTTCCGCCAGAGCGTTCTGGCCCTCCCGCAATTCCTCGGCCACCAATTCGCCCGCCCGAAAAGCGTCCAACTGCTCTGCGGCGCGCTCCAGCGCCATCGCCGCCCGCTCCAAGGCGTCCAAATGCCGGCGGCGAGCCATAAAAGTCCCCTCCCCGCCGCCGTGGTAGCCCATGCAGGATTTCAAATGGTCGCGCAGCAACTCCAAGCCCGCTTCCGTCTTGGCCGATAGCAGGATTTCCGTTCCCCACTCGCCATCCCGGACCGCCGGCGAGCGGCCGCTGAGATCGATCTTGTTATAAACCGCCGTCACCGGCGTCGTTTCCGGCAGGCGTTGCCGCAACCGCGTTTCCTCGACGCTCAAACCCAGCCGATCGTCCACCACCATCAAAATCCGGTCGGCGGCGTCGATTTCCGCCCAGGCGCGGCGGATGCCTTCTCGCTCCACCGGATCGTCGCTGTCGCGCAAACCGGCGGTGTCGATGACGTGCAACGGCATGCCGTCGATGCTGATCTGTTCGCGCAACACGTCGCGCGTCGTGCCGGGAACAGCCGTGACAATAGCCGCCTCGCGGCCGGCCAGATGGTTGAGCAGACTGGATTTGCCGGCGTTTGGCCGCCCGGCGATCACCACCGTCATGCCATCGCGCAGCAAGCGGCCTTGTCCCGCCGCCGCTCGCAAGGCGCTCAAGGCCTCTCGTAACCCCTTCAACCGCGCGGCAACGACGCCATCGGCCAGAAAATCGATTTCTTCCTCGGGAAAATCGATGGCCGCTTCGACGTACATCCGCAACGCGATCAAACCTTCGACCAAACCGTTCACCTTCCGGGAGAACTCGCCTTGCAGCGAACGCGCGGCGGCGCGGGCGGCGGCGGCGGTGTCGCTGGCGATCAGATCGGCGATCGCTTCCGCTTGCGCCAGATCGAGCTTGCCGTTGAAAAAAGCGCGTTCGGAGAATTCGCCGGGCCGCGCCAGACGCGCGCCAAGTTCCACGATTCGGGCCAACAGCAGATCCATCACCACCGGCCCGCCGTGCCCTTGAAATTCCACCACATCGTCGCCGGTGAAAGACTGCGGGGCCGGAAAATAGAGGACGATGCCCCGATCCAGCAGCTCGCCGTCGCCGGCGCGAAACCGGCGCAACACCGCGTGACGCGGTTCCGGCAAAAGACCGCAGACCGCTTCGGCGATGGCGGCGCTGCGCGGCCCGGAGACGCGCACCACGCCGATGCCGCCCCGCCCGGGCGGAGTGGCGACAGCGGCGATGGTATCGGTCATCGAGCGACAATCGGCTTCCCCGGTGGCGGGGAGGCGTGTGGGGGAGAAAAACTATTTCTTGCGCTTGTCCGGGGTTTTCAGCGAATCGGGCAGCGCGTCCTTGGCCAGCGTCAGCAGTTTCTTGGCCTGCCCGCCCAATCCCGAATCCGTCCCTTTGCCTTCTTTGGCCTTGAGCGCGGCGGCGTCGGCCCCCGACTCCACCCGCTTGGTGATCACCCACTGCTGGGCGATGGACAGCACGTTGTTCACCACCCAATACAGCACCAAACCGGCGGGAAACCACAGGAACATGAAGGTGAACACCACCGGCAGCGCCATCATCACCTTGGCCTGCACCGGATCGGGCGGGGCGGGGCTCAATTTCTGCTGGATGAACATGGTCACGCCCATGATCAGCGGCAGCACGTAGTACGGATCGGGGATCGACATGTCCTTGATCCAGAGCATGAACGGCGCTTGCCGCAACGGCACGCTCTCCACCAGCACCCAGTAAAGCGCGATGAATACCGGGATCTGCACCAGAATCGGCAGGCACCCGCCCAGCGGGTTGACCTTCTCCTTCTTGTACATGTCCATCATCGCCTGGTTCATCTTCTGTTTGTCGTCCCCGTACAGCTCCTTGAGCCGGGTCAACTCCGGGGCGAGGCGGCGCATGTTGGCCATCGAGCGATAGCTGGTTTCCGAGAGCTTGTAAAACGCCAGCTTGATTAAAACGGTGAGGAAAATGATCGCCCATCCCCAGTTGCCGACGACCCAATGAATCGCCTTCAACAGCCAAAACAGCGGCTCGGCGATGATGGTCAAGATGCCGTAATCGACGGTCAATTGCAGGTTCGGCGCGATTTTCTCCAGCACGTCAGGGAGCTTCGGCCCCACGTACAAGCGGGTGTGGAAATTGCCGCTCGCCCCGGCCGGAACCGCTTGCACCGGCCCGCGCATCCCCACGACGTAGCGGTCGTTGCCGACCGCCTTGGTGTAGAAATTTTCGGTTTCGCCCGCGTTGGGAATCCACGCGCCGAGGAAATAGTGCTGGATCATGGCCACCCAGCCGTCCTTGACCGGCTGGTTCAATTCCTTCTTGGCGATGTCATCGAAAGAAATCTTTTCGTAGCGCTGTTCCGGCGTGGACACCACCGCGCCGGTGTAAGTAATCACGCCGCTGCCGAAGAAACTGCTGACGACTTTGGGCGGCGTGCGCTGGAACTGGCGGTACTGGCCGCCCTGCCACTCGCTGGAACCGCCGTTCTCCACCCGATGATTCAATTCCACCAAAAAACTGCCGCGATGAAAAACATAGGTTTTGACGACTTTCAGGCCCGAGGGATCGGACCAGCTCAAACGCACTTCCAGGCTATCCTGGCCGTCCTCCAGCCGGTATTCGGTCTGTTCGGGCGTGAAATGGGCGTAATGATTGGGCGCGGGACCGTCGTGTAGCGCCACCAGGCCGGACTGCGCGATGAACAGGTTCGGGCCGCTGTCTTGCAATAGCTGAAAAGGTTGATCCGGCCGTTGCACCGAATCCGGATAAGTGCGCAAGCCGACCCGGCGCAGGTCGCCGCCCACGGTGTCGATTTCGGCTTCCAGCACATCGGTTGTCACCGCGACACGCTGCCCGCCGCCCAAGGCCTTCGCGCCCGGAATAGCGCTTGCCCCCGGCGCGGCGGTCGGGACATCCTGGCCTGGCACCAAGGCCGGCACAGCGGCGGAAGCGGGATCGACCGAGGTCGTGGCGACCGGCGGCGCGGGCGGCGGATGCTTTTTGGCCTGAAAGTCCAACCAGTTCTGCCAGAGCAGAAACACGACGAACATCAAGGCCGCGAACAGAATCAAACGTTGGTTTTCCATCAGCGGTTCTTCAGAGAGGGTTCGGGAACAGGATCGACGCCGCCCGGATGCCAGGGATGGCAGCGCAGCACGCGCCGCAGCGCCAACCCCAAGCCGCGCGGGACGCCGTGAACCTCGATGGCCTCGCGGGCATACTGCGAGCAAGTCGGATAAAAACGGCAATGCTGGCCCAACAACGGGCTCAGCAGCACCTGATAGCCACGGATCAAACCGATCAAGAGGGCGCGCATGGCCGCGCGAATCTCCGCCAATGCCGTTCGAGCGAAGCGAACAAAACCGCATTAGCCTGCTCGCTCGCGCTGGGCCGGGCCATCACCACGCAATCCAGCCCGCCAAGTTGGCGCTGGCGCTGGCGGAAGCTTTCGCGCGCGAGCCGCTTCAAACGGTTGCGCGCCGCAGCGGATTTGGCGACCTTGCGGGAAACCGCCAGACCCAAACGCGGGTAAGCCAGATCGTTGGGTCGGGCCAACACGGTAAAATAGCGGTCGCTAGACTTGGCGGGCTGGGCGAAGACGCCGGCGAAAGCGTGCCGGCCGGTCAGCCGGGCACGGCGCGGGAAACGCGCGTCACCGGCCGGAGCGTTCAGGGCGCTAAACGGGCGCGGCCCTTGGCGCGGCGCGCTTTCAAAACGAGTCGGCCACCCTTGGTGGCCATCCGGGCGCGAAAGCCGTGAGTGCGCTTGCGGTGGATGATGCTGGGCTGGAAAGTGCGCTTCATGGCGATTCCTTGAGAACGGTGCGGGAGAAACAGATTGCGCTATTTTACGAAAACCGCAAAATTACTGATTGAGAGGCAATTTTGTCAAGCGATTCGCGATAGGCGCCAAGCCGGGCGCGGTGGCTAACGGGCCTCTAAGCTATTAAACTGGTTTGTTGCTTCCAAGATATCGCGCGGAGGATCGTTTGTGGGCCATGCGTTGTGGAAATCCTGTCTGGAATGTCTGGAACGCGAACTGTCCGAACAGCAATTGAGCACCTGGATCCGTCCGCTGCACGCCCGGCAGGAAGGCGACACGCTGCGCCTGCTCGCCCCCAACCGCTTCGTGCTCGATTGGGTCAAGAAACATCATTTGGCGCAAATTCAAGCCGTGGTGGAGCGCATTAACCCCGAACAAAGCGCGCCGGTGCTGCTGGAAATCGGCAGCGGCATCCTGAACGACGAAGCGGTGGTCGAAAACGCCGAAGAATTTCAGGCGCCGCCGGAGGACCAAGCGCCTTTAAGCGGCGGCGAGTTGCTGAAAAGCGGGGCGCTCAACCCCGATTTTACCTTCGACACTTTCGTCGAGGGCAACTCCAACCAAATCGCCCGCGCCGCCTGCCTGCAAGTCACCCAAAACCCCGGCAAAGCCTACAACCCGCTATTCATCTACGGCGGCACCGGCTTGGGCAAGACCCACCTGATCCACGCCGTCGGCAACATGCTGCGCGAGCGCAATCCGGAGGCGCAAATCGTGTTTCAAAACTGCGAGCATTTCGTGGCCGACATGGTGCGCTCCCTGCAACACAACGCCATCAACGAATTCAAGCGCCGCTACCGCTCGCTGGATGCCCTGCTGATCGACGACGTGCAATTTCTGGCGGGCAAGGAGCGCTCGCAGGAAGAATTTTTCTACACCTTCAACAGCCTGCTGGAAAGCCGGCAACAAGTGATCCTGACCTGCGACCGCTACCCCAAAGAAGTCGCCGGCTTGGAGGATCGGCTGAAATCGCGCTTCGGTTCGGGGCTGACGGTCGCCATCGAGCCGCCGGAACTGGAAACCCGCGTCGCCATCCTCAAAAGCAAAGCCGAACAGGCCCAACTCGGTCTGCCGGACGAAGTGGCGTTCTTCATCGCCCAGCGGGTCCGCTCCAACGTGCGCGAGCTGGAGGGCGCGCTGCGGCGGGTTTACGCCAACGCCCAGTTCACCGGCAAGGCCATCACCCTCGGTTTCGCCAAAGAAGCCTTGAGCGATCTGCTGACTTTGCAAGACAAGCTGGTCACCATCGAAAACATTCAAAAAACCGTCGCCGACTATTACAAGATCCCGGTCGGCGATCTGCTGTCGAACAGCCGGCTGCGCACCTTGTCCCGGCCCCGGCAGATGGCCATGGCCCTGACCAAGGAACTGACCGCGCTCAGCCTGCCGGACATCGGCGAAGCCTTCGGCGGGCGCGATCACACCACCGTGCTGCACGCCTGCCGCAAGATCAGGGAACTCCAGAAGCGCGACCCTGAAATCCGGGACGATTACACCAATTTGATCGGAACCCTGACCAACTAGCGAATTGCCTGTGGATAACTCCTGTGGATAAGTGGAATAACTTTTTAAAGCCTATTTCACGCGCGATCAATGTTTGAAAATGAGTTTAAAAAAACTTTAAAATTATCATCTTAAGCGCCAAATGATGCTAATATTAGCGGTCTCTAGCAAGAGCTGATGGATCGGCTGTTTATTAGGCGGAAAGAGCCTGTGGATAACTCTGTGGATAACTTTGCCATTTCTGTGGATAAGTCGGCCAAACCTGTGGATAACTCTGTGGATAACTTTTGACCCCAAAAAAGTTATCCACAGGAAAATCGACTTATCCACATTTTATCCACAGACTTATCCACAGGAAAAAATCGCGTAATATTTTGAGTTAAAAAGATAAAAAAAAGTTATCCACAGAAAATCGGCTCACTAATAATAATAATCTTTTATATATATAAGAGAAGTTCTTTACTGATTGGCGGGAGCCCAAATACCGATACTCGCCAACCCTAAAATTTTTTTAACCCCTGATCGCGGTCAGGAATTAGCGACCCCGGACCAAGGCCGAGGACGGCTCAACCGATTCGGAGAAACCATGAAACTGGAAGCCAAGCGCGAGCACTTGCTGAAACCGCTCCAGCAAGTCATCGGCGCGGTCGAGCGCCGGCAGACGCTGCCGATCCTGAGCAATGTGCTGCTGGCGGCCAAAGAGCGCGAGCTGTTGCTGACCGCCACCGACCTGGAAGTGGAACTGTCGGCCCGGGTCCAACTGCCGGTGGAAACGCCCGGCGAAATCACCCTGCCCGCCCGCAAGCTGCACGACATTCTGCGCGCGCTGCCGGAAGACGGCACGGTGGCGTTGAGCGTCGAGGGCGAAAAGGCGACCGTGCGCTGCGGCCGCAGCCGCTTTACCCTGGCCACCCTGCCCGCCGCCGATTTTCCCACGCTGGAAGATCTGCCGTTTGGCGAGGATATCCGGCTGGCGCAAAGCGCCTTGCGCGGCCTGATCGAGCGCACCCATTTCGCCATGGCCCAGCAGGACGTGCGCTACTACCTGAACGGTTTGCTGCTCGAAGTCGGCTCCGGCGCGCTGCGGGTGGTCGCCACCGACGGTCACCGGCTGGCGTTTCAGGAGTTGCCGATCGAAGCCGATGCCGCTCAAGCCCGACAGGTCATCGTGCCGCGCAAGGGCGTGCTGGAATTGATGCGCCTGTTGGCCGACAGCGAGGCCGAGGCGGCGCTGGCGCTCGGGTCCAATCACATCCGCGCGGCGATGGGCGATATCCGCCTCACCTCCAAACTCATCGACGGCAAATTTCCCGACTACCAGCGGGTCATCCCGCGCGACCCCGGCCGCACCGTGATCGCCGACCGCATGGTGCTGCGCGGCGCGCTGGCCCGCGCCGGGATCATGATCGACGACAAGACCCAGAGCGTCCGCCTGCAACTGGAAGACTGGACGCTGCGGGCGCAGGCCCACAGCTCCGAGCAGGAAGAAGCCGAGGAAGAAATCGAGATCAATTACAGCGGCGGCCCGATGGAAATCGGTTTCAACGTCACCTATCTGCTCGATGCGTTGGGCGCCCTGAGCGGCGAACTGGCCAAGCTGTCTTTCAGCGATTCCGGCAGCAGTTGCCTGATCGAAGAAAACGAAAGCGGCAGCAGCAAGCACGTCATCATGCCGATGCGGCTGTAGGGCCGCGTTTGCAATGCGGGTCGCCACGCTCGACATCGCCGGCTTTCGCAACCTGCATCCGGCGAGTCTGAGCTGCGCGGCCGGGCTCAACGTGCTGGTCGGCCCCAACGCCTCCGGCAAAACCAGCGTGTTGGAGGCGCTGTACTTTCTGGGGCGCGGCCGCTCGTTTCGCGCCGGCCAACCGCGCGAGTTAATTCAGGCCGGCAAAGAGTGTTTTCGCGTGGTCGCGGCGTTGAGCGACGGCCAGGGCCGGCGGGTGATGGTCGGCGTCGAGCGCGGCCCGCGCGAGCTGACCGCCCGCATCGGCGGCGAGCCGACCCGCTCGCTGGCCGATCTGGCGCGGCAGGTGCCGGTGCTGCTGCTCGATCCCGACAGCCACCGCCTGTTGGAAGACGGGCCGCAAATGCGTCGCCGTTTCATGGATTGGGGGCTATTCCATGCCGAGCCCGCCTTTCTCGACGCCTGGCGGCGCTACCATGCGGCCTTGCGCCACCGCAACGCCAGCTTGCGCGCGAACAGCGTCGATCGGTTGGTGGACGCCTGGGATGGAGAGCTCGCGGCGGCGGCGGCCGTGCTCGATCCATTGCGCGAAACCTTCTGCAAGGCGCTAGAAGGCGTTTTAAGCCCTTTGGCGGAGTCGACCCTACCCGGAACAGGGGTCCGGGTCGATTATCGCCGCGGCTGGCCTCTGGAGCCGTCTGCGAGGGGTTTTTCGGAATGGTTGCAGGCCGGGCGCGATCAGGACCGCCAGCAAGGCCACACCCGCCTGGGCCCGCACCGGTCCGATTTCGTCCTGCGCGTCGACGGGCGATCGACGGCCGAAGCGCTGTCGCGCGGCCAGCAGAAATTGCTGGTCATCGCCTTGGTGCTGGCGCAGGCGGAGCTTTATCGGCGACAGGTCGGCGATGCGTGCATCCTGCTGATCGACGATTTGCCGGCGGAGCTTGATCCCGGCAATCGGGTCCGGGTGACGCGGGCGCTGGCGGCGCTCGAAAGCCAGTTGTTCGTGACCGCGATCGAGCCGGGGTTGCTGGATGCGGGCGCTTGGCGCGCGGCGCGAACGTTTCATCTGGCGCACGGGGCATTGGTCGAAGTGGTATAATCCGCACCTTGTCACGGATTTAGGATGCGGAGTTTTATGAACGATTCGTCTTACACCTCGTCGAGCATCACGGTCCTGGAAGGGCTGGACGCGGTCCGCAAGCGGCCGGGCATGTACATCGGCGACACCGATGACGGCACCGGCCTGCATCACATGGTTTTCGAGGTGGTGGACAATTCCATCGACGAGGCGCTGGCCGGTTACTGCACCGAGATCAGCGTGACGGTTCACGCCGACGAGTCGGTGACGGTGACGGACAATGGTCGCGGCATTCCCACGGACGAACATTCCAAGGGCCGTTCCGCCGCCGAAGTCATCATGACCGTGCTGCACGCCGGCGGCAAGTTCGACGACCGCTCCTACAAAGTCTCCGGCGGCCTGCACGGGGTCGGCGTCTCGGTGGTCAACGCCCTGTCCGAGTCGCTGCAACTCACCATCCACCGCGACGGCAAGCTGCACCGGCAGGATTACCGGCTCGGCGACCCCCAAGCTCCGTTGCAGGTCATCGGCGAGACCGAGCAGACCGGCACCGAAATCCGCTTCAAGCCCAGCGACACCGTCTTCACCAACATCGATTTCCATTACGACGTGCTGGCCAAACGCTTGCGCGAGCTGTCGTTTCTCAATTCCGGGGTCTGCATCCGCCTGCACGACGATCGCACCGGCAAGGACGATGTTTTCGAATATCAAGGCGGCATCAAGGCGTTTGTCGAACACCTCAACCGCAACAAGACCCCGCTCCACGACAGCGTGTTTTATTTGAACACCACCCGCGACGACATCCAGGTCGAGCTGGCGATGCAGTGGAACGATTCCTATCAGGAAAACGTGTTTTGCTTCACCAACAACATCCCGCAGCGCGACGGCGGCGCGCATCTGGCCGGCCTGCGCGGCGCGCTGACCCGCACCCTGAACCAGTACATGGACGCGGAAGGCATCCTCAAAAAGGCCAAGGTCGAAACCAGCGGCGACGACGCCCGCGAGGGTTTGACCGCCGTGCTGTCGGTGAAATTGCACGATCCGAAATTTTCGTCGCAGACCAAGGACAAGCTGGTGTCGTCCGAGGTCAAGCCCGCCGTCGAATCGGTGGTGGCGGAGAAGCTACAGGAATTCTTGCTGGAAAATCCCAACGAGGCCAAGGCGATCACCGGCAAGATCATCGACGCCGCCCGCGCCCGCGAGGCCGCCCGCCGCGCCCGCGAAATGACCCGCCGCAAGGGCGCGCTGGACATCGCCGGATTGCCGGGCAAATTGGCCGACTGCCAGGAAAAAGATCCGGCGTTGTCCGAGCTGTTTTTGGTGGAGGGCGATTCCGCCGGCGGCTCGGCCAAGCAAGGCCGCGACCGCCGCTTTCAGGCGATTTTGCCGCTGAAAGGCAAAATTTTGAACGTGGAGAAAGCGCGTTTCGACAAGATGCTGGCCTCGGTCGAGGTGGGCACTTTGATCACCGCCCTGGGCTGCGGGATCGGCCGGGAAGAATTCAATCCCGACAAGCTGCGCTATTTTCGGGTCATTTTGATGACCGACGCGGATGTCGACGGCTCGCATATCCGCACGTTGCTGCTGACGTTTTTTTATCGGCAGATGCCGGAGCTGATCGAGCGCGGCCACATTTACATCGCTCAGCCACCGCTTTACAAGGTCAAGAAAGGCAAGCAAGAAAACTACGTCAAGGACGACGCGGAACTCTCCGAGAACCTGCTGCAAGCCGCGCTGGACGGCGCGACTTTGATCCCCAAAAGCGCCAGCGCCACCCCGGTGACCGGCGACGCGCTGGAGGAGCTGGCGCGCAGCTACATGGCCGCCTCGGCCGTGATCCAGCGTTTGTCGCGCCGTTTCGATAGCGCGCTGCTGGAACAACTGATTTATTTGCCCCCGCTGGACGAGGGCCGGTTGCGCGGCGACGGCGCGTATTTGAGCGGCTGGATCGAGACCTTGCTGGAGCGTTTGAACGCCGCTTCGAGCGAGAGCACCGCCTATAAAGCGATGGTCGAAGCGCGCGCCGAGGGCGAAAGCGTCGGCTTGATCGTCGGCCGCCGCACCCACGGTCTGGACCGCCAGTTCAGGCTTTCCGCCGAGTTTTTCAGTTCCATCGAGTACGCGACTTTGGTCCGCTTCGGCGCTCGGTTGGGCGGCTTATTCCAAGGCGGGGCGGAAGTGCAGCGCGGCGAGCGCGCGCGGCCCGTGCGCGATTTTCGCGAGTTCATGGACTGGTTGCTGGAAGAGGCGAAACGCGGCCAGCACATCCAGCGCTACAAGGGCTTGGGCGAGATGAATCCGGAGCAACTGTGGGAAACCACCATGAATCCGGACACCCGCCGCCTGCTCCAGGTCAGGATCGAGGACGCGGTCTCCGCCGACGAGGTTTTCACCACTTTGATGGGCGATCAGGTCGAGCCGCGCCGGGATTTCATCGAACAAAACGCCTTGGACGTGCTCAATTTGGATGTTTGATGGCGGAGAGGCTTTCAAGCCAGCACGGGCAACTGCCGGCACAGCCATTCGCGCTGATCGGCCTTGAGATCGCTCGCGGTCGAGCGATCGTCGACGGTCAGTCTCAAGGTCCGCAAATCCGGGCGACCGTACACGACCGGGGTAAAGCGCACCGTGTCGCGCGGATAGTGGCCGACCTCCGCGATCTCCACCTGCAAGCGATCGCCATGGCTTTCGGCGCTGACGCGGGCGATGCCCCACGATCCAGCCTCGTAACGTCGCGTTTTGCGGTCGTCGAGCGCGTAATCGAGGCGACCGGGCCGCTCGCGACAAAACACGTGCAATTCGATCGCGCTCAAATCCGTCGAGCCGTTGCGCAGCGGTCCGGCGTAGTAAGGCAAAATCGCGCCGTCGCGGACGAACAGCGGCAGCTCGTCCAAAGCGGCCGCGTAGTTCAGCATCCGCCCGCCGCGCGCCCAAACCCCGTGATTGAGGTCGAACCACCAGCCCGGCGGCAGCGCGATCATCCGTTCCTGATATTTGACGCCGTGGCGCAGCGTTTCCGGGCCTTGGCCTTCGCCGTGCAGGATCGGGGCGACCAGCAGCGCATCGCCGAGCAGATACTGGTCGTTGAGCTGGGCGTAATCGGGCTGCGGATAGTGATAGAGCAAGGGCCGGATAACGGGATCGCCGTCTCGCCAGTGCGCGAAAAAGCACTGGTACAGATACGGCAACAGCCGATAGCGCGCCCGTATGGCGCCCCGGATCGCCGCCAGCGCCGCCGGGCCGAATTGCCAGGGCTCCTGCAAGCGGGAATCGCGCATGGAATGGTTGCGGAAGAAGGGAAACAGGCAACACGCCTGATGCCAGCGCACCAGCAGTTCGGCGTTGGTATCGTCCATGAAGCCGCCCACGTCCGGGCCGTTGAAAGCGATGCCGGACAGGCTCAGATTCAGCGAGCAGGGCAAGGCCATGCGCAAGTGTTGCCAGTTGCTGGCGTTATCGCCGGTCCAAACGGCGGTATGGCGCTGGGTGCCGGCGCAGGCGCTGCGGGTCAGCAAAAACGGCCGATCGTCGGGAGCCAGTTGCTCGCACGCTGCGCGGCTGGCCATCGCCATGAAGTGAGCGTATTGGTTGTGGTAGCGATCGTGCGGCGCCGCGCCGTTTTGGAAGCGCATTTCCTCGGTGCGGCTGTAGCCGGTGGCGGGGTCGTTCATGTCCAGCCACACGCCGTCCACCGCGCTCTCGCGCAGAAAATCCGCCAGCCAGCCGGCCCACCAGTCGCGGGTTTGCGCCAGGGTGAAATCGGGGAACACCGTATCGCCCGGCCACACCTTGCCGACGTATTCGCGGCCGCTGGCGGTCTGACAGAACACGCGCTGCTCGTGGCCGCTGTCGTAGACGGCATAGCCCGGTTCGCGCTTGACGCCGGGATCGACGATGGTGACCGCGCGGATGCCCGCTTCCTTCAACTCCCGGTTCAAGCCGGCCGGGTCGGGAAAATCGGCGCGGTCCCAGGTAAACAGCCGATAGTCGTCCATGTAATCGATGTCGTACCACACGGCGCTGACCGGCACGTCGGCGGCGGCGAAACGTTCGGCCAATTCGCGAAAGTCCTGCTCGCGCTGGTAACCCCAGCGGCACTGGTGGTAGCCGAGCGCCCACAGCGGCGGCAAGGGCGCGCGGCCGGTGAGCGCCGCGTAACGTCGGGTGACTTCGGCCAGCGTCGGTCCGGCGAGCAGATACAGGTCGGTCACGCCGGCGAAGGATTGATACCAGAATTCTCCCGATCGAGTCTTGCCGACATCCATGATCGCCCGGTGGGGGTTGTCCAGGAATAGCCCCAAAAACTGCTCGCCGATTTGCAGGATGGCCAGCGGAATCGCGACGTAGGTCGGATCGTAGTCGTCGCGGGCGTAGGTGTGCTTGAACACCGCCACCACGTCCACGGTCAGAAAATCGGCGCACTCGCCCAATTTGTTGAAGCGTCCGGCGCGCTCGCCCAGCCCATAGCACCCCTTTGCGCCGATCAAGGCGAAATTGAGCAACAGCGCCTCGCCGCAAGCGCCGATGCCGTCGGCGACGGTCGAAAGCGAAACACCGGCCAGCTCCACGCTCAACTGTCTGGCGCGCAGCTCGACCCGTCCCTCCGCCGTTTCGAACACCGCCGCGCCAACGGTCAGCGCCGGCGTTGCAACCGATCCCGCGCGGTAATCACTCACTACTGCGTCCGAGCATGGGCTTGAATCGCCTTGAGCATTTTCAAACCGCAGACGGACACAACCCGGCATGACGCTGGCGCAACCGACCCGCAGCCGCACGCCGGGGCCGGTCAACTCGACCGTGGGGCCATCGGCGCTCAACCGCTCGGGATAATCGAAATTGAGAGGATGGATTTTTTGCCCGAAAAACATGATAGATCTCTAAACGGGGCATTCCGGTCCGAAGATCCCTCTCAAGGCTTCGCGGCGGGTTTTGTCTTGCGGTCGCGCTGTTCCGCCAGCAGTTGCGCCAGTTGGGTGGGCGGGACGTAGCCCGGCAGCATCTCGCCGGTTTCCAGGATCATGCTCGGCGTGCCGCGCACCCCCAATTTCTGGCCCAATTCGTATTGGGCCTTCACCGGATTGTCGCAGGTCTTGGTTTCGATGCTCTCGCCGCGCTTGGCTTTGGTCATGGCCTCGCGCCGGTCTTGGGCGCACCAGACCGACACCGCCTTTTGGTAAGCCTCCGAGCCGATGCCCTCGCGCGGGAACCACAGATAACGTATCTTGATGCCTTCCTTGTTGTATTCGGCCATCTGGCCGTGCATCTTGCGGCAGTAGCCGCAGTCGATGTCGGTAAACACGGTGATGGTATTTTTGACCGGCCCTTCGGGTCCGAAAACCACCATGTTATCTTCGCCGACCGCCTGGATGGCTTTGCCGCGCAGTTCGCCGCGACGCCGGTCGGTCAGGTTGGCTTGAGAGCCTAAGTCCAGAATGTCGCCCTGGATGGCGAAACGGCCGTCTTGGCTCAAGTACAACACCTGACCGCCAATCACCACCTCATACAGCCCCGGAATCGCGGAGGGGGCGATGCTGTCCGGCTTTTCATCCTCCAAGGCCGCCTGGAGCTTGCTCAGATCGGGTTGTTTTGAGATTTCGGGAGCCGAGGCGGGATCGGCGGCCAGCGCGCTGGCGGAAAACAAGACGGCGGCGATCGGCAAAGTCTTACGCATTTCAATACCTGCAGGGCGACGGGATTATGGACTCAGAGTTTAACCGCAAGCGGGAGTTTCACAACGGTTTAGCGCAAAGCGAGCGTCAGGACGGCGCGAAAGCGGCGCAGCAATCGGCCACGGATTTGAAGCGGCAGGATTTCGGCTTCGAGCTGCCGCCGGAGCTGATCGCCCAACGGCCGCCCGAGCGGCGCGGGGACAGCCGCTTGCTGGTTTTGGACGGCGCGAGCGGCGCGCTGGAGGACCGGCGCTTCACCGATTTGCCAAGCCTTTTGCATCCTGACGATCTGCTGGTTTTTAACGATACTCGGGTCATTCCCGCGCGCGTGCGCGGTCGAAAAAGCAGCGGTGGCCGCATCGAGTTGCTGGTGGAGCGGCTGCTGGATGCGCATCGCGCTCTGGTGCACCTTCGCGCCAGCAAACCGCCCAAGCCCGATGACGTGCTGGCGATGGACGCCGGCTTTGCCGTGACCGTGCTCGGGCGGCGCGATGATTTGTTCGAAATCCGGGCCGAAAGCGAGCAGCCGCTGCTCGCGCTGCTGGAGCAATACGGCCAGACCCCGCTGCCGCCTTACATCGCCCGCCCACCGACCGAGACCGACCGCGAGCGCTATCAGACGATCTACGCCCGCGCGCCCGGCGCGGTCGCCGCGCCGACCGCCGGCCTGCATTTTGATCGGACCTTGCTCGACCGGATCGCTGCGCTGGGCGTGGCCCGGACCTTCATCACCCTCCATGTCGGGGCCGGCACGTTCAAACCGGTCCGGGCCGAGCGGCTCGCCGACCATCGGATGCACGCCGAATGGATCGAGGTCGGAGACGAGACTTGCGAGCGGGTCCGCGCGGCGCGCTCGCGCGGCGGCCGGGTGATCGCGGTGGGCACCACGGCGGTGCGGGCGCTGGAAAGCGTCTGCGACGAGCGCGGAACGCCCCAGCCCCGACAAGGCGAAACGCGGATTTTCATTTATCCGGGCTATCGGTTTCGCTGCGTCGACGCGCTCGTCACCAATTTCCATTTGCCCGAGTCCACGCTGCTGATGCTGGTGGCGGCCTTTGCCGGTTATCGAGAAACGATGAACGCCTACCGGCGCGCCGTGGAGCGACGTTACCGCTTCTTCAGCTACGGCGACGCCATGTTTGTCGCCCGCCGTCCGGCGCAGTGAACGAAACACCGCAGTTTCGGTCCGAACCGGCGCGGGCGCGCTTGAAATCGATGTGGGCTTATCCATACAGTTAGAATGTCGTTCCACGGAGTCCAGTCATGAAACGCATTTTTTTGTTCGCCGCCACCAATCTGGCGGTCGTCGTGCTGCTCGGCATCGTCGCCCGCGTGTTGGGGGTGGATCGCTATTTGTACCAGTCCGGTCTCAATCTCCCCAGCCTGTTGGTGTTCGCCGCCATTTTCGGCATGGGCGGTTCGCTGATTTCGCTGCTGATGTCGAAATCCATCGCCAAGATGTCGGTGGGGGCGCAAGTCATCGAAAATCCCGCGAGCCAAACCGAGCGCTGGCTGGTCGATACCGTGCGGCGCCAGGCCCAGGCGGCCGGCATCGGGATGCCGGAAGTGGCGATTTACGATTCGCCGGAGCCGAACGCTTTCGCCACCGGGGCCAACCGCAACTCGGCGCTGGTGGCGGTCAGCACCGGCTTGCTGCAACAGATGTCCGCCGAGGAAGCGGAAGCGGTGCTCGGCCACGAGGTCAGCCACGTCGCCAACGGCGACATGGTGACGCTGAGCTTGTTGCAGGGCGTGCTCAACACCTTCGTGATCGCGCTGGCGCGCATCGTGGGGTCCGTGGTGGATCAGGCCATGCGCAGCCAGGATTCGCGCGGGGGTGGCCCCGGCTACTACATCGTCAGCATGGTGCTGGAGCTGGTGTTCGGGTTTTTGGCTTCGCTGATCGTGATGTGGTTCAGCCGCCACCGCGAATACAGGGCCGACGCCGGCGGCGCGCAACTGGCCGGCCGCAACAAGATGATCGCGGCGCTGGAGCGCTTGCGCCAGTTGCAGGAACCCTCGCGCCTGCCTTCCCAGATGGCGGCGTTCGGGATCAGCGGCGGTTTGGGCCGGTGGCTGACCACGCATCCCCCGCTGGAGGAACGGATCGCGGCCTTGCGCCAACAGGGATGATCGAGGCTAGAACGGGAACCTGGGCGGCGCGCCGGCTTGCGCCGCCCGAGCGCGCCTCTCGGCCTTAGCTGGCGTATTGCCGGAAATCGAAATCGAGCCTGGGCCCGGCCTCCGCCACCATGTTGCCCTGCACCAAGGTGACGCCGAACTGCCAGATGCTCGCCATTTGCGGCGCGGTGGAAACTCCGGACGCCACCACCCGAACTTTTAACTGCTGCGCTTGCTCGGACAGCGTCGCCATGGCCCGGCGGCTGTTTTCGTCCTTGGACTTGGCCAAACGCTCGATCAGGCTGCCGTCCAGCTTGATGTAATCCGGCGTCAAATCCCTGAGCAAACGGTCGGAATGGGCTTTGCCGCCAAAATGCGACAGCGCCAGCCCGCAGCCCAGTTCGCGCAAGCGGCCGCGCAAATATTTCACTTCCTCGAAACAGTCTTCCACGTTGTCTTCCTTGATTTCCAGCACCAGATGCTGGCCCGGAACCCGGCTGTCCTTGAAAGCTTTGCTCATCCAGTCGAAAAATTGTTTGTCGACGATGGAGTTGCGCGAAATCCGCACGAACAGAATCGGCGGCTTCAAGGCGTCTTGCCGGATTTCCGCCAGCACCGAGAGCGCCCGGATAAGGGTCCATTTGTCCATCGCGCCCATCGCGCCGTAGCGGACCGCCACCGCCCCCACTTTTTCGATGGGCTGGGGCTTGCCCTCCTCGTCCATGACCTGCAGATAAACTTTGTAGCGCGCGTCCTCGGCGGCGGCGAAGCTGACGATGGGCTGGTAATGGAGGCCGAGCTGGCCCTTGGTCAGGGCGTTGCGGATCAGGCGGATGATCGGCTCGTCCTGCGGGTTGATGACGCCGCTCTTTTTCTCGGTGCTGGGCGGCGTGTAGATTTCGACCCGGTTGCCGCCTTTTTGCCGCGCCAGCTCGCAGGCGCGGTCGGCGTGCGACAAAATCTGGATGGCGGTTTCCTGGCCGTCCTTGGCCCGGCAGATGCCGATGCAACAGGTGGTGGTGAACATCTTGCTGCCGAGTTGAAAGCTGTGTTCGGCGACGACCGAACAAATCCGCCCGGCGAACGTCACCGCGTCGTTCGGCGATCCGGCGGGCAGGAAAATCGTCAGCACGCCGCTGGCGAAGTGCGCGGCGATGTCGCCGTGGGACAGCAGATTCTTGATCAGGAGCGCGACTTCGCTCACGAACTGCTCGACGGCTTCGAAACCCATGGCGTGGCGGATGGGGGCATAATCGGTCAGCAAGACGTACAGCACGCTGCCCTCGTGATCGATTTCCAGGGTTTCCATGAAAAACCGGCGGCTGTAGAGGCCGGTGGCGTCGTCGTGCTTGAGCAAATCCTCGAGCTGCTGCTGGTTGACGGTGTTGCTCTCCGGGGTGGCGTCGCGCACGATGATCTGGGTGCAGGGCTCGTCGTTCATCCGGGTCGGCGCGCATTCCAGCATGATCGGGATGTTCTTGCCGTTGCTGCGCAACCCGACCAGCTCGACCGGCTCGACCGCCTTGCCGGAGCGGATGCTGCGGCGCAGGATGCTTTTCAGCGCGTCCCGGTAGGTCGGCGGCACCATGTGCACCAGTTGAATGTTGGCCAGATCTTCCTTGCGCTCGTAGCCGAAGAGCTGGAGATAGGCCGGGTTGGCGTAGATGTGGACGCCTTCGTGGATGTAGGCCACGGCTTCCTGAGTGTTTTCCAGCAGGGCCTGCACCCGGGTTTCGGTTTCCTTGAAGCGGGTTTCGAAGGAATGGCCCTGCTTGCGCGCGCGCAGGTGCGCCAATTCCTTGCGCACCGCCGCCGCCAGATGATCGGCGTCTTCCAGATAAAAATAGTTGTCCGCGCCTTGCTCCAACAGCCACGCCGGTTTGTGTTGCTGGCGTCGCTCCTGGTCCACCATCGCGATGATCGGGATATCCTGGTGGGCTTCGGCCACCATCAGCCGCATTTCGGCGATGGCGGGCAGCGTCTCGTCGAGGCGCAGCAAAATCAGATCCAGCAGCCGATAGTCGATGGCGTTGCGAGCCTGGTCCACCGCATCGGCTTCGATCAGTTCGATCCGGTAATTATCGTCCTGTAAAGTCTTGACGACACGGTCGATATCGGACCTCGAACGATCCACGATCAGCAGGTTGATGTCGGAAGGATCAGACACGTATCCCAACCTCTTCGGATGGAGAGAAGCCCAACGGTCGGCGAACCTCGACGGGGACGCTTCCTACCGGAACTTTGGCCAGATGCCCCGGTTGTTCCCGCACCAGCCGGGGCACGAGATAGCCCGGCGCGCGCGCGAGGAGTTGCGCCATGATAGCCGATGCCTCGCTTTCGTTCACCTCATAATGGGCCGCGCCGCGCACCCGATCCAGCAGATGCAGGTAATAAGGCAGCACGCGGGCGGCGAACAGCGCCTCGCTCAAGCGCGCCAAGGTCGCCGCCGAATCGTTGACGCCGCGCAGCAAAACCGATTGATTGAGCAGCGTAATTCCGGCGCGGGCCAAGCGCTCCAGCGCCGCGCGGACGGTTTCATCGATTTCCTGGGGGTGGTTGGCGTGCACCACCAACACCGCCCGCAGCCGGGTTCGCGCGAGCAGCTCCAGGAAATTCCGGTCGATCCGCTCGGGCAGCACGATGGGCTGGCGGCTGTGGATGCGGACCCGCTCCAGATGGGGAATGCGATCCAGGGCCGCCAACAGCGCGCCCAATCGCCGGTCGGACAAAGACAGCGGGTCGCCGCCGCTCAAAATCACTTCGCGCACGCTGGTATCGCCCGTCACATAAGCCAGGGCCGCCCGCCACTCATCGGAACCGGCCCGGTTGTCGGCGTAGGGATATTCGCGGCGAAAACAGTAACGGCAATGGACGGCGCACGCGCCGGTGGCGATCAACAGCGCCCGGCCGCAGTATTTGTGCAGCACGCCCGGCGCGACCTGGGCCGCGCGGTCGGCGACGGGGTCCGCCACAAAACCCGGCGCGGGCGCGAGTTCGTCCGCCAGGGGCAAGACTTGGCGCAACAGCGGATCGGCCGGATCGCCCTTGCGCATCCGGGCCACGAAGCCGCGCGGCACCCGCAGCGAAAACTGCGCCGAAGCCGCGCGCGCGGGGGACAACAGCGCCAAATCCAGGTCCAATTCTCGCAACAGCTCGGCGGGATCGGTGATGGCGCGGGCCAGTTCCCGCTGCCAGCGCGGCGTCTCACGCCGGTTCGATTTTGTCAGTATCATAGGCGGCTGGTTTTTAACCCTTTCACAACCGAAACGGATGTTGTATGGCCACCTATAGTACCAATGAATTCAAAAGCGGATTGAAGATCATGTTGGACGGCGACCCTTACGCCATCGTCGACAACGAATTCGTCAAGCCCGGCAAGGGCCAGGCGTTCAACCGGGTCAGGGTGCGCAACCTGAAAACCGGCCGGGTCATCGAGCGCACCTTCAAATCGGGCGATACCGCGGAAGGGGCCGACGTGGTCGATGTCGAGCTGCAATACCTTTACAACGACGGCGAGTACTGGCACTTCATGGACCAGCAGAATTACGAGCAGTTGACCGCCGACGCCACCGCCGTGGGAGAGGCCGCCAAGTGGTTGAAGGAAGAGGCGATCTGTCAGGTGACATTGTGGAACGGCGTTCCCCTGAGCGTGGCCGCGCCCAATTTCGTGATCATGACCATCGTGGAAACCGACCCCGGCTTGCGCGGCGACACCTCGGGCGGAGGCGGCAAGCCAGCCACCTTGGAAACCGGGGCGGTGGTCCGGGTGCCGCTGTTCGTGCAAAGCGGCGAGGTGATCAAAGTGGATACCCGGACCGGCGAGTACGTGTCGCGGGTGAAAGAATAGAGGGGACAGCGAGCTGTCGGTCAAGGCCGCGCGGGGTTTGATCGGGCGCTGTGGTCGGGCGGGCATCCGCCGGTTTGACAGGCCCTTGAAGCGGCAAGGCGCATTGCGAGGAATCGATCATGAACCCCCACACCCTGGATGCACTGGAACGGGCCGACACCGATCGCGCCATCGAGATCGCCGATCGGATCTGGTGGGTCGGGCACCGCTTGAAAAACGACGTTTTTCAGTGCCACGTCTACCTGATCGAACAAGGCGATCAGTCGGTATTGCTGGACCCCGGCTCGGTGCTCACCTTCCGCCAAACCTTGCGCAAGATCGAGGAGGTCGTGCCGTTTTCCCATATCCGCTATTTCGTCTGCCACCATCAAGACCCCGACATCACCGGCGCGCTGCCCTTGATCGACCAGCTCATCGACCGCGAAGATGCGGTGCTGGTCACCCACTGGCGCGCCCAGATGCTGATCAAGCATTACGGCATCCGGCTGCCGTTCTGGCTGGTCGACGCCAACGAGTGGAAACTCGCGCTGCCGGACCGCCGCCTGCAATTTGTGTTTACCCCCTACGCCCATTTTCCCGGCGCGATCTGCACCTTCGATCCGGTCTCTGGCGTGCTGTTTTCCAGCGATATTTTCGGCGGGCTGACCCCGGAATTTTCGCTCATCGCCAAGGACGAGCACTATTTTGAAGCGATGCGGCCGTTCCACGAACACTACATGCCCAGCCGGGATATCCTCGATTACGCCTTGAGCGCCATCGAGCGGCATCCGGTGCGGATGATCGCGCCCCAGCACGGCTCGATCATCCCCGAGCATCTGGTGCAGCCGATGATCGACAAGCTGAAAACCCTGGACTGCGGCCTGTATCTGATCGCGCGCGGCGACACCGACATCCAGCGGCTGCTGCGGATCAACCAGGCGCTGCGCGACATCACCAACACCATGCTGATCCACCGGGATTTTCGGGATATCGCCAGCAGCCTGCTCGCGATCACCCAGCGGGTGCTGCCGGTGCTGTCCCTGGAGTTCTACGCCCGCCTGGACCATCGCAGCGTGCTGAACCTGTCGGCGGCGGCCCGGCACAGCGGCCTGGAGATCGAGCCGCCGGCGGCGGTCGCCCGGATTCTCGATCTGGACCAGCAGCAATGGAACGAGCTGAACGCCAGCGGCGAGGGCGGTTTCATGCTGTCTCGCGACGGCAACGATGTCCCGATGCTGGTGTTGCCGCTGTTTTCGCCGGACAAGCGCACGGTGCACGCGGTCGCCATCGTGACGCTGTCCGAAATGGTGAGCGCCAGCGACGAATTGCGCCAGATCGTCGAACAGATCAGCGTGCCGTTGCAGGTGGCGGTGGAACGGGAGGTCATCCACCGCAAGCTCGATTTGGAGCGGCAGCGGGTTTACGAGCAGTCGATCCGCGACCCGCTGACCGGCCTGTTCACCCGCGCCCACATGCGGGAAGTGGTGCAGCGGCTGTGCGATATTCAGGATCGCGGCGCGGGTGGCCCGGTGACGGTGATGATGATGGACCTCGATCACTTCAAGCCGATCAACGACACCTGCGGCCACCAGCAGGGCGATATCGTGCTGCGCCGGATCGCGGAGGAAATCCTGCACGTGATCCGGGCCAGCGATATTCCGGTGCGCCTGGGCGGCGACGAGTTCGCGGTGTTCTCCCTGGGCGACGATCTCAACAAGATCGCGGGTTTCGCCGAGCGGTTGCGGGTGCGGATCGGGGAATTGCGCTTCGACGCCCCGCTGGTCGGCCGGTCGGTGACCTTGAGCATCGGCGTGGGCGTCCGTTATGCCAGGGAAGCGCTGTCGGATTTTATCCAGCGCGCCGATTCGGCGTTGTACGACGCCAAAAACACCGGTCGGGACCGGGTGTGTTTCGCGGCGGAACGGCCCGACGACCACCCGTCCGCTCGGCCGGTGGCTTAAACCGTGACATCGGCGCCCCCGGCGTGGCGGCCCAGCGCCGATTGGGGCACCTTGCGCTTGCGCGCCGATCTGCTGGCGCAAATTCGCGCGTTTTTTGCCACCCGCCGCGTGCTGGAGGTCGAGACGCCCGCCTTGTCGGGGGCGGCGATCACCGACCCGCATTTGGCGAGTTTCCGCACGCGCTACGCGGGGCCGGGACCGCGTTGCGGCCAATTTCTTTATCTGCACACCTCGCCGGAATTTCCGATGAAGCGCTTGCTGGCGGCGGGCAGCGGCTCGATCTATCAAATCGCGCGGGTGTTTCGCGACGGCGAGGCGGGCCGCCGCCACAATCCCGAATTCACCTTGCTGGAGTGGTACCGGGTCGGCTTCGACCACCACCGGCTGATGGACGAAGCGACCGAGCTGGTCGCAACGCTGCTGGCCGGGCGGCTGCCGCTGGCCGAAGCGGAGCGGTTGAGCTACCGCGAACTGTTCGAGCGCCAGCTCGGTTTGGACCCGCATCGGGCTGCGGTGGCGGAGCTGGCGGCTTGCGCGCGCGCGCGCGAAATTCCCGTCCCGCCGGGAATGCCGGCGGACGAAACCGACCCCTGGCTGGATCTGTTGCTGACCCATTGCATCGAACCCCAACTGGGGCGAGGGCGCTTGACCTGGGTCCACGATTACCCCGCCTCGCAAGCCGCGCTGGCTCGGTTGCGGCCGGGCGATCCGCCGGTCGGCGAACGTTTCGAGCTGTATCTCGGCGGCGTCGAATTGCTCAACGGCTTTCACGAGCTGGGCGACGCCGGCGAACAGCGCCGCCGGTTCGAGGCGGAGAACGCCCGCCGTCAAGCCCTGGGATTGCCGTCCGCGCCGCTTGACGAGGCGCTGTTGGCGGCATTGGAAAGCGGTCTGCCGGATTGCGCCGGCGCGGCGCTCGGCTTTGATCGGCTGGTGATGCTGGCGGCCGGCAAGGCGTCCATTCAGGAGGTCATCGCCTTTCCCGTCGAGATCGCCTGAGAGCGCTCTCGCAACTCAGCGATCGATGAGCTGCCCCAGCCGCTGGCCCATCCGCACCGGCGCGGCGGCCCGGCTCCCGGCATCCCAGCGCACCATGTCGGGGCCGAACAGCACGATCACCGTCGAACCCATGTTGAACCGCCCCATTTCCTGCCCTCGAACCAGGCGCACCGCGCCCTCGCCCTCCGCCGGATAAGGCCAGCGGCGGATCGTGGAACCCAGCGGCGGCGTGATCGCCCCGGCCCAAACCGTCTCGATGGACGCCACGTTGATCGCGCCCACCAGCACCAGCGCCATCGGCCCCGCCGGCGTCTCGAACAGCGCCGCGACGCGCTCGTTGCGGGCGAACAGCTCCGGCACCACCCGCGCGGTCAGGGGCGAGACGCTGAACAGCCGGCCGGGAATATGGATCGTCTCCCGCAAAACGCCGTCCAGGGGCATGTGGATGCGGTGATAGTCGCGCGGCGACAGGTACAGCGTGGCGAACGCGCCGGCCCGAAAGGCGCGCGCGCGCTCCGGGTCGCCGCCCAATAAGGCGGTCAGCGAAAAGCGCCGGCCCTTGGCTTGCAGCAGCGCGTCGGTTTCGGCGAACCCGATCTGGCTGATCGCCCCGTCGACCGGACAACAGACCGCGCCCTCGCCGGCGGCGAGCGGCCGGGCGCCCGGCCGGAGCGCGCGCGTGAAAAAGGCGTTGAAATCGGGATACGCGCTCGCGTCCGGTTCCAGAGCCTCGCTCAAATCCACCCGAAAATGGCGGGAAAAACGGCGAATCAACAGGTTTTTCAACCAAGGCGTCCGCGCGCGCGTTAACCGGTAGATCAACCGGGTCGAGAAGGCTTGCGGCAGCAGATATTGCGGCAGGTTGCGCAGGCGATCGCCGAAAGGGGCCGCGGGGTCGGAAGGAAGATCGGTCATGGCGAAGCGACGAGAGCGGTGAAAGCCAAAACGAAAGGCCGTTCTTCAAGAAGAGGCCGCGCGGATTTTCAGAAAATCCTGCGCCATCCGCTCGGGGTTTTGCGGCGGCGTGAAGATGGCGCGAGGCAAGCCCTCGGGATCGATCAAGGTGACGGTCGAGGTGTGATCGACCGTGTAATTGGCCGAGCCTTCGGCGGCCGTTCCCCGCTGGTAAAACACGTGCAGCGGCCGGGTCAACCGGCTCAATTCTTCGGCCGGACCGGTCGCGCCCTGAAATTTGGGGTTGAAGTAGGTGACGTACTCTTGCAGGCGTTGCGGCGTATCGCGCTGGGGATCGACCGAAACGAAAACATAGGCCGTATCCGCGTCGGCGCCTTGCCCGGCCAGCAACTTTTGCAGCCGGTTCAATTCCACCAGCGTCACCGGGCACACGTCGGGGCAAAAGCTATAGCCGAAATACAGGAAAGTCCACTTGCCTTTCAGATCGGCGCGGGTGAACGGTTGACCGCTATGATGAATCAAGCGAAACTCCTCGAACGGTCGCCGGTCGGTCAGATAAATGCCGGCGATATCCAGACTGGCCGGCGCGGGCCGCTGGCCGAACAGCCGGTCCCCCAACCAAACCCCCATGCCCAGCGCTAGAACCCCGGCCAGCGCCAGCCCGATCAACGTTGCCCGATGATTCATGCTCCGGTTTCCTCAATCACTTATGCTTGACACTTTGGCCGCCTTGGCAGCTATCGTTCCCCCACAGTCGGGGAGCATATCCGCTTCGCCGTCGAAACGGTAGAATTTAACCCGATCCGATGGATCGCCCGGCCGCGCCGCGTTCGCCCGAAGCCGCGAACGCCGCCCGTCACGCCCGGCGCGCCCGTCCCAAGGCCGATTTTTCGATGACTAGCCACGACGATACCCTGCGCCACCTACAGACGATTCGCGATCTGATCCGCTGGGGCGCGAGCCGCATGAACGAGGCCGGCTTGCATTTTGGCCACGGCACCGACAACGCCATCGACGAGGCGGCGGCTTTGGTGTTGCACGCCTTGCATTTGCCGCCGGATTTGCACAGCGAATATTTCCAGTCGCGGCTGACCCCCGCCGAAAAGCGGGCGGCCTTGCGCCTTTTGGGGCGGCGCGTCACCGAGCGCAAACCGGCCGCCTATCTCACCAACCGCGCCTGGTTCATGAGCCTGCCCTTCTATGTCGACGAGCGGGTGCTGGTGCCGCGCTCGCCGCTGGCCGAATTGATCGAGCGCCATTTCGCGCCCTGGCTGGCGGGCAACCGCAAGGTCGAACATATTCTGGATTTGGGCACCGGCAGCGGTTGCATCGGCATCGCCTGCGCTTACTCTTTTCCCGAGGCGCGCGTGGACCTGGTCGACGTGTCCTCCGACGCGCTGGAAATCGCCCGGCGCAATGTCGTCGAACACGGTCTGGAGGACCAGATCGAGGTGGTGCAGTCGGACCTGTTTTCGGCGTTGCAGGGCCGTCGCTACGACATCATCATCAGCAACCCGCCCTATGTCGATCTGGCGGAACTGGACGCTTTGCCGGTCGAATACCAGCACGAACCGCGCCTGGGTTTGGCCGCCGGCGAGGCCGGCTTGGATGTGGTGAAGGAAATTCTGCGCCAGGCCGGCGACTACTTGAGGCGCGATGGCCTGCTGATCGTCGAGGTCGGAAACGCCCAATATCCGCTGTGCGAAGCCTATCCCGACGTCCCGTTTACCTGGCTGGAGTTCGAGCGGGGCGGACAGGGGGTTTTCTTGATCAATGCGGCGCAGTTGAAGCTGCTGTGAGGGAGGGCCGCCCTCGCGGCGCGCTGAAAGCGGAACAATAAAAACCGACGACGCGAGAACATAACTAGCGGTGGAAACGGACCTCGCTTTTCTGGAAAAGCCCTGGCTGGAGCTGGCGCCCGACGCCATGATCGTGGTGGACCCGTCCGCTCGGCTGGTCCAGGTCAACGCTTTGGCCGAACAACTGTTCGCTTATTCGCCGGGGACTCTGGCGGGCCGTCCGCTGGAAGAACTCATTCCAAAGCGGTTGCGCGAGCGCCACCGCCAGCATTTCAGCCGCTATCTCGATCGGCCGCACTTCCGCTTGACCGGGAGCGGCGTCAGCCTTTGGGCCTTGCGCCGGGACGGCAGCGAATTTTTGGCGGAAATCAGCCTCAACCCCTTGCACACGCGCTCCGGCATCTTCACCGTGGCGATGATCCGCGATGTCAGCGCGCACGGGCAGGCGCGGCAGGCCCTGGAGCGCGCCGCCACCGATCTCGAACAGCAACTGCTGGCGCGCAACGCCGCGCTGCTGGAGGTGAACGCTGAATTGCGCCGGCAAATCGGCGAGCGGATTCAGACCGAAGCCGCCTTGCGGGCGGCGGAAGCGGACTATCGCCAGTTGGTCGAAAACCAGCCCGACCTGATCTGCCGGTTTTTGCCGGACACCACGCTCACCTTCGTCAACGCGGCTTACGCCCAGTTTTTCGGCAAAGCCGCCCAGGAATTGATCGGCACGCGTTTCATCGAGTTTCTCAGCGCGCCCGAGCGGGAGGAAGTGCGCGCGCAACTTTCGGCGCTCACGCTGGCGGCGCCGTCGCGGCAATACGAGCACAAGACGCTGCGGGCGGACGGCGCCGCGCGCTGGCATCTGTGGCACGATTTCGCGCTGTTCGACGATCGGGGGAAGGCCACGCATTTTCAGTCGGTCGGCGTGGACATCAGCGCGCGCAAGCGGATCGAAGAGGCTCTGTTCGAAGAAAAAGAGCGGGCGCAGGTCACTTTGCATTCGATCGGCGATGCGGTGATCACCACCGATCGAAGCTCTGTCGTGCAATACCTCAACCCGGTGGCGGAAACGCTGACAGGCTGGTCCAACGACGAGGCCCGAGGCCGGCCGTTGCCGGAAGTGTTCAACATCGTCAACGAGCACAGTCGCGAAGCCGCGCCCGACCCGGTGGCCCGCTGCCTCCAGCACGGCAGAGTCGTCGGCTTGGCCAACCACACCATCCTGATCGGCCGCGACGGCCGGGAATTCGACATCGACGACTCGGCCGCGCCGATTCGCGGCTGGGACGGCGAGGTGCTGGGAGCGGTCCTGGTGTTTCACGACATCACCGCAAGCCGCCAGTTGGCCCGGCAATTGGCGCATGACGCCACCCACGACGCCTTGACCGGATTGGTCAACCGGGCCGAATTTGAAAAACGGCTGGAGCGCGCCCTGAGCAGCGCCCAGCACTACGGCGCGCGCCATGTCCTCTGCTATCTCGATCTGGACCATTTCAAGCACGTCAACGATCAGGCCGGCCATGCGGCGGGCGATGAATTGCTCAAGCAAGTCAACAGCCTTCTGGCCGGCATGTTTCGCGAGCGCGATACGCTGGCGCGGATCGGCGGCGACGAATTCGGTTTGCTGCTGGACAATTGTCCGGTGGATCGAGCGCACCTCATCGCCGAGGCGGTGGTGAGCGCGGTCCGCGACTATCGCTTCCACTGGGAAGGGCGCAATTACCAGATCGGCGTCAGCATCGGTTTGGCGCCGGTTACGGCGCAAGCGACCAGCGCGGTCGAACTGTTGGCGCAAGCCGATACGGCTTGCTATACGGCCAAGGGTTTGGGCCGCAATCAGGTCCAGATTTACCAGCAGGCGGACCGCGAATCGCCGCGGCGCCCCAGCGAAATGCTGGGCGCGGCCGGCTTGCGGGACGCGCTGGAGAACGATCGGTTCCGGCTTTACTACCAGCCGATCATTTCCCTGAGCGAGCGAGACCTTCCCGCGTTGCGCTACGAAGTCCTGCTGCGCGTGATCCAGGACCCGCGCCCGAATCAAGGCGGCGGGCTGGTGCTGCCGGCGGCGTTCATTCCGGCGGCCGAGCGTCACGGGTTGATGGGAGCCATCGACCGCTGGGTGATCGAAGCGGCCTTCCGCGACTACGCGCAAGGCGCGGGGAAAAGCGGCGCCCTCATCGCCATCAACCTGTCCGGCAATTCGCTCGCGGACCAGGGCTTGCTCGAATTTATCGAACTCCAGCTCGCCCGCCACGGCTTGAGCCCAAACCGGATTTGTTTCGAAATCACCGAAACCGCCGCCATCCACAACCTGAGCCGGGCCGCCCAACTGATGACGGCGCTCAAACGGCGCGGATGCCAATTGGCGCTGGACGATTTCGGCAGCGGGCTTTCCTCGTTTCACTATCTCAAAACCTTGCCGGTGGATTATTTGAAAATCGACGGCAGTTTCGTCAAAGACATCGGCGACAATCCCAGCGATTGCGCGCTGGTGGCGGCCATCAACCAGATGAGTCATACTCTGGGGCTGCAAACCATCGCCGAATTTACCCACAGCCAATTTATCGTCGAACGCTTGCGCGAATTGGGGGTCGATTACGCGCAAGGTTATTTCTTCGGCAAGCCCGCGCCCTGGGGTCAACTCCCGTGACCGCTGAACTCGTTTTCGATCCCGCCCTGATCCGCAAATACGACAAGGCCGGACCCCGTTACACCTCCTACCCGACCGCCGTGCAGTTCCACGAGGGCTTCGGCGAGGCCGAGTATCGCGAACACGCCCGCCTCAGCAACGCGACCGGCCGGCCGCTGTCGCTGTATTTTCACATCCCGTTCTGCGACACGGTGTGTTTTTACTGCGCCTGCAACAAGATCATCACCAAAAATCGCCGTCACACCGTCCCTTATCTCGATCGCCTTTACCGGGAAATCGCAGTGCAGGGCGAGTTGTTCGACCGCGACCGCCCCGTGACGCAATTGCATTGGGGCGGCGGCACGCCGACCTTTATCAGCGCCGATGAGATGCGCGAACTGATGCGGGTCACCGGACGGCATTTCCGGCTGCTCGACGACGGCGGCGGCGAATACTCCATCGAGGTGGACCCGCGCGAAACCGACGGGCACACCGTCGCGCTGCTGCGGGAATTGGGTTTCAACCGGCTGAGCCTGGGGGTGCAGGATTTCGATCCGGCGGTGCAAAAGGCGGTCAACCGCCTCCAGTCCCGCGAGATCACCTTGCAGGTGATGGAGGCCGCCCGGCGCGAGGGCTTCAAATCGGTCAGCGTGGATTTGATCTACGGGCTGCCGCTGCAAAGCGTCGCCAGCTTCGAGCGCACCGTGGAGGAGATCATCGCCCAAAACCCTGACCGGATTTCGGTGTTCAATTACGCCCATCTGCCGGAATTGTTCAAAACCCAGCGCCAGATCGACGCCGGGGCCTTGCCGGCGGCGGCGGTGAAGCTGGAAATCTTGGAGCGCACCATCGAACGGTTGACCGGGGCCGGTTATGTCTACATCGGCATGGATCACTTCGCCAAGCCCGACGACGAGCTGGCGCTGGCGCAGCGAGCCGGCACCCTGTATCGCAATTTTCAGGGTTACAGCACCCACGCCGACTGCGATCTGATCGGTTTCGGCGCGACCTCCATCGGCATGGTTGGCGACAGCTACAGCCAGAATCTGAAAGGCTTGGAAGAGTATTACGCGCGGATCGACTCCGGCCGTTTGGCGGTGTTTCGGGGCGTGCGGCTGGACGCCGACGACCGGCTGCGCCGGGCGATCATCACCGAGCTGATCTGCCATTTCGGGCTGGAATTCTCCGCCATCGAGCGGCGGTACGCGATCCGCTTTCGCGAGCGCTTCGCGGCGGAGTTGGCGGAATTGGCGGACATGCAGGCGGACGGGCTGCTGGCGCTCGATCCGGCCGGCATTCGGGTGTTGCCGGCGGGACGGCTGTTGATCCGCAATATTTGCATGGTGTTCGACCGCTATTTGCGCGAACAGCGCCAGCAACGCTTTTCCAAGGTGATCTGAATTCGCGGCCTTGAGGCCGATCGAAACGGGGTGCGGCGAGAGACTGTTGCGGAATTTTGGTCACCGGCTTGTCGCGGACGCAATTTTCGGTTAATTCTTAACGATTAAAAGTGGCTTCAAGCCATGTGATCGCCTTAAAACCACCATGATCGGGAGAGGAGTGAGTTGATGAACAGATTCAACCGTCACGCATTGACTATCGCCGCCGGCGTCGCGATGTTGGGCTTGAGCGGGCTGGCGCGCGCCGAGACCATCAAGATCGCCTTGGCCGGACCCACCACCGGCCCGGTCGCCCAGTACGGCGACATGCAGATGATGGGCGCCAAGATGGCGGTCGAGCAGATCAACGCCAAGGGCGGCGTCGGCGGCAAGACGCTGGAAGCGGTGGTCATCGACGACGCTTGCGAGCCCAAACAGGCGGTCGCGGTCGCCAACCAGATCGTCAACCAGAAGATCAAATTCGTCATCGGCCATCTCTGCTCCGGCTCCACCCAGCCCGCGTCCAAGATTTACGAAGACGAAGGCATTCTGATGATCACCCCGGCGGCCACCAATCCCGCCATCACCCAGCAGGGCTACAAGATGGTGTTTCGCACCATCGGCACCGACGACCAGCAAGGCCCGACCGCCGGTCGCTACATCGCCGCCAAAATCAAACCCAAGAAGCTGGCGATCATCCACGACAAGCAGCAATACGGCGAGGGCATCGCCAAAGAGGTCGACAAGACCGTGAAGGCGGCCGGGCTCAAGCCGGTGCTGTTCGAGGGCATCAGCAAGGGCCAGACCGACTTTTCCGCCCTGATCACCAAGATGAAAAAGGACGGCGTGGATTTCGTTTACTACGGCGGCTATCACCCGGAACTGGGCCTGCTGCTGCGCCAGTCGCGCGAGCAGGGCTTCGACGCCGGCTACATGGGCCCGGAAGGCGTGGGCAACAAAGACATCAGCGCCATCGCCGGCCCGGCTTCGGAAGGGCTTTTAGTGACGCTGCCGGCCGATTTCAGTTCCGATCCGGCCAACGCCGATCTGGTCAAGGCGTTCAAGGCCAAGAACGAAGACCCGACCGGCCCGTTCGTGATGCCGGCCTACGCCGGCGTGCAAATCATCGCCGACGCCATCAAGGGCGCCAAGACCGAGGACGCGGTCAAAGTCGCCGATCACATCCGCAAGAACAGCTTCCAAACCCCCATCGGCAAGGTGGCCTTCAAGGACAACGGCGATTTGAAGGAATTCGAATTCGTCGTGTTCACCTGGCACGCCGACGCCACCAAGACGCCGGCCAAATGAGTTGACGGCCAGGGGCGAGGACTCAAAACCTCGCCCTTGTCGTTTGCGGCGCGCTCCGGGTTCGCGCCCTGTCTTCCACTCCTCCAGGCGCGGCGGCCATGTCCGGTTTCTCTTTCCTCGAATTTGTCCAGCAGATCATCAACGGTCTGACCCTGGGCAGCATTTACGCCCTGATCGCCATCGGCTACACCATGGTGTACGGCATCATCGGCATGATCAATTTCGCCCACGGCGAGATTTACATGATCGGCGCTTACGTCGGCCTGATGGCGATCACCGGCTTGAGTTTGTTCGGCGTGGACAGCATCGCCGCCATTTTGCTGGTGACGCTCGCCATCAGCATCCTGGTGACCGGCTCCTACGGCTGGACCGTCGAGCGGCTCGCTTACCGGCCGCTGCGCAATAGCCCGCGCCTGGTGCCGCTGATTTCGGCCATCGGCGTGTCCATTTTCCTGCAAAACTATGTCCAGATCGGCCAGGGCGCGCGGGATGTGTCGATGCAGCCGGTGCTGACCGGCGGCTGGCGCTTCGGCCCGGCCGACGGGTTTCAGGTCTATCTGTCTTACATGCAGGTGCTGATCGCGGTGGTGACGGTGGCGTTCATGGCCGGCCTGACGCTGTTTATCTCCCGCTCGCGGCTGGGCCGGGCCTGCCGGGCCTGCTCGCAGGACCGGACCATGGCCAACCTGCTCGGCATCGACACCGACCGGGTGATCGCGCTGACCTTCGTGCTCGGCGCGGCGCTGGCGGCGGTGGCCGGGGTGCTGGTCGGCATGTATTACGGCCTGGTCAACCCCTTCATCGGCTTCATCGCCGGCCTGAAGGCGTTTACGGCGGCGGTGTTGGGCGGGATCGGCAGCATTCCCGGCGCGATGCTGGGCGGGGTGGTGCTGGGCTTGGCGGAAAGTTTCGCCTCGGCCTACCTGCAAACCGAATACAAGGACGTGGTGGCCTTCGCGCTGCTGATTCTGGTGCTGCTGATGCGGCCGACCGGCTTGCTGGGGCGGCCGGACGTGGAGAAGGTGTAGATCATGCCGCGCACCCTGATCGATGCCCTGCTGGCGGCGGTGCTCACCGCCGTTTTGCTCATCCCCATTTTCGGCCTGCGCATTCAGGTGGACGGCGTCAACGTCGCGCTCGACCGCACGCCCACGCCAGTCGTCATCGCGGTCGTCGCCGTTTTTTTGCTGAGGCTGTTCAAGCGGCCCTTGCAACGGCTTTGGGCGAGCTGGAAGGTTCCCGGGTCCTGGCGCGCCAATTCCGCCACGGCCGCGCTGCGGCAAACGGCCCAGCACCCGCGCGCCCGGCAGGCGCTGTGGCTGCTGCTGTTGGCCGTGGCGGTGATTTGGCCGTTTACGGTTTCGCGCGGCGCGGTGGACGTGATGACGCTGGCGTTGATCTACGTGATGCTGGGCCTGGGGTTGAACATCGTGGTCGGATTCGCCGGTTTGCTGGTGCTGGGCTACGCCGCGTTCTACGCCGTCGGCGCTTACGCTTACGCCTATCTGGCCCAACAGTTCGGCTTGTCGTTTTGGCTGTGTCTGCCGATCGCCGGCGGCCTGGCGGCGCTGACCGGCTTTCTGCTCGGCCTGCCGGTCTTGCGCCTGCGCGGGGACTATCTGGCCATCGTCACGCTGGGCTTCGGCGAAATCACCCGCTTGCTGCTCAATAACCTCAATTTTCTGACCGGCGGTCCCGACGGCATCGGCGGCATCCCCCGCCCCAGCTTGTTCGGGCTGGAATTCGGTCGCCGAGCGAAAGACGGCGGCGCGACCTTTCACGAGTTCTTCGGTCTCGACTACAGCGGCGATCACGCGGTGATTTTCATGTATCTGCTGGGCTTGGCGCTGGTGCTGGCGACGCTGTTCGTCATCGATCGGCTGTTGCGGATGCCGCTCGGCCGGGCGTGGGAGGCGCTGCGCGAGGACGAGATCGCCTGCCGCTCGCTGGGCTTGAACCCGACCGTGATCAAGCTCTCGGCGCTGACTTTAAGCGCCGCCTTCGCCGGGTTCGCCGGCGCGTTTTTCGCGGCGCGCCAGGGCCATATCAACCCGGAATCCTTCACCTTCATCGAGTCGGCGATGGTGCTGGCGATCGTGGTCTTGGGCGGGATGGGCTCGCAATTGGGCGTGGTGCTGGCGGCCATCGCTATCACCGTGTTGCCGGAGCTGGCGCGCGAGTTCAACGAGTATCGGATGCTGGCTTTCGGCCTGGTGATGGTGCTGATGATGATGTGGCGGCCGCAGGGCCTGATCCCCGCCTCCCGGCCGCCGCTGACGTTGCCGGAGCGCGCGGAGGCGGCGCGATGACCCTGCCCGCCTCCGCTCCAACCCCCGCCGCAGGAGCCGGCCGTTCGCTGCTGGACGTGCAAAATCTCAGCATGCGCTTCGGCGGCTTGCTGGCGGTCGATAACGTGACCTTCGAGGTCCGGCGAGGTCAGATTTTCGCCATCATCGGCCCCAACGGCGCGGGCAAGACCACGGTGTTCAACTGCGTCGGCGGCTTTTATCGGCCGACCACCGGCGCAGTGACGCTGGACGGCCAGCCGATCCAGCATCTTCCCAGCCACCGCATCGCCCGCCTGGGGCTGGTGCGGACTTTTCAGAACGTGCGGCTGTTCAAGACCATGACCGTGGTCGAAAACCTGCTGATCTCGCAACACGCCCAGTTGGAGGCGCGGCTGCTGCCGGGTTTGTTCAAAACCCCGAAGTATCGCCGCGCGGAGACGGCGGCGCTGGAACGCGCGGCGTTCTGGCTGGAGAAAGTCGGCTTGCTGGCCGTGGCCAACCGCGAGGCCGGCAACCTGGCCTACGGCCAACAGCGGCGGCTGGAAATCGCCCGCTGCATGATCACGCATCCCAAGCTGTTGATGCTGGACGAACCGGCGGCCGGCTTGAACCCGCAGGAAACCCGCGATTTGGACCGGCTCATCAACGAACTGCGCGCCGAACACGGCGTGTCGGTTTTGCTGATCGAACACGACATGAGCCTGGTGATGGGCATCTCCGACGAGATTTTGGTGGTGGAATACGGCCGGCCCATCGCCACCGGCGACCCCGCCGCCATCCGCGCCAATCCCAAGGTGATCAAGGCGTACCTGGGGGAAGAGTGACGATGCTGAAGCTGGAAAACGTCCACACCTTCTACGGTCAGATCGAAGCGCTCAAGGGCGTGTCGCTGGAGGTGCACCCCGGCGAGATCGTCACCCTGATCGGCGCTAACGGCGCGGGCAAGAGCACCCTGCTGATGACGATCTGCGGTTCGCCGCAGGCAAGCGAGGGTTCGGTCGCGTTCGAGGGCCAGGACATCACCCGCAAACCGACCCACGTGATCATGCAGTGCGGGCTGGCGGTGGTGCCGGAAGGCCGGCGGATTTTTCCGGGCCTGACCGTGCAGGAAAATTTGCAGATGGGCGGCTTCTTCGCTGACAAGGCGCGGCTGGAAACCGACCTGGAGCGGGTGTTCGGGCTGTTTCCGCGCCTGAAAGAGCGCCGCCACCAGCGCGGCGGCACCCTCTCCGGCGGCGAACAGCAGATGCTGGCCATCGGCCGGGGCTTGATGGGCCGGCCCAATCTCCTGTTGCTGGACGAGCCCTCGCTGGGGCTGGCCCCGATCATCATCGCCCAGATTTTTCAGATCCTGAAGGAAATCCGCGAGGAAGGCGTCACCATCTTTCTGGTGGAGCAGAACGCCCACCGCGCCCTGCAACTGGCCGACCGGGGCTACGTGCTTGAAAACGGCCGCATCGTGCTGGCGGATAGCGGCCCCAACCTGTTGGCCAACGACGAAGTGCGCAAAGCGTATCTCGGCGGCTGACGCGACCCCGGCCTCAAACGGGGCCGCGGGCGACGAAACGCCCCGGCGCTGGCTTGAGCGAAGCGGGAACCGGGGCGCGAGGTGATGGGCCAAGCGCCGGGTTCAAGCGATTTTGTCCAGCGCCGCGCGGATGCGCTGGCCGATGTCCTCGACGGTGCCGGTGCCTTTGATGGTGTGCAGCAAACCTTTCTTGGTGTAGAAATCGATCAAGGGGGCCGTCTTCTCCTCGAACACCCGCAGCCGGTTGCGGATGGTGTCTTCGTTGTCGTCGGCGCGGCCGCGCCCCAGCAAGCGCTTGACGATTTCCTCGTAATCGACGTCGATGAACAGCACGGCATCGAGCGGTTGGCCGAGTTTGTCCAGCAGTTTGTCCAGGGCCTCGGCCTGGGGGAGATCGCGCGGAAAACCGTCCATCATGAAGCCCTTGGGATTGCTTTGGGCGAGCTTGCGCACAGCGTTTTCGATCATGCCCAAAACGATGTCGAACGGCACCAAGTTGCCCGCGTCCATGTAAGGTTTGGCGCGCTGGCCCAGGTCGGTGCCGGCGGCGACTTCGGCGCGCAACAAATCGCCGGTCGCGACCGTGGAGACGCCGTAGCGTTCGATGATGGAATCGGTTTGGGTTCCCTTGCCTGAACCGGGTGCGCCTAACAGAACGATTCTCATGGTGGTTTCACTCTAGTGGGGGCAGGAAATGTTGGAAAGGTCAAACAGATGCTCGCCGTTCGCGGGCCGAATCCGGTCGCTCGCCCGCCGCTCGAACGCTAGCGCGCCGGGGCTGGTGGGCGACGGTTCCGCTCGAACGCGGGCTCTCGCCCGGCGGCGCGAATCCGCTGCGCTGTCAAGCGTCCGACCTTGTTGTAGTATAGACACGCTTGGCCAAACTACACCCTCATCAACCCCCGAAGGGCTATGCCATGATTTTGGACAGAGTCGGCGCCGGTCATAACCTCCCTCACGAATTCAACGTCATCATCGAAATTCCGGCCCACGCCGATCCGGTCAAATACGAAGTCGACAAGGAAACGGGCGCTCTGTTCGTGGATCGCTTCATGAATACCGCCATGCATTATCCCTGCAATTACGGCTATATCCCGCAAACGCTGTGCGACGACGGGGATCCGCTGGATGTCTTGGTGGTGGCGCCGCTGCCGGTGATCAGCGGCTGCGTGGTGCGCTGCCGGCCGCTGGGCTTGCTGAAGATGACGGACGAGCGCGGCGGAGACGCCAAACTGCTGGCCGTGCCGATCAAAAAGGAATGCGCGTTGTACGATGACATCGAGTCGGTCGAACAGATGGCCAAGGCGCAATTGAACCAGATCGCCCACTTTTTTCAGCATTACAAGGATTTGGATTCCGGCAAGTGGGTGCAGCTCGACGGTTGGGGCGACGTGGACGAGGCCAAGGCGGAAATCGAGGAATGCGTGGAGCGCTATCGGCAGCAATCCTGAAGCGACGCGCTTCCCGCAGTTTCCACCGCCATTACCACCGCCATTAAACGGCTAAAAAGCGCGGGCTTGGCCCGGGCGCTTTCAGGGTTTTCCGGCGCGGGCGCGATGATTTCTGGCGGCTCGGCCATTTGTTGGCGCGATCTTGGCCTATTCTTTAGCGAGAGCGTGATATGCTGGGCTTTAGGCTGCTCGGGTCCGACGGCTGGGCTGGCGGCCGATCAAGTTCGGGCTGGACGTTGCCGAGCGGGTCGCAAGAAAGCGACCCGACAGGCCAATAATAGAAACATGACACAATAATTCGGAGAACGATCATGATTCTGAAAAACACAAACTGCGGAGGATATCGGTCATGGCGACGGTAGGATTAATCCTGGCGCTGCTTTGCGCCATCGGCGCGCTGATCTACGGCGTCAAATCGGTCAACTGGGTGCTATCCAAAGATGCGGGTAACGCTCGAATGCAGGAAATCGCCGCCGCCGTTCAAGAGGGCGCGCGCGCCTACCTCAACCGGCAATACACCACGATCGCCATCGTCGGCGTCATCGTCGGCGCGGTGATTTTCTTCACTCTGGGGGCGCTTTCGGCCATCGGCTTCGTGATCGGCGCGGTCTGCTCGGGCGTGGCCGGCTACATCGGCATGTACGTTTCGGTGCGCGCCAACGTCCGCACCGCCCAAGCCGCCCATAACGGTCTGAACGCGGCGCTGGAAGTGGCGTTTCGCGGCGGCGCGATCACCGGCTTGCTGGTGGTCGGGCTGGGCCTGCTCGGCGTGGCGGGCTATTACGTCCTGCTGTCCATGAACGTCGGCGGCGGTGTGCCCGATCTCGGCCCGCTGGTCGGTTTGGCTTTCGGCAGTTCTCTGATTTCCATCTTCGCCCGCTTGGGCGGCGGCATCTTCACCAAGGGCGCGGATGTCGGCGCGGATCTGGTCGGCAAGGTCGAAGCCGGTATCCCGGAAGACGACCCGCGCAATCCGGCGGTCATCGCCGACAACGTGGGCGACAACGTCGGCGACTGCGCCGGCATGGCCGCCGACCTGTTCGAGACTTACGCCGTCACCATCATCGCCACCATGCTGGTGGGCAGCTTGGCCTTCACCGGCGAGCTGATGCAAAACGCCGTCGTGCTGCCGCTGGTGATGGGCGGCGTGTCGATCATCGCCTCGATCGTCGGCTGCGGCTTCGTCAAGGCGCGCGAAGGCGAGAAGATCATGAACGCGCTCTATCGCGGCTTGGCCGTGGCCGGCGGGATCTCCGCCGTGGCGTTCCTGCCGGTGATTTTCCTGTTCATGGGCGGCGAGCACGTGTTGGGCCTGTGGGGTTCGGCGCTGGTGGGCTTGGGCCTGACCGCCGCCATGGTGGTCGTCACCGAATACTACACCGCCACCGAATACAGCCCGGTGCGCAAGCTGGCCGAAGCCTGCACCACCGGCCACGCCACCAACATCATCTCCGGTCTCGCGGTATCGATGAAAGCGACCGCTCTGCCGGTGCTGGCGGTGTGTCTCAGCATCGGTCTGGCCTATTCCTGGGCGGGCCTGTACGGCATCGCCATCGCCGCCACCGCCATGCTCTCCATGGCCGGCATCATCGTGGCGCTCGACGCCTACGGCCCGATCACCGACAACGCCGGCGGCATCGCCGAAATGGCGGAAATGGACGAAAAGATTCGCGCCATCACCGACCCCCTGGACGCCGTGGGCAACACCACCAAAGCGGTCACCAAGGGTTATGCGATCGGTTCGGCCGGTCTCGCGGCGCTGGTGCTGTTCGCCGATTTCGAGCACAAGCTGGCGATCGCGAACGTCAAAGTCGATTTCTCTCTGACCGATCCCGTGGTGATCATCGGCCTGTTTATCGGCGGCATGATCCCGTTTCTGTTCGGGGCGATGGCGATGGAGGCGGTCGGCCGCGCCGCCGGCGCGGTGGTGCTGGAAGTGCGCCGCCAGTTCCAGGAAATCTCCGGCATCATGGAAGGCACCACCAAGCCCGATTATTCGCGCGCCGTGGACTTGCTGACCAAGGCGGCGATCAAGGAGATGATCGTGCCCTCGCTGTTGCCGGTGCTGACGCCGATCGTGGTGGCGTTTGGCATGGCGTGGCTGATGGGTCCCGAAGCCGGCCCGAAGGCGTTGGGCGGCCTGCTGATGGGCACCATCGTCACCGGGTTGTTCGTGGCCATTTCCATGACCGCCGGCGGCGGCGCCTGGGATAACGCCAAGAAATACATCGAGGACGGCAACCACGGCGGCAAGGGCTCGGAAGCGCACAAGGCGGCGGTCACCGGCGACACCGTCGGCGACCCCTACAAGGATACCGCCGGCCCGGCGGTCAACCCGCTGATCAAGATCATCAACATCGTCGCCCTGCTCATCGTGCCGCTGCTGGTCGCGATGAAGTAGGTTTTCGTGGCTGAATTAAGCCATTTCAACGCCGCCGGCGAGGCCCACATGGTCGATGTGGGCGACAAGGACGTCACCCGCCGGGCGGCCGTCGCCGAAGGCTGGATTCGCATGGAGCCGGCCACGCTGCAACGGATCGCGGCCGGCGCGCACGCCAAGGGCGACGTGCTCGGCGTGGCCCGCATCGCCGGCATCATGGCCGCCAAACGCACCGCCGATCTGATCCCGCTCTGTCACCCGCTGGCGCTGACTCGCGTGGCGGTGGACTTGCGGCCGGTCTCCGAGCCGCCCGCCGTGTGTTGTCGGGCGACGGTGGAAACCTTGGGTCGCACCGGGGTGGAAATGGAAGCGCTCGCCGCCGTGCAGATCGCGTTGCTCACCGTCTACGACATGTGCAAGGCGGTGGATCGCGGCATGACCATGACCGATATTCGCCTGCTGGAGAAAACCGGCGGTCGCTCCGGCGTTTGGCGTCGGGAATGAACGACGCGCTTTACATCGTCGATCAGCCCGCGCTCCTCGATTTTTGCGCCCGCCTGGGCGATTTGCCCTGGTTGGCCGTGGACACCGAATTCGTCCGCGAAAAAACCTACTATCCCCAACTGTGTTTGATCCAGGTTGCCGTTCCCGGTCAAATCGCCTGCATCGACCCGCTCGCGGTGCCGTCGCTGGAGCCGCTGCTGGAAATTCTGTGCGACCCGCGAGCGGTCAAGGTGCTGCACGCCGCTTATCAGGACCTGGAAATTTTTTTTCAGCTTCGGGGCGCGGTTCCCGCGCCGGTGTTCGACACGCAACTGGCGGCGCTGGTTTTAGGGCACGGCCACCAGCTCGGCTACGCGGCGCTGGTGGAGCAAATGTTGGGTGTGCGGCTGGAAAAGGCCCACACCCGCGCCGATTGGCGACAGCGCCCGCTGGCTTCGGAATACCTGACTTACGCGGCGGACGACGTGCGCTATCTGGGCGAACTTTATACCCGCCAGCAGGCCCTGTTGCGGGAGCGCGGCTGGCTGGACGCGCTGGCCGAGGATTTTCGGGCGCTGGCCGCCCCGGATCACTATCGGCAGCAACCGCGAGAGGCCTGGCGTCGGATCCGCGATCAGAACCGGTTGCGCGGGGTGCAGCAGGCGGCTTTACGCGCGCTGGCGGCCTGGCGCGAACATCAGGCGAGCCACCACGATCGCCCGCGCCGCTGGATTGTGGATGACGCGGCCCTGATCGAGCTGGCGCGGCGGCTGCCGGAAACGCCGGAGGAGTTGCGCCAGATTCGCGCGCTGCCGACCGGGGTGCGCGAACGCCAGGGGCAAGCCTTGCTGGAAGCCATCGCCGCCGCCCGCGCCGAATTGCCGGAGCAGTGGCCCGCGCCCTCGCGCCGGCGACGGTTTTCGCCGGCGCAAGCGGCGCGCGCGGCCGGATTGCTGGAGCTGATCGAAAGCCGCGCGGCCCAATACGGGATCTGGCCGGGGGCGCTGACGGATCGGCGGGATATCGAAGCCGTGGTGTTCGGCGAGGATTCCCGGCTGTTTCACGGCTGGCGCGCGGCGCTTTTGGGCCGGGAGAACCTGGCGCAATTTCTCCCCGGCGCGAGCGATTGAATCGGCTTGCGCGAACGCCCCGTTTTCGTGCTCGAAACGTGCGAGCGCGAACGCCCGCGAGCCCATGACGCCCGTCTCGGGCGTTCAGGCAACATTCACCTAGCCCGCACCATACTGGCGCGCATCCAGTGTGGGTGTATGTGGACTTTGTGACGGCGCTGTCATTAACCGTTGATCCCCTGATGACCGCCGTCAATTTTTTGCTGCTCACCGCCGATGATTTGGAGACGCTCGCTCATGAAGACGCCGTTCAGGATCGCTTTTATCGGTGCCGCCCTGGCCTTGACCGCGGCCTGCGCCCCGCCGGGCGCGCCTTATTATCACACCCAAAACGGCGCGCTGATGGGCGCGACGGCGGGCGCGGTCATCGGCCATCAGCTCGATGACCGCAACGGCGCCGTGGCCGGCGGCTTGGCCGGCGCGCTGATCGGCGGCACGGTCGGCAACCAGATGGATTACCAAAACAATTATCAGTACTACGATAGCGGCTGGCGCAGCCGCCCGCCGCCGCGCCGCTACTACCGCGACCGCTACTACCGGGACTACGGGCCGCCTCCGGGCTATTACCGCAACTGGTGATCGCGGCGAGCGAGGCTTTCCCCGTGCGGCGGTCGAACGCGCCGCTTTAAAGCGCCGCGTTGCCGTTTTGCTTCGCAAGCGCTTCGAGACCGCCGTACCCGCTAAAGAGAAAACGCCCCCGGAGCGTTGGTTCCGGGGGCGTTTTTCGATGCGCTTCGCGGCGGTTTAGCCGAGGTTGGCCGAACGCCACCAGGCATTGTGTTCTCGCCGCAGGACCTCGTGCGAGGGCATCGCGTAAAACGCCAGATCGGGGCCGTTGCCGGTGTAAATGCCGCTCTTGATCATCCGGTAAGGGAATTCCAGCGAATGCACCCGATGGACCAACTTGCTTTGTTTGCCGGTCGGATCGACTTCCAGCAACGCTTCGCGCAAATGGTGCATGAACGAATACGGCAGATCGCCCACCGCGCCGTTGACCGGATCGGTCGCCAGCGCGCCGAGGCCCAGTTCGACGAAGCACAAACCGGGGAAGCGGATGAATTTGGCCGGCTGGCTGGTGACGCTTTCGTAATACGTGCGGGCGTCTTGCGCGCTGACCACCAGGCTGTTGACCGGCGCGAGATCCTGATACATGTGCAGCCCTTTTTCCTTGGCCGGAAAAGCGTCAGTCCGGCTCAAGCCCAGGGTCTGCCCGTAAGCGGTGCTGAGATACAGCTTGCCCAGAGCGCTGATCGGGATGTGCTCCAGCACCCGGTAAACCGCGATATACACCGAATTCTTGGGGGTGCCGTCCGGATGGGCAACGCAGCGCTTGAGCCCCTCGTCGATGTTGAAAAACTCGTGGCGGAAGTTGGGATCGACCTCGAAGAAAATGGCCTGCCCCTTGGATTTGTACTTGTGGCCGGTCGCGTAATATTGGCCAAACTGTTCCGGGCCCAGCATGGAAGCGATCAGCGCTTCCGGGATCAGCGAGAAGTAAAGATGAATCGTCATGATGCGTCATGTCTCCAAGATGGAATTTTACGGAATCGCTGTTGTGGTCGCCCGTCGAAGAGTTCGAGAGAGCGAGATCGTTTTTTTAGTACCGTTTTGATTTTAACCTTTTTCATTATATGAGGTGTGGCCGCGAAGCGCCTCATTTACCCGCCGCGCGCTTTTTGCGCGCCCGCCTCAGGCGTTGGCCTCGCCCAAGCGGGTTCGCGGATCAGGTGCGGCGATTTCCGCCGGGATCAACTGGCGTTCCAAATCGTCCAAAGCCGTGATCGGCGGCAGGCAATGCAGCCCGCCGCACACGTAGGCCGTGACCGGCGATGCGACGGCGCGTCGCTCGGCCAGCAGACCTCGCGGCAACGCGGCCCCGGTCGGAATGGCGAGCGTCAGCCGGTTTGGCGCATAGGGCCTAGCGCAGCGCTCCCGCCACGGTTCCAGCGCCGCCGCATCCCCGCGCAACACGATGGTCTGGCCAGGTTCCAGATAGTCCTCCAAACCTGTCAGCGCGGCGTTGCACGATGAAGGAATGCGTTCCAGCAGCGGCCACGCCCAGCGCAACACCCGTTCGGCCGCGTCCAGATACCGGGTCTGCCCGGTCAAATGGCCGAGTTTCAACAGCGCTTGCACCGCGATGCCGTTACCGGCGGGCACGGCGTCGTCGTGCGCCGCCTTGGGCCGCTGGATCAGCCGTTCGTGGTCGGAAGACGTAAAAAAGAACCCGCCGGCGGCGCGGTCTTCGAAATGATCGAGCAAAACATCGGCTAAGGCCAGCGCAAAGTCGAACTCCTGATCGCGCCAGCGGCATTGCAATAATTCCAAAATGCCGTCGATCAAAAAGGCGTGATCGTCCAGATAGGCGTTCAACCGGCTCTGCCCGGCCATGTGGACCGCCAGCAAGCGACCGTCCCGCCACAGCGTCGAGCGAATAAAATCCAAAGCCCGCTCGGCGGACGCCACGAAATCCGTCCGCCCCAAATGCCGGCCGGCGATTGCTATGCCCCTGATCATCAACCCGTTCCAGGCGGTCAAAATTTTCTCGTCGCGACCCGGCCAAACGCGCTGTCCCCGCCGCTCGAACAGCTTTTGCCGGGCGGCGTTCAGCGGCTCGGACGGCGCGATTTCGGCGTCCGGGGCTTCGGGATGCGCGATCTGAAGATGCCAGGCGTGCTCCTCGAAATTGGGCGGCCGGTCCAGGCCGTAGCGCGCGGCGAAAGCGGCGTATTCGGCGTCGCCCAGCGCGGCGCGCACCTGCTCGCGCGTCCACAGATAGAATTTCCCCTCCTCGCCTTCGGAATCGGCGTCCAGGGTGGCGTAGTAGCCGCCCTCCGGCGCTTGCATTTCCCGCATCGCCCACTCGGCGGTTTCCTCGGCGATCCGCCGGAACAGCAGGTCCCCGGTCGCCTGCCACGCTTGCGCGTAAAGCGCGAGCAGCGGGCCGTTGTCGTAGAGCATTTTTTCAAAATGCGGGATTTGCCATTGCCCGTCCACCGAATAGCGGTAAAAACCGCCGCCGAGTTGATCGTAAACGCCGCCCAGCGCCATTTTGCGCAAGGTGAACAGCGCGGCGTCACCCGCCTGGGCGTCGGGCTGGCCGCGCCGGACGCTGGCGGCCCAATGCCGCAGCAAGCGCTCCAGATGCGTCGGATGCGGAAACTTCGGCGCATCGCCAAAACCTCCGTGGGTCGGGTCGAAACTGTCGAGCAGTTGCCGGCGCGCGGCGCGCATGGGCGCGTCGGTCAGCGGCGCGGGCGTCCCGGCGGCGGGCGCGTCGCCCTCCGCGCGCAGCGCCTCTCGTAGCGCCTGATTCTGGGCGCGCAAATCGTGTCGGTGCTGGCGGTAATGCGCGCTGACGCGGGTCAGGATATCGACGAACGCCGGCATCCCGTAACGGGCGGTTTTGGGAAAATAGGTGCCGCCGACAAAGGGCGTCTGATCGTCGTGCGTCAAAAACATCGTCAGCGGCCAGCCGCCCGCCCGCCGCTGCAACAGTTGGAACGCGGTCTGATAGATCTTGTCCAGGTCGGGCCGCTCCTCGCGATCCACCTTGATGTTGACGAACAGCGCGTTCATGACGCGGGCGGTCGCCTCGTCCTCGAACGATTCGTGCGCCATCACATGGCACCAGTGGCAAGCCGAATAGCCGATGGACAGCAAGATCGGTTTTTCTTCTCGCCGCGCCTGGTCCAGCGCCCGCTCGTCCCAGGGCTGCCAGGCGACCGGATTGTGCGCGTGCTGGCGCAAATAAGGGCTGGTTTCGTGAAGCAGGCGATTGTCGTGCCGCGGTTCGGACATGGTGGGCGACCCTCAAACGGAAGCGTTATCGAGCTTTCAGATCAATTGATCGCGCACGGCCGCCAAGGTTTCAGCGGCCACCGTCCGAGCTTGGGCCAACCAGCGGCCGGCGGCGTCCATCTGCCGCGAGCGCCCGGCCTGTTCCAGGCGCTGCACCAGCTCGGCCAGGCGCAGCGCCCCCAGGCTGCCGCAACTGGATTTGAATTTGTGGCCGATCTGGTAAAGTTGGTCGGCATCGTTTTGATCGGCGGCGCGTTGCAGGCGCTCGAATTGCAGCGGCAGGTCGTCCAAAAAATTTTGCAGCAGATCGGCGAATTCGTCTTCCATGACCTCGCGCAATTCGAGCATGATCTCTCCGTCGAGCAGCGGCAAACCGTCAAGATCGGGATCGCTCACGCGGCTATCCTCCTTAGAAAAACCAGTATGCTTAAGGATAGACTATCCGCCGGCGACAACGCGCGATCCCGTCCTGGACCCGCGCGGTCCACCCGCCGCAGGAGGGGTTTGCATGGGTGTTGAAATCGAACGTAAGTTTTTGATTCGCGATGAAAGCTGGCGTTCTCAGGCCGAACGTTCGGTGAAGATGCGCCAGGGCTATCTGACCAGTGACGCCCGCTGTTCGGTAAGGGTGCGATTGGCCGGGGAACGGGGCTTTCTCAATATCAAAAGCGGCACGCTCGGCATCCAGCGCAGCGAGTTCGAATATCCGATCCCGGCGGCCGAGGCCGAGGAAATGCTCGATACGCTGTGCGAGCAGCCGCTGCTGGAAAAAACCCGCCATTTCGTGCGTCACGGCCAGCACCTTTGGGAAATCGATGAGTTTGCCGGCGACAACGCGGGCTTGATCGTGGCGGAAGTGGAATTGCGCCGGCCCGACGAGGCGTTCGCGCGGCCGGATTGGCTGGGCGAAGACGTTTCCCACGATATCCGCTATTACAACTCGCAACTGGCCCGGCATCCCTACAGGGCGTGGCGATGTCCGCGCGGCTGATCCGGATCGATCTTGCCAGCCAGCGCCTGACTTTGTCGGCGGGCGAGCGCCTGCTGGCGTGCTATCCGGTATCCACCGCCCGCAACGGTCCCGGCGAGCGGCGCGACAGCGGTTGCACGCCGCGCGGCTGGCACCGGATCCGCCTCAAGATCGGAGCCGGCCTGCCGCTGGGGACCGTTTTTGTCGGCCGGCGGCCGACCGGCGAGCTTTACAGCCCCGAACTCGCCGCCGCTCACCCGCGCCGGGACTGGATTCTGACCCGGATTTTGTGGCTGACTGGCTTGGAATCCGGCCGCAACCGGGGCGGCGACTGCGATACCTTGCGCCGGTTTATCTACATCCACGGTTGCCCGGATTCGGAGCCCGTGGGCAAGCCGCTGTCGCACGGCTGCATCCGCATGCACAATCGGGACTTGCTCGCGCTGTTCGAGCAAGTCGCCGCCGGCGACCGGGTTGTGATCGGCGAATAAGCGCGAGTCGCGCCCGAAACGCGCCGCCCGTCCCGCAACGCGAGTGAGGTCGGCGCGCCTTGATGGGCGCGGCAGCGCCCCTCAATGGCCGTCCAATTTGGCGCGCAGATTTTCGACCACATCCTTGAACGCCTCCTGGTTGTGGGCGTTGAGGTCGCTCAGGGTCTGGTGCGACTCGAACACGATCCGGGTCAGCTCGTCCTTGGAAGGCTCGGTGATCGCCAATTGCCGCAGCGTTTCCGAAATGGTTTCGCCGCTGTCGCGGATGTCGAAAATTTCGCCGAAGCCCATGGTGTCGAGCACCTGATTCACGTCCGGATTGGTCGAGAACAGCGTGGTCTTGCGGCCGAAGCGGCCGCGGCTGAAATTGGCGATTTTCGCCAGCAGCCCCAAGCTGGTGCTGTCGATGGATTGGGTTTCGGTGAGATCCACCACGATGCCGTCGTGGTCGGCGCGCGCGAACAGCGCATCCAAAAAGTCGCCCAGCGCGCAGCCCATGGTGTAGCGGATGTTGCCGACCAGCTTGATGAGGTAGGTGGTTCCCTGTTTGGCGTAGAAAGCGGACCCATCGTGCATGTCAATCTCTCTTTTCCACCAGCAGCAGGGTGATGTCGTCCGGCAGCGGCCCGGCGTGTTCGAGCCCCAGCGCCTGAAGCAGCTTGTCGATGCTCGGGCCGGTGTCGCGCGCGATTTCCAACAAAAAAGCCTGCTTGTCGCGCAAGCTGGTTTGCGGCAGCGTTTCCAGAATGCCGTCCGAAATCAATAAGAGCACGAATTCGGGCGGGAGTTGCAGCGACTCGGTTTGATAGCTGGCGAAATCGAACAGGCCGATCGGCAAGCTTTTTTTGCCGACATACACCGCCCGCTCGCCGTCGAACAGGATCGGAAAGGGAAATTGGCCGCCGCTGCTGTAGCGCAGGTGGTTGGTGTTCCAATCGACCACGCCGAAGAAAATCGTCAGGTATTTGTCCATGTGGCAACTGAACACTTCCCGGTTCAGCCGGCTCAGCGTTTCGGCGGGATTCAAGATGCCGCGATCCCGGTTCTGGCGGTGCAATTCCCGATAGCGGCCGATGTAGCTTTTCAGCATGATGGTGACGAAAGCCGAGGAGACGCCGTGGCCGGACACGTCGGCGATATAAAACCCCAAATGATCGCCGTCGATGGGGAAGTAATCCACGAAGTCGCCGCTCAGGTATTGCGAGGTCAACAGGTGCCGGCTGAAGCGGTAATTGCGGTAGAGCTTGTTGTTCTCGGGCAGCAATTGAAACTGGATGCGCCGGGCCGCCGCCTCGTCTTCCTGCAACCGCCGCAAGGTCTGCCGCAACTGCTCGTTGATCGCCTCCAGATGTAGGCGGTGTTCGCGGTTTTCCCGCCGCAGCCGGGCGCGCTCCAGAGCGTGCGCGATGGCGTGCTCCAGCATCGCCATGTCTTCGATCGGTTTGGTGACGTAATCCCAGGCGCCCAGCTTGAGCGCTTGAATGGCGTCGCTCATGCCGCCCAGGCCAGACACCACCAAAATCGGCAAATCGGGATAGTCGCGGGTGACGGCCGCCAGGACGTGCAAGCCGTCCATGCCGGGCAGGCGCAGATCGCACAACACCAGATCGGGCTGCTCCTGGCGGATCAGATCGAGGCCGGTCTGACCGTCGAGCGCCTGGAGGACCTCAAAGCCGCTGTCTTCCAGAAAAGCGGTGAGCACTTCGAGCAGCAGTTGCTCGTCGTCGATCATCAGGATGCGGGTGGATCGCTCGCTCACGGGCGCACCTCGCGCGCCGCCGCCAACGCGCGCACCGCCGCCGCCAGCGGCGCCATGTCCTCAAGCGGTTTGCGGTAAACCCGGCTGTCGTCGAGACCCATGGCGCGTAAATCCTCGGGCAGGCTGTAACTGGAAGAACCGGTGTGAATCAGAAAGTCCATCTCGGGATACAAGTCATGAAGGATGCGGATGGCGGTATTGCCGTCCATGTCCGGCAAGCGCATGTCCATGACGCACACCGGGCAGCGCGCGCCGCCGCGCAGCCAAGAAAGGGCGAGGGTCGCGGATTCGAACGCGGCCACGCCCATGCCTTCGTCTTCCAAATAGGCTTTCAAGTTTTCCCTGATCATTTCCTCGTCGTCGACGATCAAGACCCAGCCGGTCATGACAGCTTCTCCCGAACCAAAGGCAGACGGATGCTGAAACAGGTCCCCTGCCCCGGCTTGGAAGCCACCGACAGCCGACCGTTATGCTGCTCGGTGACGATGAAATAAGACACTGACAATCCCAGACCGGTGCCGACGCCGACATCTTTGGTGGTGAAGAATGGCTCGAAGATGCGTTTGAGGGTTTTTTCCTCCATGCCGGGGCCGTTGTCAATCACTTCCAGCACGGCGTAGCCCGGTTCGCGCGCGGTGCGCAAGACGATCCGGGGCACGGGCGTCTCCGCCTCGGCCATGGCTTGGGCCGCATTCTTGAGCAAATTCAGCAGCACCTGCTCGATTTCGGTCTTGTCGCAATACACCGCCCGCAACGCGGGATCGTAAGCGCGCTCGATGCTGATGCGCTTGAAATCGTACTTCTTTTTCAAATCGTAGTCGCTGGCCGCCAGCCGCAGCACGGTTTCCATCATGTCCTCGACATCGACCAGGGCGAACAGCGCCTCGCTGCGCCGGCTGAACGACAGCATATCGGCGACGATTTTGGCGGCGCGCACCCCGGCTTCGCGGATGCCTTCCAGCAACCGTAACACGCCGCGCTCTTGCAGGTAACGGTTAAGCTGGGTCAAATCGACGCCCAAGGCTTTGGCCGCCGCGTGATTCTGCGCCAGCCCCGGCCCGATGCGTCGCAGGATATTTTGGCTGCCTTGCAGGATCGCGCCGAGCGGATTGTTGATTTCGTGGGCCATGCCGGCCGCCAGTCCCCCGACCGAAAGCATTTTTTCGGTCTGCACCATCATCGATTCGATGCGGACCCGCGCGGTGACGTCGTCGATGCGGATCACCGCCCCGCTGACGTGATCGGCCATCAGCGGATAGACCATGACATCGGCGTAATGCAGTTCGCCCTCGACTTCGAACGTCATCCGGGGAGTTTTGATCGGGCACCCTTGGCGGATCGCCTGTTGCACCTGTTCGAACTGCCCTTCCAACTGCGGGAACACGTCGCCGAAGAACCGGCCTTGCGCCATTTCCCACGAGATGCCGCCGGTCTGTTCGGCCGGTTGGTTCAGCACCGTGATGTAGCCCCACGGATCGACCCCGATCAGCACCGAGGGCATCGAGTCGATAATATTTTTCAGATACAGCCGCATCCGGGCGACTTCCTCCTTGGCCTGCTTTTGCTCGGTGATGTCGATCGCCACGCTCAGCACCGCCGCCCCGTTCGCGCCGGGCTCGCTGAAGGGAATTTTCATAGTTTGCAGGGTGCGGACGCGGCCGGCGTGGTCGGTGAACACTTCTTCGGGAATGAGCCTGGATTCCCAGTCGCCGATCACCGCCAGATCGTCGGCCAGGCGCTGTTCGATTTCTTCCGGCACGCCGTGGCTGAGCGGGTAGGACGGATCGACCAAAGCCTCGATCGTGGTCCCGTAAGCGGCGGCGGTCGCCCGGTTGGCCAACAGGAAATGGCCGCGCCGGTCGCGGGCGAAGATCATGTGCGGCACCAAATCGATGATGCGGCGCAGGCGCAGCTCGCTTTGGTACAGCGCCTCCTCCGCCTTGGCTTGCTCGGTGATGTCGGTGCCGGTGCCGCGATAGCCGCGAAACCGGCCCCGCTCGTCGTGGACGGGCTTGCCGCTGACTTTCAGATAGCGCCCGGTAGACTGGCCCCCGATCAGCAAGGTCTGGTAGATGAAATCGCGAAACGGCAGATGGCCTTCCAGGGTTTCGCGATGTTTGCGCCACTTTTGGGGATTGGCGCCGAAATCGACGCCCGCCAGTTCCCAGCGGGTCAGACCCAGCACGCTTCGGGTGTCGATGCCGGTCAGGGCCTCAAACCGCTCGGACAGATAGGTGAAACGCAGATGTTCGTCCATCTCCCAAATCCAGTCGCTGGCCGCTTCGGTCACGTCGCGAAACCGCGCCTCGCTTTCGCGTAGCGCCTCCTCGACCCGCTGGCGTTCGTTGAGTTCCCGCTGCAATTGCCGGCTTCGGTGCAGCGCCTCCTGACGCTGGAGCCAGCACCAGAACAGCGCCACGACCACGAGCAAGATCAAAGGGATCAGCACCAGCACCGTGTAATTGACTTTTTCCGCCGGCCCGCGTACCAGATAATCCCAGCCGAACACGTCGCTCCCGGCGCGGGCGACCCTCATCTCGGCCAACAGCAGCGGGGAGACGATCGACGCTTTGAAGCGAATGCCGCGCCCGAGCGCCGAAACCGGGGACCACCGGCGAGGTGGCGGGCGCGGGGAACGCGGGCGGCGGAGCATGAACATGGTCGCTGGCCATCGGTCGATAAAGCGCTATCATAGAACTGTTTTCCGCCAAGAGCAGAGATGGGGCGCAAACGATGGCTTTAGGACCGCTGATGCTGGGGCTGGAAGGGCTGGAATTGACCGCCGAGGAGCGGGCGCTGCTGCGCCACCCGCTGGTGGGCGGCGTCATCTTGTTCGGCCGGAACTACCGCTCGCCCGAACAAGTCGCGGCCTTGACCGATGCCATCCACGCCTTGCGCCAGCCGCGCCTGCTGGTGGCGGTGGACCACGAAGGCGGTCGGGTCCAGCGCTTTCGCGACGGCTTCACCCGCCTGCCGGCGGTGCGCTGCCTCGGCGAGCTCTACGACCGCGACCGGATGCGCGCCAAGCAACTGGCGCGGGTGAGCGGCTGGCTGATGGCCGCCGAACTGCGCGCGGTCGGAGTGGATTTCAGTTTCGCGCCGGTGCTCGATCTCGATCACGGGGTCAGCGGCATCATCGGCGACCGGGCGTTTCACCGCGACCCCGAAGCGGTGGCCGATCTGGCTCACGCCTACGTCAGCGGCATGCAAAAAGCCGGCATGGAAGGCGTGGGCAAACATTTTCCCGGCCACGGCGGCATCGCGGCCGACTCGCATCTGGAATTGCCGGTGGACCCGCGCTCCTACGAGGAACTGGCCGACACCGACCTGCTGGCGTTCGAGCGGATGATCCATTACGGTCTGGCCGCCCTGATGCCGGCGCACGTGCTTTACCCGCAGGTGGACGACCGTCCGGCCGGTTTTTCGGCGCGCTGGCTGCAACGGATCCTGCGCCGCGATCTGGAGTTTCAGGGCGTGATTTTCAGCGACGATCTCGACATGGCCGGAGCGGGCGAAGCCGGCCCGCCGCCGGAGCGGGCGCGCGCGGCGCTGGCGGCCGGCTGCGACATGATCCTGGTGTGCAACGACCGCGCCGCCGCCATCGCGATTCTCGACAATCTGCATCACACCCTGGAGCCGGTCAGCCAGTTGCGGCTGATCCGCCTGCACGGGCGCGGCCGCCTCAGCGTGGAGCGCCTGCGCCGCGCGCCGAACTGGCAGCGGGCGGTTTCCCTGGTGCGCGACCACGACGCTTCGCCTCTGCTGGAGATGGATATTTGAGCGCGCCCCGCCCGACTCTCGCCGGGGTTCGCTGACGGCGAGCCTGGAGCCCCCATGTCCGGCATCACTCCCGAACAGGCGCTGGCCGCGCTGGCGAAAGCTGAATTGCTGCATTCGGCCGAACGGATCGAACGCGCGCTCGACCGGCTGGGCGAGGCCATCGCCCGCGAGCTGGAACGGCGCGACCCGCTGGTGCTGGTGGTGATGAACGGCGCGCTGGTGGCGGCCGCAGGGCTGCTGGCGCGGCTGCGGTTTCCGTTGCGGGTCGGCTATTTGCACGCCACCCGCTATCGCGGCGGCACGCGCGGCGGGGCCATCGACTGGATCGCGCCGCCCCGGCCGGACGTGAGCGGGCAAACCGTTCTGGTGGTGGACGACATTTTCGACGAGGGCGACACCCTCAAAGCGATCGTCGACGAACTGCGGCGACTGGGCGCGACGGCGGTTTACAGCGCGGTGCTGGCCGATAAACGGCACGACCGCAAAGCGCCCGATGCGACCGTCGATTTCGTCGGTCTGGAGGTCCCCGACCGTTATGTGTTCGGCTATGGCATGGACTATCACGACTACTGGCGCAACTTGCCCGCCATTTACGCCGTGGGCGGATGAGGCATCGAGACTCGTGCGGCACCCCGGCCACCAAGCATCGCGCCGCGCCTTGAGAGGGCATCGCGGATGACGCCGGCGGTCGCCATCATCGGCGGGACCGGCCTGGCCGCGCTGGAAGACCTGACCATCGTCCAGCAAAAAACCGTCTCCACGCCCTACGGCGAACCCTCCGGCCCCCTGCTTTACGGCGAACTGGCCGGACGGGCCGTGGCGTTTCTGGCCCGGCACGGCCAGCGGCACACCCTGCCGCCGCACAAGATCAATTACCGGGCCAATCTCTGGGCGCTGCATCGGATCGGCGTCAAGCAGGTGATCGCCGTGGCGGCGGTGGGCGGCATCCGCCAGGACATGGCGCCGGGCATGCTGGCTTTCCCCGACCAGCTCGTGGATTACACCTGGGGGCGGCCGTGCACGTTTTTCGAAGACGATTTGAGTCACGTCACCCATATCGATTTCACCGAACCCTACAGCCCGGAATTGCGGCGGCGCTTGATCCAGGACGCCCGCGCCCTGGAACTGGGCGCGCGCGAATCCTGCACCTATGCGGCGATGCAGGGGCCGCGCTTGGAGACGGCGGCGGAGGTGCGCAAGCTGGAGCGGGACGGCTGCGACATCGTCGGCATGACCGGAATGCCGGAAGCGGCCCTGGCGCGGGAGCTGGGCTTGCGTTACGCCGCCTGCGCCGTGGTGGCCAATCGGGCCGCCGGCAAGGTCCCCGGAGAAATCACCATGGCCGAAATCGAGCGAAATCTGGTCGCGGGCATGGCGCGGGTCAAACGGTTGTTGGCGCGCTCTATCGCGGCGCTGGACTGAGCGCCGCAGCGGAGCCGCGGCGTCCGCGCCACTGTTGGCGCGACCTTCTTCGGGCGGAAAGAGCCGGCGCGAGTGCCGGCAAAATCGCTAACAATGACGGGAAACGATTCAAGCAATGAATGAAAATATACTGTTTTTAAAGGAATTTATTAAAAATCCGGGCCAAGTGTCTTCGATTGTCCCCAGTTCGCGCTTCCTGGAGCAGCGCATCGTCAAACTGGCGGCCATGCGCTCGGCGAAAACCGTGGTGGAATTGGGGGCCGGGGTCGGTGGGACCACCCAGGCGTTTCTGGACGCGCTGCCGCCCGAGGCCAAGCTGCTGAGCATCGAGATCAACCCGAAGTTCTGCACTTTGCTCCGCCGCATCCAGGACCCCCGCCTGATCGTCCATTGCGGCGGCGCTCAGGAGCTGCAGGAAACGATGGCGCTGTACGGCCTGCCCGCGCCCGAGGCGGTGGTGTCGGGGATTCCGTTTTCCAAGATCGAGCCGGATACCGGTTCGAGCATCATCAAGGCCGTCGCCTCGGCGCTGGCGGTCGGCGGGCGTTTCGTCGCCTACCAAGTCAGCGGCCGGGTGGCGGAGCTGGCTCGTCCGCTGCTGGGGCCGGGCCGGTTCGGGATGGAACTGCTGAACATCCCCCCGTTGCGGGTCTACCAGTGGGAAAAAGCCGCCGCTTGATCTTGCTTGATCTTGCTTGATCTTGCTTGAGGCGAGAAAGAGCCATCCGGCGAGACCGGGCCTCCAGCCTCGCGAGAGGGTTGATCGGGACGGAAACCTGTGATGACCCGCGCGTTTTTAGGCCGCGCCCGACCGATCAGGCAGCGCGAAACTGCCGCCCGCTGCGCAAATCCCGAATCGCGGTCGGCTTGGCCGCGCCGCCGGTCGGGCCGGCGAGCACGTAATCGAGCGCGCGCCCCAGTTGGCGGCGCACCGCCAGCGCGGTGCGGGCCGGAGGGCGGCCGCTCAAATTGGCGCTGGTGGACACCAGCGGATGGCCGCAAGCCCGACACAGCGCCGCCGCCAGCGGGTGCGCGGTCACCCGCACCGCCAGCGAATCGTGGCGGCCGCGCAACCAGCGCGGCGTCGCGGCCCGAGCCGGAATCAACCACGTGTGAGGGCCGGGCCAAGTCGCGTTCAACCGGGCGTGATCCGAAGGCGTCAGCGCGCGCAGAAAGGGTTCGAGTTGCGCGAAATCGGCGGCGATCAAAATCAGGCCCTTGTGCGCGGATCGCCGCTTGAGCGCCAGCAAGCGCTCCACGGCTCGCCCGTCGAGCGGATCGCAACCCAGGCCGAACACGGCTTCGGTGGGATAGGCGATCAGGCCGCCGGCCCGAACCGCGCGGGCGGCGGCCCGCAGGCGCAGTTCGCTCACCTTCAACTCCGGCGCGACGAGGATCGGCGCGGCGGCACATCGGTGGCCGAGGGTTCGGCGGCGGCTTTGGGGGTCGCGGCTTTGGCGCGCTTGGGCCGGGCGGGCGGCGCTTCGGGAACCGGCGTTTCAGCGTCTTTTTTCACGGCGGGTTTGGCGGTCTTGGCGGCCAGTTTGAGCGGCGTCGCCTTGCGGGCGGCCGCCTTCGCGCTTTTCGCTTTGCCCGAGGTTTTGCCGGCGTGGCGCGCGGGCGCTTTCTTTTCGGGCGCCTCGCGCACCAGGGTTTCGCATTCGGCCAACGTCAAACTGGCCGGTTCGCGGCCCTTGGGCAAACGGGCGTTTTTCTTGCCGTCGGTGATGTAAGGTCCGTAGCGGCCGTTGAGAATCTGGATCGGGGACTCGGGAAACGCGCGCAACACCTTGTTCGCGGCGGCTTGCCGGTGCGCGGCGATCAATTCCAGCGCCCGCTCGCGGCTGACGGTGTACGGGTCTTCGTCTTTCAGCGAGACGTAGCTCTTGCCGTAGCGCACATAAGGCCCGAAACGGCCGATGTTGGTTTGCATCGGCTCGCCTTCGGCGGTCGTTCCCAAATCGCGCGGCAACTGGAACAGGGTCAGCGCTTGCTCCAGGGTGATCGTATCCATGCGCTGGTCCGGCCGCAGGCTGGCGAAACGCGGTTTGTCAGGATCTTCCTTGACGCCGATTTGCGCGAACGGCCCGAAGCGGCCCATCCGCACCGAAACCGGTTTGTCGGACTTGGGATCGCGGCCCAGCTCGCGGCTTTGAATCGCGTCCTGGCGCGAGACGCTTTCGGCTTTTTCCTCGACCAGTTGCTTGAACGGGTCCCAGAAACCGCGCATCAGCGGCACCCAGTCCTCTTCGCCCCGCGACACCGCGTCCAGTTCGTCCTCCAGTCGGGCGGTAAAGCCGTAATCCACGTAGCGGGTGAAATGCCGGGTCAGGAACCGGTTGACGATGCTGCCGATGTCGGTCGGTTTGAAGCGGCGGTTGTCGAGCACGGCGTATTCGCGCGCCAGCAGGGTGGAGATGATCGCGGCGTAGGTGGACGGGCGGCCGATGCCGTATTCCTCCAGCACCTTGACCAGGCTGGCCTCGGAATAGCGCGGCGGCGGCTCGGTGAAATGCTGCTCCGGGCGCAGCGCCAGCAGCTCCACCCATTCGCCTTCCCGAAACGGCGGCAGCACCCGGTTGTCCTCGTCGTCGGCGCGATCGTCCACGTCTTCCTGGTAGACCGCCATGAAACCCGGTTCGGCGACGGTCGAGCCGGTGGCCCGGAAGGTGTTGCCCGCGCCGCAGGCCAGATCGACCGCGACCGTATCCAGCGTGGCGGAAATCATCTGGCAGGCCACAGTGCGCTTCCAGATCAGTTCGTAGAGCGCGTGTTGTTCGGCGCCAAGATGCGCCCGCAACGAATCCGGCGTGACCGCCGCCACAGTCGGGCGGATCGCCTCGTGCGCTTCCTGGGCGTTCTTGGCTTTGGTCTTGAACAGCCGGGGACTGGCGGGCAGATTGTGCGCGCCGTAGCGCTGCGCGATCAGGCTCCGGAGCTCCTCGATAGCTTCCCGCGCCAGGTTGACCGAATCGGTGCGCATGTAGGTGATCAGCCCGACCGCGCCCTGGCCGGTATCGACGCCCTCGTAAAGCTGTTGGGCCACCCGCATGGTGCGCTGGGTCGAAAAGCCGAGCTTGCGCGACGCTTCCTGTTGCAAGGTCGAAGTGGTGAACGGCGCGGCCGGATTGCGCTTGCGCTGCTTGCGTTCGATCCGCGCCACCCGCAAGCGGCCGATGGCCTTCGCGTCGGCCGCCGGCGCGTCGGCCGGCGGGACGCGGGCGGCGGCCAGCAGTTTCTGTTCCATCGCGTGCGCCTGCCCGGCGTCGGTCACGCTAAACTGGGTCAGCTTGACGCCTTCATATTCGTTCAGGCGGGCGATAAACGGCTGCGATTGCTTGGCGGCGTCCGCTTCCAGCGTCCAATACTCGCGAGCTTCAAAGCGTTCGATTTCCTGTTCGCGCTCCACGATCATCCGCAGCGCGGGCGATTGCACCCGGCCGGCGGACAAGCCGGGGCGGATTTTCTTCCACAGCAGCGGCGAGAGGTTGAAGCCGACCAGATAGTCCAGCGCCCGGCGGGCCTGCTGGGCGTTGACCAGATCCAAGGACAATGCGCGCGGTTGCGCCACCGCCTCCTGGATCGCCCGCTCGGTGATCTCGTGGAACACGATGCGCCGCACGGGCTTGTCGCGCAGCAGATCGCGCTGCCGGAGGATTTCGTGGAGATGCCAGGAGATGGCCTCGCCTTCCCGGTCGGGATCGGTGGCCAGATACAGCGCGTCCGCTTTGGCGGCGGCCTTGGCGATAGCCTCGACGTGCCGCTCGTTTTTGTCGATGAGCTGGTATTTCATGGCGAAGCCGCGTTCGGGATCGACCGCGCCTTCCTTGGGCACCAGATCGCGCACGTGGCCGTAGGAAGCCAGAATCTCGAAATCCGCGCCCAGATATTTTTTGATCGTCTTGGCTTTGGCGGGCGATTCGACGATGACCAGATTTTTGCTCATGTGTTTGGCATGGGTGACTGGGGTGGAGGGCGCCCACCGGCCAAAACCCGCCGCGGCGAGCGTTCGGGCGCGGTGCGCCCGACGCCTAATGCAGGTACGCGGGCAACTCGTCGAACACCAGATCCTGCAACCAGGCGTAAGCTTCTTCCTGTCCGGGCTGATTGAACAGCACCATCAGGATGATCCATTTGAGCTGGAGCAAACCGATCTCCTCGGCCTGCAAGGCCATGACGCGGTCGATCACCACCTCGCGGGTTTCCGAGTTCAGCACGCCGCTTTGTTCCAAAAACAGCAAAAAGCCCCGGCATTCCGCATCCAGCTTGGCCAGTTCCGAATCGACATAAACGCGGTAGGAGCTGGGGTTGACCTTGAGCGGAGTTTGCTGGCGGTCGGTGAGGCTATCCAGCCACTCGAACGCCTGCTGGATTTCGCGCGACGGGAAACCGGCGGCCAACAAATCGGTTTGGATGGATTCGCGGTCGGGGTCGGCGTCCGTCTCGTCGTCCATATAGTGTTGAAATAGATACATCAGTACATCCAGCACGTTTTCTTTCATGCCAACGCTCGCCTCGGAAAACAAAAACCCCCGTCATCCGGCGAGGGTGCAACGCTGCGGCCTCTCGAACGGAACGGAACGGCCGGTGTTCAGGGTTGCAGGCGACAGTACCTACCGCCGGGGACCGCCGCTACGTAACCCTGCAATTCCAGGATCAGCAGCATGGAGGAAACCACTTCCGCAGTCAATCCGCAACGCTCCACCAGCGAATCGACCGCCGCCGGCGCATCGCCCATCGCCTCCAGCAGTTGCCGGTAGTCGGGGTCCGGCGGTTCGGGGGCGACCGGGGTCTCCGCTGGCGGCGGGGGCGCGGCTTCGCCGAAACCGGCCGCCGCCAGCGGCCCCAGCTCTTCCAAAATATCGGTCGCCGTTTCCACCAGTTTCGCGCCTTGCCGGATCAGCGCGTGGCAACCTTTGGCCAGGGGATTGTGGATCGAGCCGGGGATGGCGAACACTTCCCGGCCCTGCTCCAGCGCCAGGCGGGCGGTGATCAACGAACCGCTCTGCACGGCGGCTTCCACCACCAGCACCCCCAGGGCCAATCCGCTGATCAGGCGGTTGCGGCGCGGAAAATTCTCGGCCAGCGCCGGGGTGCCGATGGGAAATTCCGACACCAGCGCGCCGCGTTCGGCGATGGCGTGCGCCAAGTCCCGGTGTTTGGCGGGATAAACCCGCTCCAGGCTGGTGCCGGTGACCGCCACGGTCCAGCCGCCGCCGGCCAGCGCGCCCTGGTGGGCGGCGGCGTCGATGCCGAGCGCCAGCCCGCTGGTGATCGCCAGACCGCCCTCGGCCAGATGGGCGGCAAACTGGCGGGCGGTTTCCCGGCCTTGCGGGGTGGGGTTGCGGGTGCCGACGATGGCCAACTGCGGCGCGCGCAAGCTGTCCGGCAGGCCATGCACGAACAACAGGGGCGGCGGGCCGGCGACTTGGCGCAACAGCGGCGGATAGCGCTCATCGTCCAGCGCCAGCAGATGGTTGCCCGGCTGTTCGAGCCAGGCGAGGTCTCGCTCGACACCCCGCCAGTCGGGGTCGCGCAGATAGTCCAGCGCGGAAGCCGGCAACTGGAGTTCGCGCCATTGCTCCCGGCTGGCCGCCAGCGCGGCATCCGCCGAGCCGAAATGCTCCAGCAGCCGGCCGAAACGCGCCGGGCCGATGCCCGGCGCGCGCAACAGCGCCAACCGACCGGCCGGGTCGCCGGCCGGCGACGCGTCGTCTCGGTTCAGGGTGATGTCACCCGATCCCGGAGCCGGATGGAGCGTTCGGCCTGCATCACCAGGCCGTAGCTGACCAGGTCGTGCGCCTTGTAGACCATCAGCAAACCGGAGCGCTCGCCCGGAATCCGCACGGTCCCGCCGGAGACTTTGTCATCGACTTGACGGTCTTGGCCGAACACCGCCAGCACGTGACCGGGCTCGATGCCCTCGTTGGTGCCCAGGTTGATGATGACGCTGCTGTATTGGGTGATTTGAGTCACGTCGGCGTCCAGCCGGCCGATGATCATGCCCTCGACGTCCGGCGCGGGATGCGGGTCGAAGTTGTACAGTTCGGGCTCCGACTCGATCGGCAGCAACCGGTCGCCGGCGCGGACCGGCGCGACGGTATTGGCCAGCACGAACGTGGCCGGATTTTCGTCCCTCTCCAAAATGGCCTGGCCCACATAGATGCCGGGAACGCCCAACAACCGGTTCGAGCCGGGCTCGCGCAATTCCTCGCCGGGGCGGAACACGTAGTAGCGCGCCTGGTCAAAATCGGTGCCCCGCACGTAAACCCGGTCGCGGTCGGCGTAGGCGGTTTGCTCGTCGTCATCGGCCACGATGTAAGGTTTGCTGCGCCATTCGGCTTGGCTCAAAATCTCGCCCCGAGTCAAAAACGACTCGATGGCGTCGCGGGGCACCGGCGGGATCGGCTGGGTCAGGCTCTCGACCCGAACCTCCGGCGAAAGCTTGATCAGCGGCACCTCGCCGCGCGCGGCTTCCAGTTGCGGGTTGCCGCTGGCGTCGTAGCCGAAGCGGAGCACGTCGCCCGGATAGATCCGGTGCGGGTTGCCGACCTGGGGGTTTTGCCGCCAGATCCGCCGCCACTGCCAAGGGTTTTGCAGGAACCGCTTGCTGATCGACCACAAGGTATCGCCGGGGGCCACGGTATAGCTTTGCGGGTGGTCGGGCCGCAGCGCGACCGGTCCCTCCGGGGCAAGCGCGCCCGCTCTCGGGCCGCGCGGTCCCTGGCCCGACAGGGTTTCTTGGGGTCCGCCGGGGATGCCTTGCGGCGCGCGGCCGCCGGCGTCGGTCCGGGCGGATTCTCCCGCGAGGGCCGGTTCGCCGGGAATCGGGCTGGCCTCGGGCCGGGGGGGAACTTGGGCGCACGCGGCGAGCAAGACCGCCGTCGCCAGCGACAGAACGGTCCTGAAATGTCTTGATGAACGGGTGGTAGTCATGGTCCTTGCTCAATCGTCCAAAGAAACGGGCGGGAGTGTATGCGGATTACCCCCTTCGCGCAAAGTATAGCCCCCATAGTGTAATTTCTCGTATGATTTCCCGACGAAAAACCGGTCTAGCGATCAATCGAGGCGTTTGCGGAGTCGCCATGGCACAACTGACCCTATTGCATTATCCCGATCCCCGGCTGCGCAAGCCGGGCTTGGCGGTGGAAACCGTCGATGACGGCGTGCGCGCCTTCATCGACGATCTGCTGGAAACCATGTACGCCGCGCCGGGCATCGGTCTGGCGGCGACCCAGGTCAACGTTCAGAAGCGGATCGTGGTGATGGATGTGTCCGAGAACAAGGATCGGCCGCTGGTGTTCGTCAACCCGAGCATTCTGGAGCGGGAAGGCGAGTGCGAGTCCGAGGAGGGCTGTCTGTCGGTGCCCGGCTTCTACGAGATGGTCGGGCGCGCCGAGCGGGTGCGGGTCAGCGCGCTGGACCGGCGCGGCGAGCCGTTCGAGCTGGAGGCGCAAGGCTTGCTCGCGGTCTGCATCCAGCACGAGCTCGATCATCTGGACGGCAAACTGTTCGTCGATTACCTGTCGGCGTTAAAGCGCGACCGCATCCGCAAAAAACTGGAAAAGCAGGCCCGTCTCGAAGCGCGCGCCGCTTGAACACGTTATCGGCCTCATCACGCCGCTCCCGCCAGCCGCAATCTCCAGCGCCGCGCGGTTGCCCGCGCCGCCCGGCGGCTTCGGCCGGCCCGAACCGCGCATGAGCGCCGCCGCCTCGCGCGTGGCGTTCGCGGGAACGCCGGACTTCGCCGTGCCCAGCTTGCGGGCGTTGCTGGCGAGCGGCCATGAGGTCGTCGCCGCTTACACCCAACCGGACCGGCCGGCGGGCCGGGGCCGGCAGCTACGCCCGAGCCCGGTCAAGGCCGCCGCGCTGGCCGCCGGCGTCGCGGTGCGCCAACCGGCCAGCTTGCGCGATCCCGCCGTTCAGGCCGAACTGGCCGCGCTGAAACCGGATTTGCTGGTGGTCGCCGCTTACGGTTTGATCCTGCCTCCGGCGGTGCTGGCGATTCCGCGATGGGGTTGCGTCAACGTGCACGCTTCGCTGTTGCCGCGCTGGCGCGGCGCGGCGCCGATCCAGCGCGCCATTTTGGCCGGAGACGCCGAAACCGGCATTTGCCTGATGCGCATGGAAGCGGGGCTCGACACCGGGCCGGTTTACGCCCGCGCCGCCTGCCCGATCCCGCGCGGGACCACCGGCGGCGAGCTGCACGACCGGCTGGCCGCGCTGGGCGCGCGAACGCTGCAACAGGCGTTGCCGGCGCTGCTGGAAGGGGCTCTGGCCGCGGTGCCCCAAGACGACCGTCAGGCGAGCTACGCGCCGAAGCTGGAGAAAGCCGAAGCCGAGCTGGACTGGAGCCGCTCGGCCTTGGAGCTGGAACGCCAGGTGCTGGCGTTCAACCCGTATCCGGTCGCGCAAACCCGGCTGGGCGGACAAGCGCTGCGGGTGTGGCGGGCGCGCGCCGAGGAGCGGCCGGCGGCCGAAGCGCCGGGCAGCGTTTTGGAGGCCAGCGCGCAAGGCTTGATCGTCGCCGCCGGTTCGGGGGTGCTGAGGCTCACCGAACTGCAACTGCCGGGCGGCAAACCGCTTCCGGCCGCCGCTTTTTTGGCCGCTCGCCGCCTGGTCGGCCAGCGGCTGGGCGAGGCATGAACGTCCGCGCCATCGCGGCTCGCGCGCTGGTTCAGGTGTTGGGCGAGGGCCGGTCGCTGGCGGCGGTGTTGCCGCCGGCCTTGAGCCGGACCGAATCCCGCAACCGGGGTTTGCTCCAGGAATTGTGCCACGGTGTCTGCCGCTGGCTGCCGCAGCTGCAAGCGCTGCTCGACCGGCTGCTGGCGCGGCCGCTGGCGTCGACGGAGCACGCCGTCCGCGCGCTGCTGCTGGTCGGCCTCTATCAAGTCTGGCACCTGCGCGTTCCCGAACACGCCGCCGTTTCCGAAACGGTCGCGGCCGCTCGCCAGTTGCGCAAACCCTGGGCGGCGGGGCTCGCCAACGCGGTGCTGCGCGCCGCCTTGCGGCGGCGGGAAGAGCTCGCGGCCGCCTTGAAAGCCGATCCGGAAGCCGATACCGCCCACCCGAGCTGGCTGCTGGAACGCTTGCGGCGAGACTGGCCGGACGACTGGCCGGCCATCGTGGCCGCCAACAACGCCCGCCCGCCGTTCGCGCTGCGGGTCAACGCGCGTTTTCTCGACCGCGAAGCGTACCGGCGGCATCTGGCGGAGGCGGGCCACAACGCGGCGCCGGCGCCGGACGCGGCGGGCGCGCTGATCCTGGAAGCGCCGGTGGAGGTCGCGCTGTTGCCCGGCTTCAACGAAGGCTGGGTGTCGGTGCAGGACGCCGCCGCGCAACTGGCGGCCCCGCTGCTGCAAGTTCGGCCGGGATTGCGGGTGCTGGACGCCTGCGCCGCGCCCGGCGGCAAGACCGGCCACGTGCTGGAGTGTGAGCCAGGCGTGGCGTTGACGGCCCTGGATCGCGACGCCGGCCGGCTGGACCAGGTCCGCGCCAACCTGCGCCGGCTGAAATTGGACGCCCGGTTGATCGCCGGCGACGCCGAGCGCCCGGCGGACTGGTGGGACGGCGTGCCTTTCGACCGGATTCTGGTGGATGCGCCCTGCTCGGCCACCGGCGTGATCCGGCGTCATCCCGATATCAAGCTGCTGCGCCGGGACAGCGACATCCCCGCGCTGGCCGAGCGCCAGCGCGCGATTCTCGCCGCGCTCTGGCCGTTGCTGCGCCCGGGCGGGCGGCTGCTGTACGCGACCTGTTCGGTGCTGCGCCAGGAAAACGATGAGGTGATCGCCGCGTTGCTCGCCGCTCGCGCCGACGCCCGCGCCCAGCCCATCGCCGCCGGTTGGGGGCGCGCGCTGGCGCACGGCCGCCAGATTTTGCCGGGCGACGCCGACCGGGACGGTTTCTATTACGCCGCCGTGACCAAGCACCCGGTCGCGAGCCGTGGAAGCTGATTGTGGCGGCCGCTAGCGAGCAGCGCGCTTGGCTGCATGGCGTCGCCGGCGCGCTGGCGCTGCTGTGGGGATTGCTGGGACCGTCTCCGGGCTGGGCGGCCGGTTTCGAGGTGATCGCCGCCACCACCAAACTGGAAGGCGGCGTTTATCGGCTCGACGCCCGCATCGACTACCATTTCAGCAAGCCGGCGCTGGAGGCGTTGCAAAACGGCGTGCCGCTGATCATCGCGCTGGAAATGGAGGTGCGCCGGCGGCGTTCCTGGATCTGGAACGAAACGGTCTATTCGCTGAGCCAGCGCTTCAAGCTGGAATATCATGCTCTCAGCCGCCAATACCTGGTCAACAACCTCAACAGCAAGGAGCGGCGCGGTTTTTCCAGCCGGGCCGCCGCGTTGCAGTTCATGGGCCAGATCAACGGTTTTCCGCTCCTGGACAAGGGCTTGCTGGGGCGCGACGAACGCTATGAAGGGGCCTTGCGCGCGTGGCTCGACATCGAATCGCTGCCCGCGCCGCTGCGCGTGTTCGCTTATCTGTCGGACGATTGGCGGCTGACCAGCGAATGGTACACGTGGTCGCTTTGATCCGCCGTTTCGCCAGCGGGCGGGGGTTGCTGCCGCCCTTGCTGCTGTTTTGCCTGCTGCTGGCGCTGCTGGTGTTGATGGGCCGCGCCACCACCAACTCGGCCAAGTTCGGCCAGATGTACATCGGTCTGTTGCTGGCCAGCGCCACCGGTTTGGGCGGGCTGGCGCTGCTGATCCTGTATAACTTGGCCCAGTTGATCCGGCTGTACCGCCACCGGGTGCCGGGCTCGCGCCTGACCCTGCGCCTGACCGGCATCTTCGCGCTGCTGGCCATCACCCCGGTGGCGCTGGTGTACGGCTTTTCGCTGCATTTCCTGCAACGGGGCATCGATAGCTGGTTCGACGTGCAGGTGGATCGCGGCCTGGAAAACGCGCTGGAACTGAGCCGGACCGCCCTGGATTTGCGGATGCGCGAGGTGCTCAAACAGACCTTGCGGGTGTCCGTCAGCTTGGCCGACGACGACGAACAGACCGGCCGCCGGCTGGACGACCTGCTCGATCTGGGCGAAGCGTCCGAGCTGACTCTGTTCGGTCAGGGCGGGCAGATCGTCGCCACCGCCACCCTGGACCCGGCGGCCATCCTGCCGCATCCGCCGTCGGAAACCGCGCTGTTGCAAGTGCGCCAGGGGCGCAACTACGTCGCTCTGGAGCCGGTCGGCGACGCCGGTTTTCACATCCGCGTCCTGGTGCCGGTCAGTTCGCCCCACAATGAAGAGCGGCAGTTACAGGCGCTGTTTCCGGTCACCGACCGCCTGAGTTTGCTGGCTGACGCGGTGCAGTCCGCGTTCGACAGCTACCGGGAACTGATGTTTCTGCGCGCGCCGCTCAAGGCCAGTTTCACGCTCACGCTGTCGCTGGCGCTGCTGCTGGCGGTGCTGGCGGCGTTCTGGGCGGCGTTTTACACCGCGCGGCGAATGGTGCGCCCGCTGCGGGAGCTGGCGGACGGCACGCAGGCGGTCGCCGCCGGCCAGTTCAACAAGCAGTTGGCCGGAGCCGGAGCCGGCAGCGACGAGCTGGGATTTTTGGTGGAGTCGTTCAACCAGATGATCCGCAATCTCGCCCAGGCGCACGAGGCCGCGCAGCGCAGCCAGGCCCTGGTCGAGAGCCAGCGCGCTTATCTGGAAACCGTGTTGGCGCGGCTGTCCTCGGGCGTGCTGATCATCGATCAGGGCGGCCGCCTGCAAACCTGCAACGCGGCGGCCAGCCAGATTATGGAGGTGAATTTGCAGGACTATCTCGGCGCGGACAGCCAGTGGCTGGCGGTCGCCAACCCGATGCTCCAGGAGTTTGTCACCGCCATCGGCCCGCATCTGGCCGAAAGCGGCGACTGGCGGCAGGAACTCGACTGGTTCGGCGCGGCCGGGCGGCGGATTTTGATGTGCCGGGGCAGTTCGCTGCCGGACGCGGTCGGCCTCCACGGCGGCCACGTCATCGTGTTCGACGACATCACCCACGTGGTCAAGGTCGAGCGCGAAGCGGCTTGGTCGGAGGTGGCGCGCCGGCTCGCCCACGAGATCAAAAACCCGCTGACGCCGATCCAGCTAGCCGCCGAGCGCATCCGCCACAAATACCTCAAACAGTTCGACGAGGAACAGGGCAAGGTGCTGGAGCGCGGCACCCACACCATCGTCCAGCAAGTGCAGGCGATGAAGGAGATGGTGGACGCCTTCAGCGAATACGCCCGCCCGCCGCGCCTGCAACTGGCTCCTTTGGAGTTGAACGAATTCGTGACCGAAGTGCTTTATCTCTATCGCGATTATCCGGCGGGCGTGGAAATCAAGCTCGACTTGACCCAAGAGCCGTTGCGGATCAACGGCGACAAGGTGCGATTGCGGCAACTGCTGCACAATCTGGTCAAGAACGCGATCGAGGCGATCCGCGACGGCCACGGCTCGACTTTGTGGATCGGCACCCGCCGCGAACACGTCGCGGGCAGCGACCGCGTCGAGCTGAGCGTGCGCGACGACGGGCCGGGCTTTCCCGAGAGCGTGCTCGCCAGCGCCTTCGAGCCCTACGTGACTACCAAAGTCAAGGGAACCGGGCTAGGATTAGCGATCGTCAAAAAAATCGTTGAGGAGCATGGCGGCTGGATTCAGTTGGAGACACCGGCGGACGGCGGCGCCCGCATCGCGATCCGATTGCCGATCTTTCATGATGGCGCTGACGCTCCAGCTTCACCCGCCGTGTCCGCCGTATCCCTGCACGCCGATAAGGAGGCCGCCGGATGAGCGCGTCTTATATTTTGGTCGTCGATGACGAGCCCGATATTCGCGATCTGGTCAAGGAAATTTTGGAAGATGAAGGTTACGCGGTCGCTGCCGCCGAAAACGCTGCCGCCGCCCGCGAGGCGCGGCGCGCCCAACGGCCCGACCTGATCCTGCTCGACATCTGGATGCCGGACACCGACGGCATCACCCTGCTCAAAGAATGGAGCGAGGGCGATCACCTGCCCTGCCCCGTGATCATGATGTCCGGCCACGGCACGGTCGAGACGGCGGTGGAGGCGACCCGGCTCGGCGCTTACGATTTCATCGAAAAACCGCTGTCCATGGCCAAGCTGCTGCTGACCGTGGAGCGGGCGCTGGACGCGGACCGGCTGGCGCGGGAGAACCTCAATTTGCGCCGCCAGCAGCGGATCGTGGCCGAGCCGGTCGGCCGCAGCGACGTGGTGCAGCGGCTGCGCACCCAGGTGCTGCGGATCGCCCAGCACGACGCGCCGGTGCTGATCTTCGGCGAACCCGGCACCGGCAAGGAAGTCTACGCCCGCTACCTGCACGCCCACAGCCTGCGTCGCGGCGGCCCGTTCATCGACGTCGGGGTCGGTTCGATCGCCCGGGAAAACGCCAGCCTGGAGCTGTTCGGCTCCGAGCAGGGCGACCGGGTGCACTACGGCCGGCTGGAGCAGGCCAGCGGCGGCACCCTGTTTCTGGACGAGCTGGCCGACATGGATCTGGAAGCCCAGGCCAAGCTGGCCAGCGCTCTGGAAAACGGCTCTTTTTTGCGCATCGGCGGCAAGGAGCCGGTCCGGGTCAACGTGCGGGTGGTGGCCGCCACCCACCGCGATCTGGAGCAGGAGGTGGCGCTGGGGCGGTTTCGCGAGGACCTGTACTACCAGTTGAACGTCGTGCCGATCAAGCTGCCGCCGCTGCGCGATCACATCGAGGACGTGCCGGAGCTTTTGAACTATTACATCGGCTATTTCGTCGATCAGGAAAGCCTGAACTATCGCCACTTCACCCTGGCCGCCCAAAACCGCCTGCGCAACTACAACTGGCCCGGCAACATCCGCGAACTCAAGAACCTGGTGCAGCGGCTGCTGATTTTGGGCGGCGACGAGGACATCACCTTGGACGAGGTGGACGCCGCCGTGCGCGGCATCACCGCCGTCAAGGCCCAGGACGTGGGCAGCATCCCGCTGAACCTGCCGCTGCGGGAGGCCCGCGAGCAATTCGAGCGCACTTACCTGATGCAACAGTTTCGCGAATGCGAGGGCAACGTGGCGCGGCTGGCCGACCGGGTGGGCATGGAGCGCACCAACCTTTACCGCAAGCTGCGCGCGCTGGGGATCGACCCCAAGAAAGCGCTCGATGAATGAGGGGCAGCCTTGAAAATCGTGATTCTCGGCGCGGGTCAGGTCGGTGGCTCCGTCACCCACATCCTGGCCGGCGAGGCCAACGATATCACCGTGGTCGACGCCAGCCCCGAACGCTTGCAGGCCCTGCAAGACCGCCTGGACATCCGCACCGTTTGCGGCAGCGCCTCCTATCCGACCGTTCTGGAGCAGGCGGGCATCGCCGACGCCGACATGCTGATCGCGCTGACCGACAGCGACGAAACCAACATCATCGCCTGCCAGGTGGCGCACACCCTGTTCAACACGCCGACCAAGATCGCCCGGGTCCGCGCCGGCAGCTACATCGCCTACCGCGAGCAACTGTTTCGGGACGACGCGCTGCCGGTCGACGTGCTGATCAGCCCCGAACAGCTCGTGACCGATTACATCCAGCGGATCATCGAGCACCCCGGCGCGCTGCAAGTGCTGGATTTCGCCGACGGCCAGGTGCGTCTGGTCGGCGTCAAGGCCTATGAAGGCAGCACCCTGATCGGCCAGGCGCTGCGCACCCTGCCGGAACGGATGCCCAACATCGATACCCGGGTGGCCGCCATCTTCCGCCAGGGTCGCGCGATCATCCCGGAAGGCAACACCGTGATCGAGGCCGACGACGAGGTGTTCCTGATCGCCGCCCGCAAGAACACCCGCGCCATCGTCGCCGAATTGCGCAAGCTGGACCGGATGGTCAAGCGCATCGTCATCGCCGGCGGCGGCCACATCGGCGCGCGGCTGGCCCAGGGCCTGGAAGACCGGTTTCAGGTCAAGGTGATCGAGCGCAGCCAAACCACCAGCAAACGCCTGTCCGAGCAGTTGAGCCGGGCGATCGTGCTCCACGGCGACGCCGCCGACGAAAATCTGCTGCGCCAGGAAAACATCGAGCACGTCGATGTCTATTGCGCCGTCACCAACGACGACGAGGCCAACATTCTCTCGGCGATGCAAGCCAAGCGGATGGGCGCGCGCAAGGTGATGGCGCTGATCAACTTGCTGTCCTACGTCGAGCTGGTCGAATCCTCCGGCATCATCGACGTGGCGATCTCGCCGCAGCAGGCTACCATCGGCAGCCTGCTCACCCACGTCCGCCGCGGCGACGTGGTCAAGGTGCATTCCCTGCGCCGGGGCGCGGCCGAAGCCATCGAGGCCATCGCCCACGGCGATTACAAAACCTCCAAGGTCGTGGGCCGGCGCCTCGAAGAAATCCGGTTGCCGCCCGGCGCCACCATCGGCGCGATCGCCCGGGGCGATGAGGTGGTGATCTGCCACCACGACACCGTCATCGAAGCGGACGATCACGTGATCCTGTTTCTGGTCGATAAAAAGCGAGTGCCGGAAGTCGAGCGGCTGTTCTCGGTCGGGGCGACTTTCCTGTAAGCCCGCGCCGCGTCAAAAATCCTTATGTTAGAATGCGCTCCAATCGGACTCAGGGGCGCGGCCCCCGCCAAAACCCAAAAAAATCATCCACCGGCGTCAACAGGATTCCGCACATGACCGCATTCAATTTCGAGCAAGCGCGCCACAACATGATCGAGCAGCAGATCCGGCCGTGGGAGGTGCTGGACCAGCGGGTGCTGGACACTCTCGCCCGCGTGCCGCGCGAGGCGTTCGTGCCGGAGCGCTACCGCAACCTGGCCTTCAGCGATGTCGCGATCCCGCTCGGCCACGGCGAATTCATGCTCAAACCCACGGTCGAGGGCCGGCTGTTGCAGGCGCTGGCCCCGCGGTCGAGCGATCAGGTGCTGGAGGTCGGCACCGGCGGCGGCTATCTCACCGCCTGTCTGGCTCGCTTGGCCGGCAGCGTGGTGAGCGTGGACATCGTTGCCGAGTTTACCGAAGCCGCCCGCGCCAAACTGAGAGCGCACGGTTCGAGCAACGTGGTGTTGCACACCGGCGACGCCAGCCTCGGCTGGGGCGACCACCGCTACGACGCCATCGCGGTCACCGGCTCGGTGGCCGAAGTCGCCGACGAGTGGCGGCGGAGCCTGAAGCTGGGCGGGCGCCTGTTCATCGTGGCCGGCAAGCCGCCGGTCATGGAGGCGCTGCTGATCACGCGAACCGGCGAGCACCAGTGGCTGCGGGAAAGTCTGTTCGACACCGAATTGGCCCCCTTGCGCAACGCGGCCCCGGTTAAATCGTTCGTGTTCTGACCGGCGGGCGGCGGCGATCCGCCCGGATGGCCGCGACAACGGTTGACTTGGAGTGGTATATTAGGATTTGTTAACATACTCGCTCAGAGGAGACGCCATCAGTCATGCCCAAACTCCGTTGTCTGGCGCTCGCCGGATTCGCCGCCGCGCTCTGCGGCCAGCCGGCGTGGGCGGAGGATTTGCTGCGCGTCTACCGGCAGGCCCAGGACAGCGATCCGGTGCTCAAGGCCGCCACCGCCAGCCGGGATGCGACGCGGGAGGCCAAGCCGCAAGCGCGCGCCTTGCTGTTGCCGAATATGGGCGTGACGGCCGATCAGGGTTATCGCTTCGGAACCGAGGGCGTGGCTCCCGCGCCCTCGACCGCCCACAGCCACACCTACGCGATCAGTCTGGTGCAGCCGCTGTATAACCGGGGCCACCGGGTCCGCCAGCGCCTGGCGGAAGCGACGGTCGACCGCTCCGAGGTCGACCTCGGCAACGTCCGCAACGAGTTGGTGTTGCGGGTTTCGCAAGCCTATTTCGGCGTGTTGGCGGCGCTGGACAACCTCAGTTACGCCACCGCCGAGAAAAACGCTTTCGCGCGTCAGCTCGAGCAGGGCAACCGCCGTTTCGAGGTCGGCCTGGCGACCATCACCGACGTTTATGACGCGCAAGCCCGGTTCGACGCCGCCGTGTCCCAGGAAATCGAAGCCATCAACCAGTTGGCGGACGCCCGCGAAGCCTTGCGCCAATTGACCGGCCAGGACTACCCGCAACTGCATTCGTTGAGCGAGCGGATGCCGCTGGTGTTGCCGAAACCGAACGATCCCGAGGAATGGGTGCGGATGGCTTTGGAGAACAACTTGAACTTGCGCAGCGCCGCTTTCGGGGTCGATCTGGCGCGCGAAAACGTCCGGCTGCAAAAGGCCGGCCATTACCCGGTTCTGGATTTGCAGGCCAGCCGCGTCGATACCGACAACGGCGGCAACAGCGACCTCGCCAGCAGCCAGGTCAACCTGCAACTGACGGTGCCGCTCTACAGCGGCGGCGCGGTGTCCTCGCGCTCGCGCGAAGCGGCCTACAACTACGAAGCTTCGCGCCAGAGCCTGGAAAACCAGCAGCGCGACACCATCCGCATCGTCCGCAACGCCTATCGCGGCCAGGAAACCGCCATCAGCCAGATCCGCGCGCTCGACCAGACCCGCGTTTCCACCCGCAGCGCGCTGGAAGCCAATCAGGCCGGCTACGAAGTCGGCACCCGCACCATCGTGGATGTGCTGGACGCCGAGCGCAACGTGTATCTGGCCGAGCGCAATTACGCCGCCGCCCGCTATTCCTACGTCACCAACTACCTGACGCTGCGACAGGCCGCCGGCCAATTGTCGGAAGCGGATGTGGCCGAGATCAACGGCTGGCTTGGCCCGCCGCGCTCCACCGGCGGCGAACCGGCCGCGTCTCCAACCCCGCAAACCACCAAAGCGGAAAGCGGCAAAATCGTCCCTGGCAACGCCAAGGCGCCGGCCACCGCTCAGCCTGCCCCCGGACCGACGCCCGCCAAAAAAGGCCAGCGCCAAACCGAGAACGACAAACCCTCGCCCGCGTCAGCGCCCGCCGTCAAACCCTCGACCCATGGCTCGAAGTAACCGACCTTACCGCCGCGCCCCGTCCATCGCGGGCCGATGAGGGCCGGCGTCATGCCGCCCGATCCGATGGTCGCGCCGGTTCCGGCCCGGTTGCCGCGCCGCTTGGCGGCCATCGTTTACGATAGCCTGCTGCTCGCGGGCGTGCTGTTCGTGGCCGCCGCCTTGGCGCTGGGCGTCACCGTGGCGGCGGTGGGCGGCGAAAGCGTCAAGCTTCACCACCCGCTGCAAGGCAATCCCTGGTTTTCGACTTATTTGTTGCTGGTGTGCTTTTTCTTCTTCGGCGGCTTTTGGGTTTGCGGCGGCCAAACCCTGGGAATGCGCGCCTGGCGGCTGCGGGTGCAGCGGCGCGACGGTCGCGGCATCGGCTGGTGGCAGGCGCTGCTGCGATTTTTGAGCGCCGGAATCTGGCCGGTACCGGTCGCCGCGTATCTGGATCGCGGGCTTGGCGTCAGCGTCGGGCTCAGTCTGGTCGCCGGATTCGCTTGTCTGGCGCTGGCGCTGGCGCTGCGCTTGCCGGATCGGCTGTCGGAAACGGAATTGGTGGTCCTGCCCAAAACTCCGAAGCCCTGATCGGGCCTTCAGCGCAAGCGGCGCAGCGCCAGAAATCCCGCGCCGAGGAACAGCAGCGCCGGCAGGATCGCGCCCAACAGCGGGGGGTAGCCGTACAGCAGCACCACGTTGCCCAGCAGATAGTTGCCGAGAAAAAAGGTCAGGCCGATCAGCAGGCCGATCAGCAGGCGCTGGCCGACGCCGGCCGAGCGCTGCGGCCCGAACACGAAGGGCATGGCCACCACCAGCATGGCCATATACACCAGCGGCGCGAGCAACTTGCGCCAAAGCGCCAGGCGATAGCTTTGCGCGTCCAGCCCGTTGCGTTCCAGATAGTCCACGTACACCCACAAATCGCGCACCGACAAGCCGGCGGGATCGGCCGCCAGCACCTCCAGAATTTGCGGGCTGATCGAGGAGGTGATTTCCAGGCTGGGGAGGTTTTCGCTCTCGACCGAATCCCCTTTCAGGATGCTGCGGTCGATGTTTTCCAGCACCCAGCGGCCTTCCTGATAGCGCGCGCTTTGCGCGGCGGTGACGGTTTCCAGCCGCGATTGAGGGCCGATCCTGAAAATGTGAATGTCCGCCAGCCGCAGGCCCGACAGCACCGCGTTGACGTGGACGAAATAATCGCCGTCGCGCACCCAAAACCCGCGCCCGCCGCGAATGGCCATGCCCTCGCTCTTGGCGGCGGCGCGCTGCTCGCGGGCGGTTTGCTCCAGCGGCGGGGCCACGAATTCCCCGACCAGCAAGACCGCCACGCTCAGGATCAATCCGGTTTGCAGCACCGAGCGGGTCAACTGGGTCAGCGACAGCCCGGCGGCGCGCATCACGATCAGCTCGCTGCCGCTGGCCAGCGCGCCCATCCCCAGCAGCGCGCCGACCAACAGCGCCATCGGAAACAGCTCGTACAGGCGTTGCGGTTGCACCAGCAGCAAAAAGCGGAGCGCCGCCGCAAAATCGTAGCGGCCCTTGCCGACCTCCTCCAGTTCCACCAGCAGGCTGAGGAACATTTCCAGCAGCAGCAACACCAGCAAGGCGATCAGCGTGGTGTGGGCGACTGTCCGGAAGAGGTAGCGGTCGATCAGCTTCATGCGGCACCCGCCGGCGCGGTCGCGGAGCGCCGGAACAGCCAGAAACCGCGACCGTTCGCGAGATCGCGCAGCAGCATCCCGGCGCCGAAACACAGGAACAGGGCGTGCACCCACCACAATCCGAGTTGCGGGCCGATCAGCCCGTTGGTCAACCACGATTCGCCGACGCCGATCAGGTTGAAATTGACGGCGTAGATCAACACCGCCGCGACGATGCGGCCGTAACGCCCCTCGCGCGGTTTGGCCCGCGCGATCAGCGGGGCCCACAGCGCGATAATCAGCACCTGGATCGGGCTGTTGAGGCGCATTTGCAGCTCGGCGACGTGATCCGGATTGTCCGATTCCAGCAATTGCCGGGTCGGCAGCGCCTCGCGGTGTTTCCATTCCTGGCGCGGCGGCGCGGTATCCACCCGCACCGTGGCGCGCTCGAAGCGGACCATTTCGTAGTCGCCCTTGCCGGGCGTGCCCCGGTAGCGATGGCCGTAATCGAGCACGATGTGGCGGATGCCGTCTTCGCCGATTTCCTGGCGGCCGCGCTCGCCGGTGGTGATGCTGAGATCGCCGTCCGCTTCGCGGGTCTGGACGAAAATATTCCGCAAATCGCGCTCGCCCAGCGCGCCGATGTAGACCACGTGGCGGCCTTGCAGCACTTCGCGAAAGACGCCGGGCGTGAACATCGACACTTCGGCCTCCTTGCGGGCCTTGGCCAGCACTTCGAACTGATACTCCATGGTCAGCGGCACCAGCGCCAGCGACAGTCCGGCGGTGGCCGCCGCCAGCGGGGTCGCCAGCAGGAAAATGGCCCGGTAGATCGACAGAGGGCCGTAGCCGCAAGCGGCCAGCGCGGTCATTTCGTGGTCGCGGTACAGCCGGCCCAAGGCCAGCATCACGCTCAGCAAAAACGCCAGCGGCACCAGCATGACCATGAAGTACGCGGCCTGCAAACCGATCAGCACGAAAATCGAATCGCGCGCCAGCAAGCCGCTGGCGGCCTTGCTCAGATAGCCGGAGAGACGGTGGCTCAACACCATCGCCAGCAGCACCAGAGCGGTGCCGAGGAAGGTCAGGCCGATCTCGCGGACCAAATAGCGGTCGATGATGGAGGGCACGCCGTTCAGCGCTCCCGCACAGGCAACTGGGAGACCCAACGGTTTCTGGTTAAACTCATGTCATGAAATCCTTGCCTGAATCAGGGTCACTTAAAGGTCGAACACGGGGAGTAGCCTACCGATGGATTTTTCGGTCAAAAGCGGCAATCCAGAAAAACAGCGCACCGCGTGCCTGGTGCTGGGCGTGTACGAATCGCGGCGGCTGACGCCCGCCGCCGAACAGTTTGACAGCGCCTGCGGCGGCTATCTCGGCAATTTGTTGCGCCGGGGCGATCTGGACGGCAAGCCGGGCCAGTCTCTGCTGCTGTTCAACCCGCCCGGCGCGGCCTGCGAGCGGGTGCTGCTGATCGGCTGCGGCCGGGAGCGCGAGCTGGACGACCGCCGTTTTCGCAAGATCGCCGCGCATGTCGCCGCCGAACTCAACGACGCGGCGGCCAGCGACGCGGCGCTTTATCTGACAGAACTGGCGGTCAAGGGCCGCGATCTCGACTGGAAAATCCGCCAACTGGTCGCGGCGGTCGAAGACGCGCGCTATCTGTTTGATCGGCTCAAAAGCAAAAAGGACGCCCCGCGCCGCTTGTTGCGCAAGATTATACTCAGCGTGCCGGGCCGGCGGGAACTGCCGGGCGGCGAACGGGCGGCGCGCGAGGCGCAAGCCATCGCCGCCGGCGTGGCGCTGGCCAAGGATTTGGGCAACTTGCCGCCCAACATTTGCACTCCCGCTTATCTGGCCGAGCAAGCGCAGCAGTTGGCCGGCGAATTTTCCGCCATCCAAGCGCACGTCATGGAAGAGGCCGAGATGGAGCAGTTGGGCATGGGCGCGCTGCTGTCGGTGACGCGCGGCAGCGCGCAACCGGCCAAGCTGATCCGGCTCGACTACCGGCAAGGCCCAGCGACGGCGAAGCCTTATGTCCTGGTCGGCAAAGGCGTGACCTTCGACACCGGCGGCATTTCGCTCAAGCCCGGCGAAGGGATGGACGAGATGAAGTTCGACATGTGCGGGGCGGCCAGCGTGTTGGGGACGTTTCGCGCCTGCGCGGAACTGCGGTTGCCGCTGAACGTGGTCGGCTTGATTCCGGCGGTCGAGAACATGCCGGGGGGGCGGGCCAGCCGGCCGGGCGACATCGTGACCAGCCTCTCCGGCCAGACCGTCGAAATTCTCAACACCGACGCCGAGGGCCGGCTGATCCTGTGCGATGCCCTCACCTATGCCGAGCGCGACGAGCCGGCGGCGGTGATCGACATCGCCACCTTGACCGGCGCGTGCATCATCGCGCTGGGCCGGCACCCGCACGGCCTGTTCAGCAACCATCCGCCGCTGGCGCACGAGCTGCAAAACGCCGGTCACGCCGCCTGTGATCGGGTGTGGGAGCTGCCGCTGTGGGACGATTATCAGGAAGGGCTGGACAGCAATTTCGCCGACATGGCCAACATCTCCGGCAACCGCGATGGCGGCGCGATCATGGGCGCCTGTTTCCTGTCGCGCTTCGCCAAGAAATTCCACTGGGCGCATTTGGATATCGCCGGCACCGCCTGGAAAACCGGCAAGGCCAAGGGCGCGACCGGGCGGCCAGTGCCGCTGCTGACGCAATATTTGCTGGATCGCGCGGCCGAAAAGGGCAAATCGTGAGCGGGGCGCGCGTCGATTTCTACGTGCTGTCGGATCAGAAGGACAACGGCCGGGCGCTGCTGGCCTGCCGGCTGATCGACAAAGCCTATAATCTCGGCCACAGCGTCTATCTGCTGGCCGCGTCCGGACCGCAAGCCGGCGCGTTGGACGATTTGTTGTGGACGTTTCGGCAGGACAGTTTCATCCCGCACGAGCGCTATCCGCTGGAAGGCGAGGACGATTCGCCGGTGTTGATCGGCACGGCGTTGCCGGACGATCGGATGGCCCAGGTGCTGATCAACCTTAGCGACCGTTTGCCCGAAGGTTTGGAACGCTTCGAGCGCATCGTCGAACTGGTCGATCAGCACCCCGAGGTGCTGGCCGCCTCGCGCGAGCGGTTCCGGCAGTATCGCGAGCGGGGCTTGACGCCAGAAACTCACAAACTTTAGCCGGCTATCAACCATCACCATGCAACGAGGGACGACCATGAACGATATTTTCATTGGCAAAGGCGAGCGGGACGTTTATTTGCTGGGCAAGTACGCCAACCGGCATGGGTTGATCGCGGGGGCCACCGGGACGGGCAAGTCGGTGTCGCTGATGGTGCTGGCGGAGGGTTTCTCGCGCTTGGGCGTGCCGGTGTTTCTGGCCGATGTGAAAGGCGATTTGGCCGGCCTTAGCCAACCGGGTCAGCCGAGCGAAAAGTTGCAAGCGCGGTTGCAGGAGTTGAGCATCCGGGATTGGGCGGGACAAGCCAATCCGGTGGTGTTTTGGGATGTGTACGGCCAGAACGGCCATCCGGTGCGGACCACGATTTCCGAGATGGGCGCGCCGCTGCTGGCGCGGGTGCTGGAATTGAACGAGACCCAGGAGGGCGTGTTGTCGGTGGCTTTTACCGTGGCCGACGACAATGGTTTGCTGTTGCTCGATCTGGACGATCTGCGGTCGATGCTGGCTTTCGTCAGCGAAAACGCCAAGGAGATTTCGGGCAAATACGGTTTGGTCAGCACCCAATCCATCGGCGCGATCCAGCGGGCGTTGCTGCAATTGGAGAAAGACGGCGCCGATCAATTTTTTGGCGAACCGGCGCTCGATCTGGCGGATTTCATGCGCCGGGACATGACCGGACGCGGCGTCATCAACGTGCTGGCCGCCGAATCGCTGATCCACAAGCCCCGGTTGTATGCGACGTTCTTGCTGTGGATGCTCTCGGAGTTGTTCGAGAATCTTCCGGAGGTGGGCGATGTGGAGTTGCCCAACTTGGT
>JAEUPW010000145.1 GCA_016790045.1 Candidatus Competibacteraceae bacterium
CGCATCGAGGCGCGCTTGGTTTTGGACGCGACGTACACGAACACCCCGATCACCAGCGCCAGCGCGAACAGCGAACCGATAACGACCGGAAAGTACACCCGGTCTGTCCGCTCGCCGGTTTCAGCTCGCTGCCCTTGCAACCAGGAACCCAGGACGCGCAAATCGTCGCGCACCCTGTTCAACGCTTCATTGCCGGCGCGAGTTTCGGCCACGGCTTTCGCTTCTTCGAAGGAGCGCTTGCGCGCGGCCACCAACCGATCCCCGTGCTCGATGACTTGCTGTCCTTCGGCGATCATGCGGGCCGAGATTTCGGCGGGCAACCCGGCGCTGGCCGCCGCTTCCTTGAAGCCCGCAACATGGCGATCCATTGCCGATTTGGCCTGCAAGTAAGGTTGCAGAACGTCGTCGGTGCCCAAATTGAAATAGCCGCGATAACCGGTCTGCGCATCTTTCAACGCGGAAATATACCGCTCGCTCGCGATCTCCAGCGAATGCTGCCGAAAAAGTTGCGACTGGGCGGACATCAGTCCGCGAACGCTCCAGGCAATGCCGGCGAGCGACAGCGCCGTGAGGCCGATCAAGATCGAACGGGTGACCGGCGACGCCATGGCGCGGTTGATCATGCCGCATCGCCTTTCGGAATATTTCGCCGCATCCTGTGATTGTTGTCTTTCACGATTGGCCGTTTTACATGCTCAAAACACAACTCAGAAAAATTTTTAGAATCTCTTTGAACTTGAAAAGTAATCTCGCCGGAACGTATCGACATCCGCACTAGCTCGAAGTCGCGATTCTGACAAAGCCGATCGAACGTACTTTTTTACTGTGCATATTGGAGCGACTTGCACCAAATTGATGTCCAGCACTCGCAAATCGTTTGACGGCTGTCTCGCTGGCTCGCGTTAATTCGTTTGCCATAGTTGATAAGTCTCTTATCATTACAGAGTCGATAACGTGAGGACTTTAAATTCTTTTGACGTTGTTTCGAGAAATTCGACGATGCAACGCGCCGCGCTCTGGTGGCTCAAGCGTGATTTTCAGTTGGCCGACAACCCGGCGCTGACGGCAGCGCTGGACGAGGCCGAGCGGGTGGTGCCGGTCTTCGTAGTCGAGCCTAGCCTGCTCGACGCAGCGGAAACGTCGGCGTTTCACGTCAACGCTTGGCTCGACGCCGCGCGCGAGCTGCGGGCGCGCCTGCGCGCGGTCGGAAGCGAGCTGCTCCTGTTGCGCGCGGAAGCGATCGAAGCGTTTGAGCGCGCGCGCGCGCTCTGGTCGTTCGAGGCGATTTACAGCCACCAGGAAACGGGCTCCGCCTTGACCTTTCAGCGAGACCGGGCGGTGGCGCGCTGGTGTCGCGAAACGGGGATCGCCTGGCGCGAGCTGCCGCAGTCGGGCGTGTTTCGCGGTTTGCGCGACCGAGACGAGCGCCACAGGCGCTGGACCGCCTGGACGCGCGCGCCTCTGTTGCCGGCGCCGGACGCAGCGCGCCTGGCGAGAACCGCGCTGCCGGACGCGCTGCGGCCGTTGGCGGAAGCCGGATGGGATCGCCCCGACGCTTACGGCTTTCCGTCGCCGCCCGCCGGGACGGGGACGACGCAACCCGTCAGCGAGGCGGCGGGCCAGGCGACTTTAACCGATTTTCTCAGCGCGCGCGGCATCGGCTACTCGGGCGGCATAAGCTCGCCGAATCGGGCGTTCCGGTGCGGGTCGAGGCTTTCCGTTCACCTGGCCTGGGGCACGCTGACCGCGCGTGCCGCCTACCAGGCGACCCGCTGTCGTCTGGACGAGCTGAAAGGGTCTCCCGAGCCCGACGCGGCCCGCTGGCGGCGCTCCCTGACCAGCTTTTTGTCGCGGCTGCACTGGCGCGACCATTTCATCCAGCGGCTGGAATCGGAGCCGGAGATGGAGTTTCGCGCCCTCAACCCCGCATATGAGGCGCTGGTGTTTGACGGCCCGCCGGAATGGCTGGCGGCGTGGCGCGACGGCCGCACCGGCTTCCCGCTGGTCGACGCGTGCATGCGCTGCCTGCGCGCCACCGGTTTTATCAACTTCCGGATGCGCGCCATGATCACCTCGGTCGCCTGCCACACCCTGCACTTAGATTGGCGAGCCATCATGCGCCCGATGGCGTGCCTCTACGCCGATTACGAGCCAGGCATCCACATCAGCCAGCTGCAAATGCAAGCGGGCGTGGTCGGCATCAACACCTTGCGCGTGTACAACCCGGCCAAGCAGATCCAGGATCACGACCCGCGCGCAACGTTTGTCAAAACCTGGCTGCCGGAACTCCGGGACATCGCGCCGGAACGGATCGTCGGCCATCAGGCGTCGCCCGTGTCCGCTTATGTCGCCCCGCTAACGGATTGGGAGACCAGCAGCCGAGAGTATCGCACCCGGTACATGGCGGTGCGACGGCTGGCGGAAACCCGCCAGTCGGCCGCCGCCGTGCTGGCCAAGCACGGTTCGCGCCTGAAGCGCGGCGCGCGCCGTTCATGATCGCCGAGTGGCTGGAGCAGCGCATGCGGCCGCTCAACGCCGCGCCGGTTCGCGCGCGGGGCCGGGATTACGTACTGTGCTGGCTGCAACAGGCGCTGCGCGCCGCCGATAACCCGATCATCGACGCCGCGCTGGCGCTGGGCGCGCTTCACGGGTTGCCGGTGCTAATTTATCACGGTTTGAGCGACCGCTATCCCCACGCCTCTCGCCGCCTGCACCGCTTCATCCTGCAAGCGCACCGGTCGCTGGCCCGCGACGCGGCCGCGCGAGGCTTGCGCTTTTGCGGCTACGTCGAGCGAGCCGAGAAGCCGGAAAAAGGGCTCGTGCACCGTCTGGCGGCCCGGGCGGCGCTGGTGGTGACCGACGATGTGCCCGCCTTCGTCGCCCGCCGCCACGCTTGGCAGGTGGCCGCGCGGATCGATGTGGCGCTGCTGGCGGTGGACGCTTGTTGCCTGGTGCCGATGAGCGCCTTTCCCGATTTGCTTGAAGCGACGCCCGCCTTTCGCCGGGCGCACACCCCGCAACGGGCGCCATGGCTCGAAGCGGAAGCGATCGATCTCGAACCTCGCCCCTTTGACGGCGCGCTCGATTTCGAGCCGGACGATTTGCGCGCGCTGGATGATGCGGGGCTGGAGTCCTTGATCGCGCGCTGCGCCATCGATCACACTCTCCCGCCCGCGCCCGGCTTCGATGGCGGGCGCGAGGCGGCCTTGGGGCGCTTGGCGCACGCGGTTGAACGGGTGCTTCCCGATTACCGAAGCCGGCGCAACAACCCGGCCGATCCCGATTCCAGCACGAAACTGTCCCCCTACCTGCACTTCGGTGTTTTGGGCGTCCGGGAAGTCGCGCGCGCGGTGCGGGACGCCGACTTTCCCGCCGCGTCACGCTACAAATTTCTGGACGAGTTGCTGACCTGGCGAGAATACTTTTACCATCTCGCTCGGTTTAGCGCCGATCCCGCCGACTACGCCAACGTGCCCGAAGACGCCCGCCGGACGCTGGCCGAGCACGCTGCTGACCCGCGCCCGGCGCTCTATTCCGCAGAGGCGCTGCTCCGCGGCGAAACCGCCGACGAGACCTGGAACGCCGCCCAAAAGCAGTATTTGCTGGAGGGCTGGATGCACAACAACCTGCGCATGTACTGGGGCAAGAAGTTGATCGAGTGGCGCGCGACGCCGGAAGACGCTTGGCGGATCGCCTGCTACCTGAACGACCGGCTCAGTTTGGACGGGCGCGACCCGGCCACCTACGGCAACCTGCAATGGTGCTTCGGACGGGCCAAACCCGCCTGGCGGGAAACGCCGATCTACGGCCGGGTCGCGCGCAGGAGCGACGCCGCGCTTAGAAAGCGTCCCCAAGTCGCGGACTGGCTGCGCGAGCAGGCCCAGCGCCCGGCGCCAAAGGTGCGGGTCGAGGCATGACGCCATGCGGGTCTCTTGCGGCGGCGTCGGCTCATCGGACGCAAAAACGCGCGATCCGCTGAGGGATGGTCGCCCCTGGCGATCAAAAGAAAACAAAGCTTCGTCGGGATAGCTCGTTCAACGGCGCGCCATTCCGGTGTTGCAAAAGCGCGGTCGACGCTATAGTGAGGGCTTACGGTGCGCGGGAGCGCGTTCTCGATCTTTTGCAAAAAGCGGGCGTCAACATCGTCATCCCTCCCGAATCGAACCGCAAAGAACAGCGCGAATACGATTGGAACCTGTATCAAGCCCGGCCCCCGATCGAGAACTTCTTTGCCGGACCCAAGCAATATCGGGCCATCGCAACCCGATGCGATAAACGCGCCCACAACTCCCCGGCGCCATCCACCTCGCCGCCTCGGTCATCTGGCTCAACTGATGACACGCCCTAGTCCTCCGACCCGAAGCATTTAGCGTAGTCGCAACACACCGCGCAAGACGGCGCGCGGCACAGATAAACGCCTTCCCGCTCGCAAAGCTGCTTGTATAAAAATTTCTTCCACTTCATGTCACGGTCGTTCCTGGCCGCGAGCGCCGGAAAATTGCGGGCCATCAACTCGCTCAAATCCCGGCGCGACCAAAGGCCCAAATCCTGCCAGAGGTGATCGTTGGCCAGGCAGCCGGTGGCGACGATCACGCTCAGCCACGACTCCGAACGATCCTGACCCGCCCGGTGCTCGTCCAGCAGGGCGATCAATTCGTCCTTTTCCTCCAGGAGCCGCGCGTCCCAAACCGGCGGCGGGCGGCGGATGGGAGGCAGCACAGATCCGGGAAAATGGCGGGCCTTCAGTTCGGCGTAAGCGTCCGGGGAAAGTCCCAAACCGACGGGCAGCGAACCTTCGCCGAGCAGTTGCGAAACAAGCATCCGCGCCAGCGCGTCGTCGTTGGCGTAACCCTGGCGACCGCTCATCAGCCAGCCGTAAATCGCTTCCAACCCGACAGCGCGGGGCGCGGGCGGTGCGGGCGCCAAGCCAAAAGGCGGCGACATGGTGCGCGACCCGTCAGTATTCCACCAAAATGTCTTCGTCGCGGACGATCATCTGACAGGCCAGCCGCCAGGGCGGCGGGATGTCGTCCACCAGGATTCGGCTGATTTCCTCGTCGGTCAGCTTGCCCAGTTGCTTGAGGAGATTCCGCTCTTTTTCCGTGGGCGGCCCGCCCATGCGATGTTTCTTATCCAGGCTGGTGACTTTTACCAGACAGGTGCCGCATTCGCCGTCTTGGCAGTCAAACGGGATCGGAATTTTGTTGGCTTTGGCGATTTTCAGCACGGTGTCGATGTGACTGCCGGCCGTGGCGTAGACTGTCTTGGTGGGTTGAGCGGGGTTGGAGAAGGTGATCAAGGGCATGGAACGGCCTCCTGTGCAGATAAAATTGAAGTCGGAGGATCAGGCCGGACGGACGGTCACGTCGCCCAACACTTGCGCCTGACAAGCCAAGCGTACGTCGCGCCCGGCGAGGTGCTCCTTGAGAATCCGGGCCTCCAGCACCGACGGCTGGCTCAGGTTTTCCATGCCCTCGACCACCTTCATCAAGCACGTACCGCAATCGCCCTCGCGGCAACCGTAGGCGATGCCGGAATTGATCTTGTCCGAAATTTCAATTACCCGCGTTCCCGCCGGCACGGTGGCGGTCAGGTTGACGTCCGCAAAAGTCAGTTTCGCTCTAGCCATGACAAGGCGCTCTCGGTTAGGAAATGGGCAAAGGCGTCGCTGGCGCGGGCGGCAACCTGGTCAGCGAGCCGGGCGGGTTCAAGGGCTGGCCAGCCGCGTCGACGATGGCGCCCTCAATCGGGCAAATGCTGGCGCATTGCGGGTCGGGATAATCGCCGGCGCATTCGGTGCAGCGCGCCGGGTCGATCTCGAAATGCGGGGCGGCGGCGCGGATCGCCTGTCGGGGACACAGCGGCAGGCACGCCCAGCAGCCGGTGCAACACGCGACGATGCGAAACGCCATCGCGGTCTTTCACGCGCAAAGACGTTGGCCGGCGGGGGAAACCGCGCGCGGGGCGCGGTCGCGCCATTCGGCGCCCACCGCCAATAGCGCGTCGATAATCGGCTCGCCGGCGCGCTCGCTGTTGGGCGAAATCGCCGCGTCCTCCAAGGCTCGCCACGGCTCGAAGCCGATGCGGGCGCACAGCAGGATCGCGCAATCGCGCAGGGCCGCAATCGCGCCGGCCAGCGCGGGCGCGGCATCGCCGCAGGTGACGGGGCCGCTGCAATAGCGCTCGATGTCGCGCCGCTCCACCAGCCGCGCGCCCATCGGCGACACATCGAACACCAAAAATTCGCGGGCGTGGCCGAAATGCGCGTCGACGGTCCGGCCGTCGTTGCTGGCGACCGCCATGCGCAAGGTCTCGCTTTGAAGCGCGCCCGTCCGCTGGCCCGACGGCGATGCGGGCGCGCTCGTCGGGTGATGGATCTGCGAGTGGAGCACGATCCGGCGCTCGATGGCGGCCCGCACCGCCGTCCGTTTCGCCACGGCCGCTTGCCAGTCCACCGTCTCGGCGGCGACTTTTTCCCAGGAAAATTCCGCGCCGCGATCCTGGCCGATCAACCCCACCGCGTCGGCCCGGCACTGCTGGCAGTGATTCATCATCCCGGTCGCGCCGCCCTGGCCGGCGCAGGCTTCTCGCAGGATCCGCAGTTGGTCGGCGGTCGGCTCCGGCTGGCCGGTCAACCCGAAATAAGTCCCGTGTTCCGGCCGGGCGATCAGCGGCATGATGTTGTGCAGGAACGCGCCCTTGGCGGTGACGACCCGGTGAACCTCGCGCAGGTGCTCGTCGTTGACGCCCGGTATCAGCACTGAATTCACCTTCACCAGCACCCCGCGCGCGACCAGCATCTCCAAGCCCTTCTGCTGCTGATCGATCAGGATTTCCGCCGCCTTGCGGCCCCGGATCCGGCGGTGATTCCAGAAAATCCACGGATAAATCCGCGCGCCGATGCTGGGATCGACGCAGTTGATGGTGATGGTGACATGGCCGATGCGGTACTTGACCAGTTCCTCGACCTGTTCCGGCAATGCCAGGCCGTTGGTGGACACGCACAAGGTCAAATCGGGCGCCTTTTCCGCCAGCGCGCGGAAGGTGGCGAACAGCCGGTCGGGGTTGGCCAGCGGATCGCCGGGGCCGGCCACGCCGACCACCGCCAGATGCGGGATCGCCGCGCCGACCGCCAGGGCCTTTTGCGCTGCCTGTTCCGGCGTCAGCAGCTCCGACACCACGCCGGGACGCGACTCGTTGGAACAATCGTACTTGCGGTTGCAGTAATGGCATTGGATGTTGCAGGCCGGCGCGACCGCCAGGTGCAACCGCGCGAAATGGCGATGCGCCTGTTCGGAATAACAGGGGTGGAGCGCGATCCGTGCGGCGGTGCTGGGCGACTGGCTGGTCGTTTCCATGGACGTTCCCCGAAAAGATCTGAAAGCGGTAAGCGACCCGTCGCGGGCGGCGCGGATGAGAGAGCGGTCTGCAACCGGCGTGCCTGATAAAAATTTTTATTTAGTTGATTGTATATGAACAATTTTTTTCGAGGAAAACGAAAAGCCTGTGGCTTTTGCCACACCGTTTGGCGAGCGATTGTCGGCAATCGCACAACCTCGGTTTGAGCGGGCAAAGCGACGCGACACGGCCGCAATCGCGTTCGCGGGCTGGAACGCAAAGATCGAAAAGCGCGTTAGAGCGCGCGAAATGTTTGAAGCAACGGTTGAATGACCGGGTTGGACCGGCCGTGGCTCACGATGGCGATTTCCAAGTCGCGGCGCGAGTGAAGCCGCAACGAGCGCGCGAGGGCATCGACGATCCAAGAAGCCGCGTTGCCGAAGGCGCCGCCGCCCACCATCGTCAGAAACACCCGCCGATTGCCGGTGCGGGCGGCGTTGAGGATCGCGGCGCACAGCGTCGCTTCGTAGGCCGCTTCCAGCACCAAACGCGCGAACGGTTCCCACAGTTCGATGGGCAAGCGGGCGTAAGCGACCGGCAAGGCGGAGCAGTAGGCTTGGGTGACGGCGTGCCGGCAATCCCGGAGCGTGACCTGGGTATCCCACTGCACGCCGATCCGCAATAAGGCCCGCAACCGGTCGCGCTCTGGCTCGTCCGCCGCCCGCAGCCGGCCGGCGAGGTGGGCCAACGCTTCGCGCGCAACCAGCGCGTAGCCGTTTTGCATCTTCCATAAGGACTGGTCGACGTTGCCCAAGGTCGCGCCGAGATCCGCCAAGCAGTCGATTTGACGTCGCGCCGATTGCCCCGGCCACCCTCGCACCCGGACGAAGTAGTTGCGGAAAATCGTGCCCGCCCCGGCGGCGATGGCGCAAGCCGGACCTTGGGTGGGGTCGTTTTCGTAGAGGCCGACGCCTTGTTCCGGCGTGACGCGCGGCGAGATCATTTCCAGCAAATTGAATTGCGAGGCGACTTGAAACAGCGCGCCCGCATGCGCCGGATCGGCGTGCAAATCTCGCGCATCGGCCACGATTTCGCAAACGGCGACCCGTTTGCCGCCAACCGCACCGACCCGCTCCCGCAATTCCCCCAAGGAAGGCGTCTCCAGCCGGCCGTAACGGTAGCGTTTGCCGTTGGCCACGGAGCATAAATATTCCCCCTCGACGCGTATCTGCCGGCGAACTTCAGCGGGCGAGGTTTCGCTAAAGCCGGTCAATCGCTCGAACCAGGTCAAGGCGCGAAGCCGTGTCGAGTGTGAAACATGGCAGGCAATTTTAGAAGATTGCGGAGCCGATCGCGATATCGTGTCATGCGCTGCGGACGGTATCGATTCCCGCGCTATCGAGAGAGCAGGAACGGTTCGAATTCGGGCGTATAGCGCTCCTGAAAACCGTTGTCTTCCCGGTCGGTCAAGATGAAAAAAGCGGCGATGTGGTGTTCGGCAGCCAGCCGGAAACCCGCTTCCGCGCCCGCCGCCATCAGCGCGGTGTCGGCGGCGTCGGCTTTCAGGTCCAGCCGGTCGATCACCGTGACCGAGGCCACGGTTGGCGGCACGGGCCAACCGGTGCGCGGGTCGATGATGTGCGAGTAGCGTCTCCCGTCCTGTTCGAAAAAGTTGCGGTAGTCGCCGGCGGTGGAAATGGCGCGATCGCCCAGTTCGATCAGGCGTTCGACCGCGCGCTGGCCGGGCGTGGGCCGCTCGATAGCCACCGTCCAGGGTTGCCCTTTGCCGTTATGGCCCTTGGCGCGCAAATCGCCACTGATAGCGATCAAGTAATCCCGGATGCCGTTGGCTTCCATCAGTTCGGCCAGCCGATCCACGCCGTAACCTTTGGCGAGCGCCGAAAGATCGATGTAAAGATCGGGGCGCGCCTTCTTCAGCGCCGGCGGCTGGGCGCGAGCCTGCAGCAAGCGAAAGCCCACCCGCTCGCGCGCCTGCCGGATCGCTTCCTCGGATGGCGCTTTATCCTGGCGCGGTTCCGGCCCGAAACCCCACAGATTGACCAGCGGCCCAACGGTGATGTCAAAAGCGCCGTCCGTCAAGGCGCTCATCCGCAAGCCTTCCGCGACCACTTGATAAAGCTCGGGCGATACCGCGATCCATCCGGTGCTGGGGTTTCGGTTGAAGCGCGACAGCTCCGAATCGGGATCGTGGGTGGACATTTGCCGGTTGATTTGCGCCAGCAGCGTTTCCGCTTGTTGCTCGAGATCAGGCGGAAAAGATGATCCCGGTGTCGGCACCAGCTTGAGTTCGTATCGGGTGCCCATGGTGAAGCCGCTGATTTGGACGGTCGGATTGGGTGGCCTGAGCTCGCAAGCCGCGACCGCCAGCATTAGCAGCGACGAAATGACCACCCAAAAACCGGTCAAGCGCTGGCCTGGGGCAATGACTATCATGAAAACCACCTCATCGATTCGATGGCAAAATCGGCTGCGCCCCAGACTTACAACCGCCGCATTTTGATGTTGAGCGTTTGAATGCGATAGGCGATCTGGCGCGGGGTCATGCCCAGGAGCCGCGCGGCCTTGGCCTGCACCCAGCCGGCCTGTTCCAAAGCGGCGACGACCCGGTCCCGCTCGTCCAATTCCGGGTCGTCGAGATCGGTTTTGACGGCCGGCGCATACAGGATCGGCTGGTGGTTGGCGTGAAGCCCGCCCAACTCGATCACGTCTTGGGCGATGGTGCCATTGGCGCTCATGATCGCGCTGCGCTCCAGACAATTTTCCAGCTCGCGCACATTGCCCGGCCACGGATGGCGCATCAGCGCGCGGATCGCGCCGTCACTGATCGCCAGTGTCCGACCCTGTTGTTTGCCGATTCGCCCCACCAAAAATCGCGCCAAATCGGGGATGTCTTCCGGGCGCTCCCGCAGCGCCGGCATGAAAATTGGCATCACGTTAAGGCGGTAATACAGATCTTCCCGAAAATGGCCGGCCTCCACCCCCGCTTCCAGGTCGCGGTTGGTGGCGGCGATGATCCGCACGTCCACCCGTAACGTTTGGCTGCTCCCGACCCGCTCCAGCTCGCCTTCCTGCAGCACCCGCAACAGCTTGGCCTGAAACGCGGGCGAGATATCGCCGATTTCGTCCAGGAACAGCGTACCGCCGTGGGCCTGCTCGAACCGGCCCTTGCGCTGGTTGAGCGCGCCGGTGAACGCCCCCTTTTCGTGGCCGAACAACTCCGATTCGAGCAAGTTGTCCGGCAGCGCCGGGCAATTGAGTTTCAAAAACGGCCCGCCGGCGCGCGGCGAATTGTAGTGGATGGCGGAAGCGATCAGCTCCTTGCCGGTGCCGGATTCGCCGCGCACCAGAACCGTGGTGTTCCATTTCGCCACTTGGCGCACCTGCTCGAACACCCGTTGCATCGGCTGGCTGTGGCCGGCGATGCTGTCGAAACCGTAGTTCCGGCGCGCCGTCCGGCGCAAGGTGTCGCGTTCGGCCATCAGCGCGCCGCGCTCGCGCTCGGCTTCCGCGGCGGCGCGCACGCTGCGCGCGATCAGGTTGGCGACCATTTCCAGAAAGCGGGCGCGCTCTTGCAGCCACTGGTCGCGGCAGGGCGGCTGCGCGGCTAGCACCCCGCTGTAATCGCCGGGTCCGGCCCGGATCGGCACGCCGATAAACGGGAGCTCGCGGTCGTATAACCGCAGCCGGTTGAGAAAGCGGGGCTCGTCGGCGATGCGCGGCAAGATGACCTGTTGGCCGCTTTCCAACACCATTCCCAGCAAGCCTTCGCCGGGAAAATAGCGAACGGGTTCGTCGTCGGGCGAGAGCGGCTGGCCGTGTACCGCGCTCACCAGCAGCGCCCCGCTGTCGGGGTCAACCAGCGAAACCACGCCGCGCAACAGCTCGCCCCGATCGTGCAGCACTTGCAGCACCCTCTCCAGCATTTCTTCCACGTGCAGGGGCTGGCTGAGAATCCGGCTCACGCCAAACAAGGTCGACAGCTCGATTTCCAGAAATTCGGAGCGGTCCATCCCGCGCCCTCTCAAGGTTCGTTCAGGTTGCGTCGGCACGCCGGACAGGCAGCACGACATGCCACCGGCAGCCGCCGGTGTAATCCGGATCGAGGTCGATCACCCCGTGTTGTTCGTTGACGACGTCCTGGACCAGCGCCAGCCCCAAGCCGGTGTGGGTCGCCGCGCGCTTGGTGGTGAAAAAAGGCTCGAACACTTTCCAGTGCAGCTGGGGCGGAATGCCGGAACCGGTGTCCTCGATCGTGATCCTGACCGCTTGCTCGCTGGCGGCGGTGGCGATGCGCAGCTCGCGCGGCTTTTGGCGGTTGCTTTCCATCGCGTCCAGCGCGTTGTCGAGCAACTGCTTGAACATGCCGCGCAGGCGGCCGGTGCGCGCGATGATCGCGGGGAGCAGCGGCGCGGGTTTCCAGTCCACGACCAGGCCCCCGGCCAGCAGCCGGTGCTTGCACAGCTCCAAGGCTTCGCGCAGCAGTTGGTTGACGTTGACCGGCGTCACGACTTCCTCGGGCACCTCGGGAACCAAGGCGCGCAGCCGTTCCAGCGCGGCTTGACCGGTGATCGTCGCCTGCTGCAGGGCATGCCGCAAAGACGGGTCGGCCCGCGCGCCGCGACGCTCCGACAAATCGCGGGCGGCAGCGATCAGGTTCAGTGGCCCCTGCATCTGGAAAATGGCGGCTTGCAGCGCTTCGCGCATGCTGCGGACCCGATCTTGCTCGGCCAGCAGCGCGCGCATGGCGTTCATGCCAACCGCTTCCTGCTGGCGCTTGAACGCTGTGATCTCGTTCGCCATCAACAACAGATAGCTTTGCCGCACCGGCTTGAAGAAATGGGCGACGCTGCCGTCTCGCTCGCGAAACCAAACGCCCGAACAGGAAAACCAGCGCGGTTCACCCTGGCCGCCCGGATCGAAACAGATCTCCTGATCGCGGAAACTTTGTTCGGTCTGGCCCTCGCAGGAATAGTGATCGCCCAGGGATTTGCGCAGGGCGCGCAGGAATTCGGCCGCCGGCTCGCGCACCCGCAGATCGCCGACCAGTTTCTTGTATTCGTGATTGTCGAGAATCACCCGTCCGGTTTCGTCGAGCAGGACAATCACCGCCGGGGCAACGTCCACCATCGATTCGATCAATGCCTTCTGATAGTGCACCTGCTGCTCCAAATGGTGCATGGCGGTCACGTCGTGGTAAATGCCGAGGAAGCAGGCGATTTGCTCCCGCGCGTCTTGCACCGGCAACACGGTGAGCTCCGTCAAATACACCGCATCTGTCTTGCCGCGGTTGGCCAGCAGGCCTGTCCAGGCTTTGCCGCGCTTGATCTGCTGCCACATCTGTTCGTAAATCCGCGGCGGGGTGCACTGGTCCGACAGCATGGCGGTGCTCTTCCCGATGACGTCGGCGGGACTGTAGCCGGTCACGTCGGTAAAAGCCCGGTTCACGTAGAGGATGCGGGCGTCGGCGTCGGTCAGGCAAACGGCCGTGGTCAGCTGATCCACGATCTTGGGGAACACCCAAGACAGCAAATCTTCGGCGCGGGAGCCGCCGCCAGCGTCAAGGTCCGGGGAGGGGCGGCCGAAAAGGCCGCGATCATTTTGCGGGGTCATGGGCGTCCTCGGCGCTGGAGCGGTGGAAGGGGAGAGTGGCCTGGAGCGGCCATGCAAAACCGCGACCAAGCCCGCGATGGTCGGTCGCCGCACGAGCCGGAGGCGCGGATTCGTCGCGCCGGTCGCGGCCCTCGCCCGCCGCCCGGAAGCGGCCGCGATGCGGCATTCGCCACAATCTGGCCCGGCCCGCGAGGCAATGTCGCAAATCTTACAATCGCCCGCTCCCGAGCTGGCGGCGCGGATGGTGGCAACCGATTGATTGAAAAACAAACGGCGGCGGCTCGGCGCGTTGGCATGATTGCTGCCGGAAGTGGCTTACAACGCGGAGGCCGCTATGCGCGAATACCTGTTCATCCTGTTGGGCACGGCGTTGGTCAACAACGTGGTGCTGGTGCGGTTTTTGGGACTGTGCCCGTTCATGGGCGTGTCCAACAAAATCGACTCCGCCGCGGGCATGGGGCTGGCGACCACTTTCGTGCTGACCCTGGCGGTGTCGATTTGCTGGTTGCTGGAGCGCTACGTGCTGGCGCCCTTCGATATCCAATTCTTGCGGATTCTCGCCTTCATCCTGGTCATCGCCGGCCTGGTGCAGTTCACCGAGATGTTCGTGCGCAAGGTCAGCCCCACGCTGTATCAGGTGCTCGGCATCTACTTGCCGCTGATCACCACCAACTGCGCGGTGTTCGGCATGGCGCTGCTCAACATCCAGCAACCGCACAGCCTGCTGGAAAGCCTGCTGTTCGGCTTCGGTTCCGCCCTGGGTTTCACCCTGGTGCTGGTGCTGTTCGCCGGGCTGCGCGAACGGCTGGCGCTGGCCAGCGTGCCGGAAACCTTCGCCGGCGCGCCGATCGGCTTCATCGCCGCCGGGTTGCTGGCCCTGGCGTTCATGGGCTTTGTCGGTTTGCCGGCCCGGTGAGCGGTTTCCCTGACCCGTTTCCGATTTCGGAACGCGCTTTTCGACCCGTCTTTCAGGAGTGATGCACCATGATCGCCGCCGTCGTCAGTCTGACGCTGTTGGGCCTTGGCATGGGCTGGCTGCTCGGCCTCGCCGCCCGCTATTTGCGGGTGGAGAGCGACCCCTTGCAGGAGGAAATCCAGCAACTGCTGCCGGGCGTGAACTGCGGCCAGTGCGGGTTTCCCGGTTGCGGCGGCGCGGCCGAAGCCTTGGCCGCCGGCCAGGCCGCCGTGACGCTCTGCCCGCCGGGCGGCCCGCCCTTGGCGCGGGCGCTGGCGGCGAAATTGGGCGTGACCTTGGAGGGGGGCAACGGCGGCCCGCCCCTGCTCGCCTCGGTCGACGAGGCGACCTGCATCGGCTGCGCCCATTGCGGCAAGCGCTGCCCCACCGACGCCATCGTCGGCGCGCCCAAGCAGATTCACGGCGTCATCCAGGACGCCTGCATCGGCTGCGGCCTGTGCGTGGAGATCTGTCCGACCGAGTGCCTGCAGTTGCGCCCGGTCGCCGCCACCTTGAAGACCTGGCACTGGCCGAAGCCGGCGCTGAGTTTCGGAGTTTGATGCAATGAAACAGTTCGAATTTTGGGGCGGCGTGCATCCGCCCGGTCAAAAACACCTCAGCGCCGAGCGGCCGATTCGGGCGCTGCCGCTGCCGGCCCGGCTCTACGTGCCCCTGCAACAGCACACCGGGCGGGCGGCGCTGCCGGCGGTCCGGGTCGGCGAGCGCGTGCGCAAGGGCCAGTTGCTCGGCCGCGAGCAGGGCAACGTCTCGGCCGCCGTGCACGCGCCGACCTCCGGCGCGGTGACCGCCATCGGCGATTTCGTCGCCCCGCACGCCTCCGGGCTGCCGCTGCCGACCGTGACCCTGGAGAGCGACGGCGAGGACCGTTGGCTGGAGCGTGAGCCGCCGCCCGACCCGTTCGCCCTCGACCCGGAAGCGGTCGCCGAGCGCATCAGCGCGGCCGGGGTCGTCGGCATGGGTGGCGCGAATTTCCCGGCGGCGCTCAAGCTCAGCAAAGCGCGGCAGGCCAAGGTCCACACCCTGGCGGTCAACGGCGCGGAGTGCGAGCCGTACATGACCTGCGACGACCGCCTGATGCGCGAGCGGGCCGAGGAGATCGTCGATGGCGTCCGCCTGATGCTGCACGCCCTGCAAGCCCCGCGCGCGGTCATCGCCATCGAAGACAACAAGCCGGAGGCGGCGGCCCGGATGCGGGCGGCCTGTCAAAACGAGCGGAATATCCGGGTGAACGTGGTGCCGGCGCGCTATCCCGCCGGTTCGGCCAAGCAGTTGATCCAGGGGTTGACCGGTCTGGAAACCCCGGCCGGCGGGCGCGGCACCGACACCGGCGTGCTGGTGCACAACGTCGGCACCGCCTACGCCGTCCACCGCGCCTTGCGCCAGGCGCACCCGCTGATTTCGCGGATCGTCACCGTCACCGGCGGCGCGGTGGCCCAGCCGCAAAACCTGGAAGCCCCCATCGGCGCGCTGGTGGACGATCTGCTGGCGTTCTGCGGCGGCGCGCCCGACGCCGCCCGGCTGCTGATGGGCGGGCCGATGATGGGCCAGCCGCTGCCGGGAACCCGGGTGCCCATCGTCAAGGGCACCAACGGCATTCTGGCGCTGACCGCCGCCGAGGCACGACTTACCGTTACGCCCTCGCCCTGCATCCGCTGCGGGCGCTGCGTCGAAGCGTGCCCGATGGGGCTGATGCCGCTGGAAATGTCCAAGCGCGCGCGCTGCGACGACCTGGACGGCGCGTTGGATTTTGGCCTGATCGACTGCATCAGCTGCGGTTCCTGCGCTTACGCCTGCCCCTCCCATATCCCGCTGGTCCAGTATTTCGAGTATGCGCGCGGCGCGCTCGAAGCCCGCCAGCGCGCCGAGCAGAAAGCCAAGGAGACCCGTCGCCTGCTGGAGCAGCGCCAGGCGCGGCTGGCGCGGGAAGAGCGGGCCAAGGCCGAGGCGGCGGCGCGGCGGCGCGCGGAAAAAGAGCGGGCCAAGGCGCACGCCAAGGCCGGGGCGGCGGCGTGAGCTTCTCTCTGCCCAGCGCCCCGCACGCCCATGCGCCCGACAGCGTCCCGCGCATCATGGCGCTGGTGCTGGTGGCGGCGACGCCGGCGCTGCTGTACGGCGTCATCCTGTTCGGCTGGCCGGCGCTGAACCTGTTGCTGGTCACGGTCCTGGCCTGCCTGCTGGCCGAGGCGGCCTGCTTGCGGTTGGCCGGCCAGCCGTTGCGGCCGTTCCTGGCCGACGGTTCCGCCGCGCTGACCGGCGCGCTGCTCGCCCTGTCGCTGCCGCCGTGGGCGCCGTGGTGGATCGGCGCGGTCGGCGGCGCGTTCGCCATCGTGGTCGGCAAGCAGGTGTTCGGCGGCATCGGCCAAAATCTGTTCAACCCGGCCATGCTGGCGCGGGTCATGCTGCTGGTGTCGTTCCCGGCCGAGATGACGCTGTGGCTGGAACCGCGCCCGCTGTTTTCCGGCCACGCGCCCGGTTTTCTGGAAGGGCTGGCGATCACCTTCGCCGGCATCCCCAACATCGACGCGGTAAGCGGCGCGACCGTGCTCGGCCACATCCGCACCGAGCTGGGCCTGTCGCGCGAACTCAGCCAGATTTTGGGCCACTATCAACCCGGCTTGGCGGGGATCGGCTGGAGCGGCGGCAGCGCCGGCGAAACCTCCGAGCTGCTGATTTTGCTCGGCGGCTTGTGGCTGCTGTGGCGGCGGACCATCACCTGGCACATTCCGGTCGCTCTATTGGTGGCGGTGCTGATCCTTTCGGGTAGCCTGCATCTGGTCGACCCGCGACGCTTCGCCGGGCCGGAGGTCCATTTGCTGTCGGGCGGCCTGATGCTGGGCGCGTTTTTCATCGCCACCGATCCGGTCACTTCCCCCACCACCAAGCTGGGCCAACTGCTATTCGGCGCCGGCTGCGGGGCGCTGGTCTACATCATCCGCACCTGGGGCGGCTACCCGGAAGGCGTGGCCTTCGCGGTGGTGCTGATGAACGCGGCCACGCCGCTGATCGACCATTACGTGCGCCCGCGCATCTACGGCCGCACCTGGCGCGGCCAGTCGCGACCGGTGCCGGAACGGGTCAAGCGCCGGGCCGCCGAACCGGGAGATTCCGGATGACCCTGGCCTTTCTGAAACCGGAACACCGGCAACGCTTGATTTACCATGTGGCCTTGCTGGGCGGCGTGGCGCTGTTGACCAGCGCCGCCATCGGCGTCGCCGACCATCTGACCCGCGCCGACATCGCCCGCCGCCAGTTGGAGGATTTGCAACTCACCCTCCAGCAGGTGGTGCCAGCCTCCTATTACGACAACGAGCTGGTGCGCGACACCGTGACCGTCAAAGACGCCGCCGGCGAACCGCTGACCGTGTATCGGGCGCGGCGCGGCGGCCAAGTGCAAGCGGTGTGCTATCGGGTCAAAGCGCCGGGCTACGGCAACACCGCCATGGTCATCGCCCTCGGCGTGGATCGGTCCGGCACCCTGCTGGGGGTGCGCGTGATCAGCCACAACGAGACGCCCGGTCTGGGCGACAAGATCGAACTCGGCAAATCCGACTGGATTTTGCGCTTCACCGGCCGCTCGTTGACCGACCCGCAACCGGAAAAATGGGGGGTCAAGAAAGACGGCGGCGCGTTCGACCAGTTTACCGGAGCCACCATCACCCCGCGCGCGGTGGTGAAAGCGGTCAAGGGCGGGTTGGATTTCTTCGCCGCTCACCGGGCTTTGCTGCTGGATGAAGCCCCGGCGCAAACCGCCGCCACCGCACCGGGTTCCGCCGGAGAAAAGCGTTTATGAACGAGGACTATCGCGGCATTTTCGCCGACGGCCTGTGGCGCAACAACGTCGCTTTCGCCCAGACGCTGGCGCTGTGCCCGCTGATGGCGGTCACCACCACCGCCACCAACGGCCTGGGGATGGGGCTGGCGACCACCGGCGTGCTGTTGGCCTCCAACGTGGTCATCGCCGCCGCTCGTCACCTCATCACCCAGGAGGTGCGCATCCCGGTGTTCGTGCTGCTGATCGCCGCGCTGGTGTCGCTGGCGGACATGGCGATCAACGCCTGGTTGCACGAACTCTATCAGGTACTGGGGCTGTTCATCCCGCTGATCGTGGTCAACTGCTCGGTGCTGGGTCGGGCCGAGGTCTTCGCTTCCAAGCGCGCGGTGCTCGCCTCGGCGGCGGACGGGCTGGCCATGGGATTGGGTTACACCATGGCTTTGATGCTGATCGGCGGCTGCCGCGAGATCCTGGGCAGCGGCACCCTGTTCGCCCACGCCTCTTTGCTGTTGGGCGATGGTTTCGCGTTTCTCGAAACGACCTTAATCCCGCACTACAAAGGATTTTTGTTGATGCTGCTGCCGCCCGGCGGCTTCCTGGTATTGGGTTTTTTGCTGGCCGGCAAGCGGGTGCTGGAGCGGCGTCAGCAACAGAAGGCGGCGAAACGGCCGGACGACGTTTCGCCGAAGCCGCAACCGTCGCCGTCCGCGGCTTGAGGCCGCGTCGCCAAAACGGTCCAAACACGCGCGTTAAAACGGAGGGGAAACATGCAAATCAGCGTCGCTTACACGCAACCGGCGCAGCAGATCTGGTTGTCCTTGGACGTGCCCGAAACCAGCACGGTGCTTCAAGCTATCGAGCGATCCGGCATTTTGGCGCGCTGCCCGGAACTGGACTTGAAGAAAAACAAGGTGGGCGTCTTCGGCAGGATCACCCAATTGACCGCGCCGCTCGCCGACGGCGACCGGGTGGAAATTTATCGCCCGATCACGGTCGATCCCAAAACCGTGCCGCAGCGGAAAATTACGTTAGCGGATGACGCCGAGGATGACTGAGAGCAGTTCGAACAGGCCACGGCCGAGATTGAGTCCCTCGAATTCAAGGTTTCGATTGCCCCTGTCAGCTCTTCGCGCAGATTTTGCCAATGTCCTCACTACTATCGACTGAGCGGTTAGCCCCCGATTCTCGGAGCGCACTACAACGCGTACCAAAGCCGCTGGCTTGGCGCTCCTTTCGCTGCCAATGCGGGCGCGCCATCTTTTTCGAGAACAGCCGATGTCTCGGCTGCGGCACGCCGCTCGGTTACGAGCTCGGCGCCGGGCGGGTGATTCCCTTGGCGCATGGAATGGATGCCGGTACCTGGGCACCTTTTGGGCAACAGACGACGTCACGCTATCGCCGTTGCGCCAACTTCGAGGGTCCATCCGGGTGTAATTGGTTGATTCCCATCGGCGACGCCACCGGTAAGGACACCAAATTTTGCTTGGCCTGTACGCTCAATCGAACAATCCCTAACTTGTCCAACGCTGAAAATGGCCGCCTGTGGGGGTTGATCGAGGTCGCCAAACGCCGTTTGGTGTCCTCCCTACTGGCCCTGGGTCTGCCCGTCGAACCTAAATCGGCGGCTGATCCTGAGCGTGGCATTGCGTTTGATTTCCTCTCGCCCACAGATCATCACCCCCGTGTTATAACCGGCCATGACAACGGTGTCATCACGCTCAATATCGAGGAAGCCGACGACGCCAAACGCGAAAAGATCCGCGCCGCCATGCACGAGCCTTATCGGACGTTGTTAGGCCATTTCCGGCATGAGATAGGACACTACTACTGGGATCGCCTGGTGCGCGATAGCGAATGGTTGGACGATTACCGCGCGCTGTTCGGTGATGAGCGCGCCGACTATGCCACCGCGCTCAGGCGGCACTATGAAAATGGGCCGCCCGCCGACTGGCCTCAGCACTTCGTGACCAGTTACGCCAGCACTCATCCTTGGGAAGATTGGGCTGAGACCTGGGCGCATTATTTGCATATGGTCGACACTCTCGACACCGCGCACTCTTTCGGGCTTGAAGCGCATGAGGTGGATTTGGAAATCGAACCGTTTACCACAAATGATCTGTGGCGAATTGATGCCGAGAACGGCGAGGCGTTCTTAAGGTTTTTGAATGACTGGATTCGCATCGCAACAGTCGTCACCGAGCTGTCGCGCAGCATGGGTCAACCGGATTTCTATCCGTTTAGCTTACCCCATGCAGCGATCAGCAAGCTTCACTTCGTCCACTCGACCGTGCAGCGGGTCGGCAATCTCTGATCGTTTATTGAAAAACTTCGACCGAAATCAAATATGGCCAACAGATTAAAAACTGGATTGGACTATTTTTTAGAGCGCTTCACCTCTCTTTTTCGATAACCCATTCAAAAAAGCTTGGTGGTTTTGAGAGCAACGAGACAAAATCGTCCAACCCATTTTTGATCGCCGCTTTCAGATCGGTTGACCGAGCCACTTCCCCAAGGTGAAGCCGAAAAAACTAACGGACACACTCAAAATTGTTCCCCATAAGATATCCACCACAGTGAGCGGTAAAGGCCAGTTTTTGATGGTGGCAAGATTGGTCAAATCGTAAGTGGCATACGTGACAAACCCAAATAGCGCGGCGAGCGACAAGGTCGTTCTGATCGAGCCGGCCTTCAAACCGGGCAACACCACAAAAATCAAGAGGCCGGCGACAAACACCGCATAGAAAATGATCGCCACGAACCAATTGGGGTCAGGAGCCAAAAGCAAACCGAGCTGTTTTTTGTAAAATTCGCGCGCCACGATGCCGAGCCAGAGCATATCGATGGCCAGAAAAGCAGCGAAAGTGGACAAGTAAAGTTTCAAATAGTAGGTCATAGTTTGCCCGTTACACCTTTTGGAGAAAGCTTGCCAAAGCGTTTTTTCGCCCGCGGAATCGACCGCTGCTCGGCGCTGTTTCGATGTCGGTCGGATCGACCGTTTCCACGGTCGCATTGCGCCAGACCGAAAAGCCATGACGCTGGCGACGAACGCGATGCCACCGCCCGCCGGCAAATCGGCCAACACGGTCGCATCCAGCCGCAGCGCGCCGAGAAAATCGACATCGAACAGCCGCTCGGCCGTGGCCAAATCAAATGCGACACGCGCATCCGGCTCCCGCAGCCTTATCGCATCGTTCGTCGCGTCGGTTCCTTGACCGATTGAGGCGGGGTTTTTCCGTTGAAAGGCACCCCCTTCCACCACAGCCGCAGCCCCTGCGCGCGGATCGCGGCATCGCGCCCGCGCTGTCGGCAAAGGCATCCGCAATAGCGCGGCGAGCGACCCACGCGTCATCTGCGGCCAGGGTTAGGCCGGAAAGCGGCGCTTAACCCTGAAATGCCCGCGCCGATGACCGCTGTGCGTTGTTGTCCGCCCATGCCCACCGCGCGTCTGAAAACCAAAAAAAATCTGCCACTCTCATCGCCTCCTCGCCGAAGCCAATGAATCACGAGAACAACGCCTTGGCATTCCACCGGATGGGTCCGGAGCCTACCAGACATATGTCCCGTTCCAATTGACTCGGAGCAATCTTCTAAATTCGCATATTGCTTAAGAAAATTAAGCTCGATCACGCCAGCCGCTCCACCTCGTAAATTCCGCCGATCACCACGTACTCTTCCTCGCCTTTCAACATGCCGGGCAGCAGCCGGTTGTAGAAAAACAGCTTGGCCGCCGGCACCGCGACGCGCATCAAATGGTCGCCAAACTCCTCGGCGCGCTCGCGGCGGGCGCTGAAGGAACTGAGGTTGTTCAGCAGCACGATCCAGCGGCGGCGGTCGAGCTTGACCAACACCTGGTCGTCGCTGAGCCGGTTGAAACCCCGGTACAAGGTAAGATGATTGGCGTCCGGCCCCTGCCGGCGCAGCTCGTACTGGCAGTAGGTGTAGAGCAGATCCAACTGCGCTTCCAGGGCGTTGGTGTTGTAAAGACCCCGGCTGCACGATTCCAGGAAACGCCCGTAGGCGTCCTCGGCGCGGTTGTCGAGCAAGGCGCCGTGAAAGCGGGTCAGCAGGCCAAAGCGCGATTCCACCCACGCTTTGAGCACCGCGCCTTCCTGGCTGTCGGGATCGAAAGCCCAGCCGCGCACCATCCGCAAGTAGTCGGCCCGTCCCCGCAGCTTCAAGCGCTTCTTGGGCGCGTCCGCCGCCACGGCCGAAACCGACAGCCCCGCCTCCTCCAGCGCCTCCAGCCGGAAATGCACGGTCATGTAATCCGCGAATCGCCCCGCCCGTTCGCCGGGTTCGGCCAAGGCGTCCAGCAACGGAAACAGGTCGGCGTGCAGTTCCGCCACGCCATCGAGCAGCAAAGGAGCGGGATGGCGCTGGAAGGTCAACCCCCCCAAAATCGCCGCCGGCAGGTTGCAGCGGTTGATCGGCAACCGGGCGCTTTTGGGCAGGCGCGGCCTGTCGGCCCAGAGCGCGGCGAAATTGTCGTCAACCTCACAAGCGGCCGCCTTTGTCATTTATGCCACCCGTCTCTTCGAAAATTGTTTTGTTAATCTTTATTAGAATTAATGGCCTATCGAAATTCTCTCCTTTGGCACGGCGCTTGAACCGAACCGTTCAAGACCACAGACAGCAAAGGTCACCCTTCGGTGACAGGAGAGCGATTCCATGGCGATGATACGTCAATGCGCGATTTACGGGAAAGGCGGCATCGGCAAATCCACCACCACCCAAAACCTGGTGGCGGGGCTGGCCGCCGAGGGCAAGAAAGTCATGATCGTGGGGTGCGATCCCAAGGCCGATTCCACCCGCCTGATCCTGCACGCCAAAGCCCAGAGCACCATCATGCAGATGGCCGCCGACGCCGGCACGGTCGAAGACCTCGAACTGGACGACGTGCTGAAAGTCGGCTACGGCGGCATCCGCTGCGTGGAGTCCGGCGGCCCGGAGCCGGGGGTCGGCTGCGCCGGGCGCGGGGTCATCACCGCGATCAACTTCCTGGAAGAGGAAGGGGCTTACGAGGAAGACCTGGACTTCGTGTTCTACGACGTGCTGGGCGACGTGGTGTGCGGCGGGTTCGCCATGCCGATCCGCGAGAACAAGGCCCAGGAAATCTACATCGTGGTGTCGGGCGAGATGATGGCGATGTACGCCGCCAACAACATCGCCAAGGGCATCTGCAAGTACGCGACCTCCGGCAAGGTGCGGCTGGCCGGCCTGATCTGCAACTCGCGCAAGACCGACCGCGAGGCCGAGCTGATCGAGGCGCTGGCCGAGCGCCTCGGCACCCACATGATCCATTTCGTGCCGCGCGACAACGTGGTGCAGCGGGCCGAAATTCGCCGCATGACCGTGATCGAGTACGACCCCACCGCCAAGCAGGCCGACGAATATCGCGAGCTGGCTCGCAAGATCGTCGAGAACAAAAAACTCGTCATCCCCAAGCCGCTGACCATGGACGAGCTGGAAGACCTGTTGCTGGAGTTCGGCATCCTGGACGAGGAAGACGAGTCCATCGTCGGCAAGACCGCCGCCGCCGAAGCCAAGCTGGCCGCCGCCTGAGCGCCCGCCGCCCCACCCGATCGCGAGGAACCCGACCATGACCATGAACCGCCAGGAAACCGAACAGCTGATTCAAGAAGTGCTGGAAGTCTATCCGGAAGCCACCGGCAAGCAGCGCGCCAAGCACTTGATGGCCAACGATCCCAGCCTGGAGAAATCCAACAAGTGCATCGTCGCCAACAAGAAGGCCCTGCCCGGCGTGATGACCGCGCGCGGCTGCGCCTACGCCGGGGCCAAAGGCGTGGTGTGGGGGCCGGTCAAGGACGTGCTCAACATCTCGCACGGCCCGGTCGGCTGCGGCCAGTTCTCCCGCGCCGGACGGCGCAACTACGTGACCGGCTACAGCGGGGTCAACATTTTCAACGACATCAACTTCACCTCGGACTTCCAGGAAAAAGACGTGGTGTTCGGCGGCGACAAGAAACTCGCCAAAATCATCACCGAACTGGACGGCCTGTTCCCGCTGGCCAAGGGCGTCACCATCCAATCCGAGTGCCCCATCGGCCTGATCGGGGACGACATCGAGGCGGTCGCCAAGAAATCGGCCAAGGACATCGGCAAGGTGGTGGTGCCGGTGCGCTGCGAGGGTTTCCGGGGCGTGTCGCAATCGCTCGGCCACCACGTCGCCAACGACTCGCTGCGCGACTGGGTGCTGCACGGGCGCGACGACGACCAGAGCTTCGCATCCACCCCGTATGACGTGGCGATCACCGGCGACTACAACATCGGCGGCGACGCCTGGAGCACGCGCATCCTGCTGGAGCAAATCGGCTTGCGGGTCATCGCGCAGTGGTCGGGCGACGGCTCGATCCCGGAAATGCAGACCACCCGCCACGCCAAGCTGAATCTCCTGCACTGCTATCGCTCGATGAACTACATCAGCCGGCACATGGAGGAGAAGTACGGGATTCCCTGGCTGGAATACAACTTCTTCGGGCCGACCAAGATCGCCGAGAGCCTGCGCCAGATCGCCGCGTTCTTCGACGACACCATCAAGGAAAACGCCGAGCGGGTGATCGCCGAGTACCGGCCGACCATGGACGCGCTCATCGCCAAATACCGGCCCCGGCTGGAAGGCAAGCGGGTGCTGCTGTTCGTCGGCGGCCTGCGACCGCGCCACATCATCGGCGCGTACGAAGACCTCGGCATGGAAGTGATCGGCGCGGGCTACGAGTTCGCCCACAACGACGATTACGACCGCACCTTCAAGGAGCTGCAAGACGGCGCGCTGATCTACGACGACGCCACCAGCTTCGAGCTGGAATCCTTCGTCGAGCGGCTCAAGCCCGACCTGATCGGTTCCGGCATCAAAGAAAAGTACGTGTTCCACAAGATGGGCATCCCGTTCCGGCAGATGCACTCCTGGGATTACTCCGGCCCGTATCACGGCTACGACGGCTTCGCCATCTTCGCTCGCGACATGGACATGACCATCAACAACCCGTGCTGGCAGAAGCTCAAGGCCCCGTGGCAACGCGCCCAGGCCGAGCCGCTGTCCGCCGCCGCCTGAGCGGCTTCGAGGAGACCCGCCATGCAAAACGCCGACGCCATCAAGCCCGGTTATCCGCTGTTCACCGGCGAGGACTATCAAGCCAGCTTCGAGCGCAAGCACGTTTTCGAGGAGGCGCCCGACAAGGACAAGCTGGAGGACGTGTTCCGCTGGACCACCACCGAGGAGTACAAGGCGCTCAACTTCCAGCGCGAGGCCCTGACCATCAACCCGGCCAAGGCCTGTCAGCCGCTGGGCGCGGTGCTGTGCGCGCTCGGTTTCTACAAAACCCTGCCCTACGTCCACGGCTCGCAAGGCTGCGTGGCCTATTTCCGCACCTACTTCAACCGCCATTTCCGCGAGCCGATCGCCACCGTGTCCGATTCGATGACCGAGGACGCGGCGGTGTTCGGCGGCCAGAAGAACATGTTCGAGGGGCTGGAAAACGCCCTCAAGCTGTATCAGCCGGAAATGATGGCGGTGTCCACCACCTGCATGGCCGAGGTGATCGGCGACGACTTGAACGCTTTCATCACCAACGCCCGCAAGGACGGCCGGGTGCCGATGGATTTCCCGATCCCCTTCGCCCACACCCCCAGCTTCGTCGGCAGCCACACCACCGGCTGGGACAACATGGAAGAAGGCGTGCTGCGCTACTTCACCCTGAACGAGATGGAAGGCAAGGTCGTCGGGAGCAACGGCAAGCTCAACGTGATCGCCGGCTTCGAAACCTACCTGGGCAACTTCCGCGTCATCAAGCGGATGCTCGGGGAGATGGGCGTCGACTACACGATGCTGTGCGACCCGGAAGAGGTGCTCGACACCCCGACCGACGGCGAATTCCGCATGTACGCCGGCGGCACCCGCATCGAGGAGATCAAGGACGCGCCCAACGCCATCGACACGCTGTTGCTGCAACCGTGGACTTCGCCCAAGACCAAGAAGTACGTGCAGGAAACCTGGAACCACGCCGCCAGTCTCGCCGGCATCCCGATGGGCTTGAGCGGCACCGACGAGTTTTTGATGAAGGTCTCGGAGCTGACCGGCAAGCCGATCCCCGATTCGCTGACCCGGGAGCGCGGCCGGTTGCTGGACATGATGACCGACTCGCATTCCTGGCTGCACGGCAAGCGGTTTTCGCTGTTCGGCGACCCCGACTTCGTGACCGGGATGTGCCAGTTCCTGCTGGAGCTGGGGGCCGAGCCGCTGCACGTCCTCTGCCACAACGGCAACAAGCGCTGGGCCAAGGACCTCGCCAAGCTGCTGAAGGATTCGCCCTACGGCCAAGGCGCGGAGGTGCACGTCGGCAAGGATCTCTGGCACCTGCGCTCGCTGGTGTTCGCCGACAAGCCAGATTTCCTGATCGGCAATTCCTACGGCAAGTTCATCCAGCGCGACACCCTGCACAAGGGCAAGGAATTCGAGGTGCCGCTGATCCGCTTCGGCTTCCCGCTGTTCGACCGCCACCACCTGCACCGCGACACCACGCTCGGTTACGAGGGCGCGATGCACATGCTCAAAACCCTGGTCAACGCGGTGATGGAGCGGTTGGACGAGGAAACCATGCGCATGGGCGAAACCGACTTCGCCTTCGATCTGGTCCGCTGACGCCCACCTGCCGGGGCGGGTCTCGCCGCCGCCCCGGCGCCACCGGAGAGCCCCGATCATGCCCAACGTCATGCTGCGCCACAACGCGGCCGGCCAACTGGTGTTTTACGTCACCAAGCGGGACCACGAGGAAACCGTGACCGCCCTGGAGCACGCGAGCCCCGACAGGTGGGGCGGCGAAATCCGGCTGGCCGACGGCTCGCGATTCTATCTGGAGCCTTTGGCGCGAGCGCCCAAACTCCCCATGACCGTGCGAGTGAAACGACTATGAGCACCGCAACCGCATTGCGACCGCAACCTTACCGCAGCGGCGACTTGCCGGATTCGATCCGGGTCGCGTTCTGTTCGGACAGCGGCGAACGCCTGGACGGCCATTTCGGCAGTTGCCGCCAATTCATGATCTATCAGCTCTGCGCCCGCGAGGCGCGGCTGATCGAACTGCGGGAAGCGCCGCCCCCCTTGGGGCCGCTCAAAGGCGAAGACAACATCCTGCGCCGGGTCACCCTGATCAGTGATTGCCACCTGCTGTACGTCCTGTCCATCGGCGGCCCGGCGGCGGCGCGCGTGATCAATCGCGGCGTGCACCTGCTCAAACCCGACGGCGGCTCGCTGCAAACGCAACTGGACGCGCTGCGGCAAATGCTGGAGCGAGGGCCGCCGCCCTGGCTGGCCCGCATCGTCTCCGCGCCGATCACATCCTATTTTGAAGGCAGCGATTGAACCGACGCGAGGTAACTGTCATGGCCAAGATCGGATTGTTCTACGCGACCGACACCGGCAACACCCGCAAAGTCGCTAAGATGATCAAAAAGCAGTTTGACGAGGGCGAAATCGAGCTGTTCAACGTCAAGGGCGCCACGGCGGAAAACTTGACCGCCTGCGACGCCCTGATCTTCGGCACCCCGACCTTGGGCGACGGCGAACTGCCGGAGCCGCTGACCGAGTTCCTGCCGATCCTGGAAAGCGTGGATTTGCGCGGCAAGGCCGTCGCCCTGTTCGGCCTGGGCGACCAGGTGGGCTATCCCGACGAGTTTGTCGATGCGCTGGGCATCCTCTACAAAAAGCTCAAGAAAATGGACGCCCACCTGGTCGGCAAATGGCCGGCCGAGGGTTACGAGTTCACCAAATCCAAGGCGCTGCGCGACGGCGAGTTCGTGGGCCTGGTGCTCGATCAGGACAACCAGGCGGATTTGACCGAGGAACGGCTGGAGGAATGGCTGGAGCGGGTCAAACCCGAATTGCTGGGCGAGACGGTGGCGGACTGACGGCCGCTCCCGTCGCCCGCCCACCGGTGGCGATCCGCCGCCCCTGACCCCGCGTCGCCGCCCGACGCGAGCCTTGTCGAGGAACCCGCGATGAAATCCAGCGAACTGGCCGCCCTGCTCGACGAGCCGGCCTGCGACCACAACCTGAAAGGCAAGACGGGTTGCGCCCGGCCCACGCCCGGCGCGACCGCCGGCGGCTGCACCTTCGACGGCGCGCAGATCGCCCTGCTGCCCATCGCCGACGTCGCCCACATCGTGCACGGCCCCAGCGGTTGCGCCGGCAGCTCCTGGGACAACCGCGGCGCGCGCTCCAGCGGTTCGACCTTGTACAAGATCGGCATGACCACCGATCTGAGCGAGCAGGACGTGATCATGGGGCGCGGCGAAAAGCGGCTGTTCCACGCCATCAAACAGGCGGTCGACCGCTATTCGCCGGCGGCGGTGTTCGTTTACAGCACCTGCGTCACCGCCCTGATCGGCGACGATCTGGAAGCCACCTGCAAGGCCGCCGCCGCGCGCTGGGGCGTGCCGGTGATCCCGGTGGACGCCGCCGGCTTTTACGGCAACAAGAACCTCGGCAACCGGCTGGCCGGCGAGACGATGCTGAATCACGTGGTCGGCGGGCGCGAGCCGGAGCCGCCGCCGGTCGATCCCGCCCGGCCCGACCTGCGCGTCCGCGACATCAACTTGATCGGCGAGTACAACATCGCCGGCGAGTTCTGGCACACCCTGCCGCTGTTCGACGAGCTGGGGCTGCGGGTGCTGTGCGCCCTGTCCGGCGACGCCCGCTTCGCCGAGGTGCAGACCATGCACCGGGCCGAGGCCACCATGGTGGTCTGCTCCCGCGCCATGCTCAACGTCGCCCGCAAGCTGAAAGAGTCCTACGGCATCCCCTGGTTCGAGGGCAGTTTCTACGGCGTCGGCGACGTGTCCGCCGCCCTGCGCGATTTCGCCCGGCTGCTGGACGACCCGGACCTGAGCGCCCGCGCCGAGGCGCTGATCGCCCGCGAGGAAGCGCGGCTCGCCGTGGAATTGGCGCCCTGGCGCGAGCGGCTGCGCGGCAAGCGGGCGCTGCTCTACACCGGCGGAGTCAAATCCTGGTCCATCGTCGCCGCCTTGCAGGATTTGGGGATTCACGTGGTGGCGACCGGCACCAAGAAATCGACCGAGGAGGACAAGGCGCGGATCAAGGCGCTGATGGGCGAGGACGCCAAGATGATCGAGGACGGCAACGCCCGCCAGTTGCTGAATTTGGCCCGCGACTATCGCGCCGACATTCTGATCGCCGGCGGGCGCAACCAGTACACCGCCCTCAAGGCCCGCCTGCCGTTCCTGGACGTGAACCAGGAGCGCGAGCACGGTTACGCCGGCTATCGGGGCATGCTCACGCTGGCGCGGCAACTGGCCCGCGCCCTGGAAAACCCGGTGTGGGAAGCGGTGCGGCGGCCCGCGCCGTGGCGCGATGGCCCCGCGTCCGCGGTGGCGCTGGCGCCGACCGACCCTGGCGCGACCGCCGAACCCGTCCGGCCGCGCCTCGACCGACGGGACCGCGCCCATGGCTGAAATCCTGAGCCGTTCCAAACCGCTGGCGGTCAGCCCGCTGAAAACCAGCCAGCCGCTGGGCGCGAGCCTGGCGGTGCTCGGCCTCAACCGCGCCATGCCGCTGCTGCACGGCGCGCAAGGCTGCACCGCCTTCGCCAAGGTGTTCCTGGTGCGGCATTTCCGCGAGCCGATCCCGCTGCAAAGCACCGCGATGGACCCGATCAGCAGCGTGATGGGCGCGGACGACAACGTGATCGCGGCGCTGAAGACCATCGCCGAAAAGAAC
>JAEUPW010000157.1 GCA_016790045.1 Candidatus Competibacteraceae bacterium
GGCGAACAGGCCGCGCGGAAAGCCGCTTGAATCCAGATCGCGCCAAGGACGGCGCGACCGGAGGCGAACCGATGAACGCGAAAGACTATTTTCAACTCCCCGGCGTATCGAGCCACATGCTCATCGAAATGCAGCGCTCGCCGCTGCACTGCTGGGCGAAGTATCTCAACCCGAAGCGCGAGCCGGAAACCCCGACCGCCGCCCAACTGTTGGGAACCCTGACCCACACCCTGACGCTGACGCCCGAGCAGTTCGACGATGATTTCGCGCTGGCCGAATCGGTCAACCGGCGCAGCAAAGCCGGAAAAGCCAAATTTGCGAAACTGCTGGAAGCCGGAAAGCTGCTTGTGGCGAAGAAGGATTTTCAAACGGCTTTGCGCGCCACGAAAGCGGTTCGCCAACATCCCGACGCGCGGGCGCTGCTCGAAGGCGGCGAGCCGGAAAAAATCATCACCGTTCCACGTGGAACGGGGCTGCTCCCGCTCAAAGGGCGCTTGGATTGGCTGGGTCAACCGCCGAGCATCGCCGAGCTGAAAACCGCGACCGACGCCCGAAAGGAGAGCTTTCTGCGCGACGTTTACCGGTACGGCTATCACCTGTCGGCCGCCTTTTATCGGATGTTGGCGAGCGAGCACACCGGCACGGCACCGGAGAAAATCCCCCACACTTTTGTCGTCGTGGAAACCAGACCGCCCCACGCGGTGGCCGTCTATCACACCTCCGAACGCTTGCTGGCCCAAGGGCGCACGCTGTGGGAAACCCAGCTCGCCCGGTTCGACGAGTGCTGGCTCGAACAGAAATGGCCCGGCTACCCCCTGGAAGTGCTGGAGCCCGACGGAGGTGGCAGGACATTGCGGTTTGACGTCGAGGAGGGGGAGGTCGAGCTGTGAACACGCACGGGCTGATTTGCGATTTCGGCTGCTGGCGCGGGGTGCGCTATACCCGGCTGCCGGTGTCTTATCTGAAATGGATGGTCAACGTCCGACACTCCCGCGCCGGGATCGCCGAAGCCGAGCTGGCGCGGCGCGGGACGGTGACGCCGGAGCTGGAGGTGACAGGCCACGCCCTGGACCGCGCGTCGCTGCGCTGTCTCGACCTGTGGGCGAGCACCCGGCGAGACGGGGAAGGCTTGCACGCCTGGCTGTGCCGGATGGCCGCCGAAGCGCTGGCCGCCAACGTCGCCGGCGACCAACGCCGCTTGCAGTACGCCGGCATCAAGTTCGTGTTCGGGTGGGGCGGCGTCTGGCCGGTGCTCAAAACGGTCATGCCCGCCGGGCGGAGGGAACCGTGAAAGCGCCTTTCGACTTGAGGGCTTGGACCGACGAGGAGGGCATCGACCGCCATGTGACCGAGATCGTGGCGGAAAATATCATGATGCTCGGCAAAAAACCCGAAGGCTCGACCGCGCTGGCCGCCGGTTTTCTGCCATCCGCGCCGGCAGAACTCACCGAACATTCGGCGGGTTTGGCGGGCGATGATGGCGGGATTCTTTACTGAGCCGACAAATGGCGCGGGCTCGAACGCGCGCCATGCTTCAAAAAATCATGCCAGGAGATTCGACATGAAAATCGCTTCAATCACCGCTTCTCTGACGCTCGGCGCGTGTTTTATTGCGGGTGCGGTTCCGGCGTCGAGCGCCGATCCGCTCGCCGGCCCATGGCAATGCCGGTTGATGTTTCGCTACACGGGCGATGAGTCCGCCTACCGCAGCGCGTGGCGCTTTGATCCGGCGCGCGGTCAGGTCGAGATTCGCTTGAGCCCGATCCATCGGCCGTTGCGGTTGGCGTACCGGTGGGATGGTCGGCGCTTGCTGCTTGATCCTCCGCACGCCGCGCCGGGCGCGAACGGGCAGGATGCCTATCTGGATCGGCTCGGTCAGTTGGTCGTCGATCAGCCCGAAGCGCGCTGGAAAGGCTGGGTGTGCGCGCCGACGCCCGCGCCGGTGGCCTGGGCCGAGCCGGCGGTTTACCGCGACGCGCGCCGGTATCCGTGGCTGCGGGATGTGGCGGAAACCGTCGAGGGCTACGGCCAAAAATGAAAATTGTCTTGATCGTGGCAGGCGGTTGCCTGCAACAAGTCCTCGGCGAGCATCCCGGCGAGCTGGAGGTCACGGTGGTCGATTACGATGGCCAAGGAGAATTGGCGAACTCCGCGCCGGTACCCCAGAGCGACGGGTCTTGGGAGACGGCCGACGTGTGGCCGGCCATCGCCGAACCGCTGCCCGAGCGCTGGCGCGCGTGGCTGGACGGGGGGCCGGCCGGTGCGGCCTGACGAGCCGAGCGCCGGGCGGGCGGGCGCGACGGTCGCGGTTTGGCTCGGCCGCGTTGGCCTGGTCGCGTCCCTGATCGGCGCGGCCGGCCAGATTCGCGACCCGCACGCGCTGCCCCTGGCCCTGGTTTTGGTCTCTCTGGCGTGCAGCGCGGTCGCGCTGGCGCGCTCGCGGGGCTGACGGGCAGATCGCCGCTGTGTTCGGCACCGACAACCGACCTTTTGTCTTTCGGGTGATGGCGCCGGCAAAGAGCCACCGGCCAGCGGGGAGAAGGGTTTTCTCCGGCGCTCGACCGTCCGATCCTGCGCTTCCTCCCGCCGGCGGTCCTGTCCGGCAACCTACGTCCCTGTAAGCGGCGCGCTCCCGGCGCGCGCGCTTTCCGCTGAAGATTTCGGGGGCCTTCCCGGCCCCCGTGCCCCCGACTTCGCGCGTCCCTGCTTGGCGTCCCTGCCGGTCGCACTCGCGTTCGCTCGTGTTCCGCCCCGGCCCGGCACCGGGGGGCTTTTCCGCGACCCTGCCCTTTGCGCCGCCTCTCTCGCGCAAGGGTGCGCTTCGCCGCGATCCTCGCCCGGTCCCTCGCTGCGCGTCGGGCTGCGGCCTCCGGTCGCGCCCTGGCGCGCGGCGGCGCGTCGGGCAGCGGCGCGTCGCCCCCCAGCGGCTCCGGCCCAGGGGGGCGCTCCTGGGAGGGCATCCCTTCCGCCTTCCTTGGAGCGCGGCTCCTGCCGCGCCCTGCCGCGCGTCCTGCGCGCGGTGAAAAACCAAAGCCTACGGGAGTGATGACGATGGCCGCCACGAACAAAAACCGCAACGATCCCAGCCGCGCCGACGTGTACGCGCGCGTCACCGATTCCATTTTGAAGGCGCTGGAAGCCGGCGCGCGCCCCTGGTTCCAGCCTTGGGCGAGCGGTCGCCACGCGGCCGGTCCCATCTCGCGGCCCTTGCGGTGGGACGGTACACCGTACCGGGGGATCAATGTGATCACGCTTTGGGCGACCGCGATGGAATGCGGGTTTAACGCGCCGTTTTGGATGACCTACAAGCAAGCCCAGGAATTGGGCGGACAGGTCAAAAAGGGCGAGCATGGCGCGGTGGTGGTGTTCGCCAACGCCATGATCAAAACCGAAACTGACGGCCGAACCGGCGAGGATATGGAAATCGCAATTCCCTATATGAAGGGCTACACCGCTTTCAACGTCGAGCAGATCGACGGCTTGCCGGAACGCTTTTACGCGACCCACGCCTTGCCGGAGCGCGCAGCCGCCGAGCGGAACGCCGCGCTGGACGCCTTTTTTAGCGCCACGCAGGCCGACATTCGCCACGGCGGCGACCGAGCCTTTTACGCCATCGAACCGGACTTTATCCAAATGCCGCCGTTCGAGAGCTTCCGTAGCCCGGAAGACTATTACGTGAACTTGGCGCACGAGTGCGCGCACTGGACGCGCCACCCTTCCCGGCTGGACCGGGATTTGGGACAGAAGCGGTGGGGCGACGCGGGCTATGTGCTGGAGGAATTGGTGGCCGAGATCGGTAGCGCCTTCCTGTGTGCCGAGTTGGGCTTGACGCCCGAGGTCAGAGACGACCACGCCGCCTATGTCGCCGACTGGTTGCGCGCGCTGAAAAACGACAAGCGGGCGATTTTCACCGCCGCCAGCCACGCGCAAAAGGCCGCCGATTTCTTGCTGGCCTTCCGGGAAGCCGGCGAAGAATCGCCGGTTGAGCCGCTGGCGCTCGTCGCTTAGCGAAGCGTTCGATAGCTCGGACGGAGAACGCGCGGCTCAGCAGCCTTTCCCCGCAAGTCAAAACCGGAGGAGGAAAAATGAAAGCGACCCATCGCGTGTTGATCGAGATCGAAGATCAGTTATGGCAGGAGCGAGAAGAATATCAAAGGGATTGGGAAGGCCCGTGGAATCCCTTGGAATCTATCACTCGTCGGATGATTGAAGACTACGGTGCCTGTGCGCGCTATATGGTGGAATCGGGAAACCTGGAAGGCGCACGACATTGGTATTTGAAACTGGCGGCGCTCGCGGTGGCCGCCGTGGAAGCCATAGACCGGCGCGAGCGGGCGGGATAATGCGAGCCGCGCCCGCGCGCGCCGGTCTCAAATAACGAGCATTTATATACCTATTTATGTATAATACAGCATGAAAGCGATCAAGCCCCTCGAATGGATTCCGGCCGCCAAGAAGGCGCTGAAGGCCATGCCGGACGCCGTGCAAGACGATTTCGGGTATGCCCTGTATCTCGCCCAAGTCGGCGAGAAAAGCGACGCCGCCAAGCCGCTGCACGGGTTCGGTTCGGCGGGCGTGCTCGAAATCGTGGAGGATTTCGACCGGGCCACCTACCGGGCAATTTACACGGTGGAGTTTGACGACGCGATTTACGTCCTGCACTGCTTCCAGAAGAAGGCGAAGCAAGGCAGCAAAACGCCCAAGCAGGACATCGACCTGGTCCGCGACCGCTTGAAGGAAGCGGAACGCATTTCGAGAGGTAAGCAGCGATGATCGAATTTGAACAGGGTAGCATCAACGTTTACGCCGATCTCGGTTTTCCCGATGCCGGCGAGATGTTGAGGAAAGCCGAACTCGCCACCGAGATCGGCAAGATCGTCAAGGCCCGGCAGTGGACCCAACAGCAGGCGGCCGAGGTGATGGGGCTTTCGCAGCCCAAATTGTCCGAGCTTTTGCGCGGACGGTTTCGGGGCATCAGCGAGAGCAAAATGCTCGATTATTTGACCCGGCTGGGTTGCGACGTGGAAATCGCGGTGTCCGCGCCGCGCCTCGCCGGCGCGCCCGGCCGTGTCGCCTTGTCCATTTCCGCATAACGCATCGCGCCGCCCAAGGCGGCGGCGCGGCGCTAGTGCGGCACTAGTCTGGAGTTCGCGGGCGCTGCGGGGCCGCCCGCTCGCTCCGCTCGCCGCCGCCCCCGCGACACGCCACGCTCACGGCACAACCATTGGGGGCGTCCCGCCCCCAACCCCCCACACGGACGCGGGCGCGTCCGTTCAACCCCGCCGGCGGGAGAAAGGAAACCGCCCCGCCGCCCGAACCCTCGCCCTCCCTGGCGCGGCGACCCGTTCCGGCACGCCGCACTCCCCAAAACGCGGCGCGTCCCGCACCGCGCTCCGGGCCGAACGCGGCCAGCCGGCCCGGCGCCCTCCCTGGCGCGGGGGCCGAAACCGGCTTGCGGCGACCGAGGCAAAAGAATCCCTGATTTTTTATGGCCGCGCGCACGTGTCTTTTCAGGGTATCCCGCGTGTCCCCACCGTCCAGGCGGGCCGGGCTTTCCTGCCCGGCCTTGGCGGTCGGGCGCTTCCCTGCGCCCGCCTCGGCCTTGACGGCGTGGCCCCTCGCGGGCCGGTCGGGAACCGTCAGCGGCGCGCGGCGGGGCGGGATCGGCTCGCCCCGGCGGGTCGCGGGGAGACGACGATGACTGACCAAAGACTGGACCGGCACGCATTTCGAATCACCAGCGGTTGGAGCAATCGCTGTTATTGGTTCCAACGCCTCGATCAGGCGATAGCGGAGGCGATCCGGTTATTGCCCTCGGGTCTCCTCATTTTCGATGAATGCTGGCGGGAGGAGCCGGACGAGGATTGGGAGTACTTGCAGGTCGCCACCTCGACATTAATCCTGTACGCCTTCGCGGCAGGTTGGGCCGGTGAGGGATTGGATCGGATGCTGGAAGTTTGGGCCGACGGGGAGGACGCGGTGACCGCGATAGCGGTTATTTGCCGACACAGCTCGCAGTTGGCGGGCGGCGGCCTGACGGAGGGACAAGCTCAGCTCCTATTGCGAAGACTGGAACGGCTCAGCTCTCCGGAATTCCTGGCGAGGGCGCTGGCGAAGGCGAGTTTTCATCCAGCGCTGGCGAGCGAGACAGCAGAGCAAATTCGCGGAGCAGCCAAAGCTTTTGGCTAACTGCGAAGCGGGGCAGGGAGGCCCCACCTCTCCTTTCGCCCTCCACGCGGCGGCCTCCGGCCAAGCTCCCTGCTTGGCTCCATCGCGCGTCGGGAGCGCGGTGGAGGACGGTTGGCTGCCTTCGCCGGCCAAGGTGCAACGTCGCAAGGTCCGTCGCGTTCAGCGGCGCGCGCGCCGCAACCCCGCCCAATCTCGCACGATCTTGAATATCGATACTGCCGCGATCAGAAGAACGCCAAAACAGAGCATCGCGCGCGCTATCGCCAGATCTCTCAACGCGCTCTCGGACACCGGGCAGAAGCGGGGTTCCATGCCGGGACCCGCGAATAAAACATCGGCGACGGCCGAGGCCGCGCCGCCCGCCAGCAGCAAAATTGCAATCCGCCCGAGCGCGCGTTTCAGCATGGATATGCTCTCCAGCCGGGCACTACAAGAAAGGCCAAAAACAACAGGATCAGGCCCGCGATCGCCCATCCCAGCGCCAGATCATCGCTTTCCTTCGCGCCGGCGCCCAAAGCGAGCGCCGCGCCGACCAGCGCCGCGGCCAACGCGGCGGTCACCGCCATGACACGCTCGTCCCAGATGACCATGCCGGCGGCCAAGGCGGCGATGTCGACGTGCAGCGCGCCGACGATGATCGCGCGCGCTGTCACCCGCGGTCCGGCCGGCGGCGAACCGTTGGCCCCTTCGGGCGCGCCGGGCGCGCCGCCGGCGGGCGGCCGGATCTGGGTTTCAAGAGCGACCACACCGGCCACGATGGCCAAGGTTCCCAACCCGAAATTGAAAAAATTAAAAGTCGTCATGCTGACCTCGCTGGATTCGATCTCTTGATTTCAGCCGATCAACCCACCGTCGCGGCTTTCGCCCATTTGGGCGAGGTCGCCGGCAAAGTTTGGGCGTGTCGCGCTCGTGGCCCGAACGCCCTCACGACGTCCCTGTACAGCGGCGCGCGTCCTGCGCGCGACGCTTTCCGTGGCCTCAAAAGCCGGGGCGTTCCCCGCCCCGCGCCCCGCCCACCCGCCATCCCTGGCGGGTCCGTCGACAGGGTGGGCGAAACGGCCGGCCGTTGGCTGAAGCGTCGGCCGCGCGGGCTGCGCGCCGCTACGGCCGCTGGGTTTTCTTGGGCGCGACGGCGGGCGGTGGTGCGGGCGGCGGTTTTTGATCCCGCGCGCAGCGGTCGAGCGCCACGGCCGCCCCGACGTTTTTTCCGATCTCGAAAGCCGTCCAGCCGCCGAGGCCCGCGCCCGCGAGCGACAGCCCCAACACGGCGAGCGGCAAATAGGTCGCGGGAAGGCCCAGGACGGTTTTGGGCTTGTGGGCGACGGCCGCCTTGGCGATGGCCTCCGGCAAGGTCTTGAGGAATTGCGCTTTCGCGGCGGCGGTGATGCTCTCCGCCACGGCGTCCGCGTGCGACAGGCGCTGGTCGATCGCGGCGGCGATGCTGTCGCGAAAGCTTTGGAGGCCCATGACGAGGCTCCAGAGCGCGTCGTTGTCATCGATCTCCAGCGCCGCTTGAACGCGGTAGAGTTCGGCGATTTCCTCCTTGGAGGCCGCCCGCCCCAGCAGCTTTTCGAAGCGGTTGGCGAGCGCTTTGTCGCGGGCTTGGTCGGGCTTGGGGGACGGGGCGGGTTCGGGTGCCGCCCCGCGTTGGTCGGGCCGTGAGGCGACCGCCATGGCAGCGCCCGGCGATCAGGCCGGTTCCGCCGTTTCGGCCGGTTGCGACGCCGCCACTTCCCGCGCCAGCGCGCCGCCCACACCTTCCGCGCATCGGGCGCACCAGCTCGACAGCGCCCCCCGGTTGCCGAGCGGCATTTTGACCAGCGCCTTTTCGATCGACAGGCGCTCGGAGTAAAGCGCCCGCGCCACGTCGGCCGCCAGTCTCGGGAGGTTGAGCGTTTGGCCGCCGCCCGCTTCGATCGCTTCGCGGGCGGAGGACGAGTTGTAGTCCTTGAACGCGTCTTCGGGGCCGAATTTCAAGTTTCGGACGACGTAATAGCGGACCGCGCCGACGACCTCTTGAAAGTCCAACAGCAATTCGACCCCGTCGCGGTCCGCGTTGATCACCCAAAACACCACCAACTGGCGGCCCAACGCTTCGATCATCGAGGTCAGGATGTCGCTGTTGTCCTTGACCCCCAACTGGTTGCGGGCGGCCGAGCTGACCACCACGACTTTGTTGGGATGGGCTTCGCACAGGTTGACGAGGCTGACCCACCCGTCGTCCACGTCCAGGTTGAGCGAAACCGCTTTCACCCTGGGCGTCTTTTCGTAGCAGCGAAACACGTCCGGGTTCGAGGTGTCGGTCTCGACCAGCAACACGTCCAGATCGAGCGCGTGAAGCAGGTGGTGGACCACCAGCATCGACGTCAGGGATTTGCCGGTGCCGCCTTTGCCGCCGCCGACATAAATGATGGGGAAGGGCATTGAAAGTCTCCAGACGGGTTATAGCGTTTCGCGGTCGGGCCTGACGTGAAACTCGCCGGGGCGCACCGGCCGGGGCAGCTTCTTCGGGGGCGAGGGTTCGGCGGGCGGCACCGACGCCTTGGGAGGCCGCACCCGCAGGTGCGGAAGATAGAGCCTGATGGTGCGCGGGGTGGTCTCGAAGCCGCATTCCGCCGTCAGGATTTCGGCGATCCTTTTCAGCGTGTAGCCCTTCTCCAGCATTCGCCGGATGGGCGCTTCGAGCAATCGCACCGCCTCGGCTTTGCCGACGTGTTGGGGCGGCGGCACCTCCGGGTAATCGGTCAGTTTCTCGGCCACTTGCCGAATGCGATCCACCGAAAAAAGAGTTGATTCGAAGCGATTTTCTCTCATAAGATTAACGATAAAAGGAATAAATTTAATTCAAATACGCCGAATATCATTCGACAAGGAAATTCGCCTGTCAAGGGGTGGCCCGAATCCGGCGCGAAACGGGGCCAAACCGACGCGGGAGAAATTCGCCGAAATCCGGCGGGAGGAAGGGCTAAGGGAAGGGGTCGAGCCAGGGGGGAACTTCCGTAAGAAGAGCCCGGCGAAGGTCCGCAGGAAGGGCTCGCGGCAATCGCGGGCCGATCGGACCGGAGGATTCCCGTGAAGATTCCGGTCCGATCCTACCGGAGGATTCCCGTGAAGATTCCCGTCAATATTCCCGTGAAACCTCCCACGAGGGGACCGCCGAAGATCCCCGCGACGAGTCCGGCAAAGCTCGCCGCGAAGGACCGGCGCAAGAGCGCGTTCGAACCGTCGGATAGTCCGCGCGAAGGGCCTGGGACGCTTCGGGTGAAAGGCCGGGCAAGATACCCCGGCAAACGCGGTGCAAGGGCCGATGTCCACCCTATGGTTTTCGAGGCTTTTGAGAGAAGAAAACCGAAAAGCCGCGCGCTGGAAAAGCTAAAAGCGGGCAAAAAAAGAAGGACGTTTGTGTAACCGAAGTGAGGCAGGGAAAAGCCTTACACCTGATGCACT
>JAEUPW010000001.1 GCA_016790045.1 Candidatus Competibacteraceae bacterium
CGCCGCATCGACCGCCTCGCCCAGCGGCTGATGGGTCGCCAGCGCGGCGAGCAAGGCCAATTCACCCCCGGTCAAAAGCCGCTGGCGCACCGCCCCGTTTTGCCGCCACACCAGCACGGTTTCGGCGCGTTCGAGATCGACCGCTTCCAGCGGCCCACCGGCGGGTTGATGCGCGCCCCAGATGGCGTCAATCGGCCAGGACGACTCCAGCCAGCGAGCCGACGGCTGCGGCGTCAGCCGCAGATGCGGCAACTCGGCGGGCGGCACGGCGGCGAGTCGGGCCGGCGTCAGCGGCTCCCGCTCGGCGGCGAACAGCGCCTCGTTGCGCGCCCACTCCAGCCGGGCCACATCCGCCAGCCACGGCAGTTCCGCCAGCGGCCGAAACCGGCCCAGAAACGCCGGAAAATCGCCGCCGTACTCGTACAGCGCCGGGCGGCGGGACGGATACTCGACGACGAACGCCAGCGCGGTGGCGGTGAAGCACTCGGCGCCGACCAGTTGCCGGACCACCGGAAACGCCGCCTCCAGCACGCTCGACAGGGCGTGGCGGACATTGTTGCGATACACCGCCAACCGCCGTTCGCGCTGTTCGGGTGGATCGGCCAGCAACGCCAGCAGTTCCGGGTCGGAGCGGCCCTCCAGCAGCGTCCGCCGCATCCGGCGCTGCCATTCAGCCAGCCGCACGGTTCGCCTCCCGCAGGTAGGCGTCCGCTCGTTCGGCTTCGCCCAGCAATACCGGCAGTGCCGGAATATTCGTGTCCCATTCCACCAGCACCGGCTTGGGACCGGTCCGCGCCAGCGTGGCCGCCAGCAGCGCCCAGACCGGATCGGCGACCGCCGAACCGTGATCGTCGATCAACAATTCGCCGGTCGAGAACGCGACGCGCGCGTGGCCGGCGACGTGGATTTCCTCCACCGCCGCCAGCGGCAAGCGATCCAGCGGCGCCAGCGGGTCGGTGCCGTGATTCATGGCGCTGACGTACAGGTTGTTGACATCCAGCAGCAGGCCGCAACCGGTGCGTCTCACCAGCTCGGTCAGAAAGCCGGCCTCATCCCAATCCGCTTCGCGAAACCGCAGATAGGTGGATGGATTTTCGACCAGCAAGCGCCGACCCAGCGATTCTTGCGCGAGATCGACATTGGCGACCACCGCGCAGAGCGCTTCCCGGATGTAGGGCAACGGCAGCAAATCGGCCAGAAAGACCCCATCCGGGGCCTTGGACCAAGCTAGATGCTCGGAGACCAACTCCGGTTCCAGCCGATCGTACAACGCTCGCAACCGCGCCAGATGCGCCCGGTCCAACCCCTCCGCCGAACCCAGCGACAAACCGACCCCGTGACAGCTCAGCGGATAATCGCCGCGCAGCCGCTCCAGGGCCGCGACGCGGGGACCGCTGGGAGCGAGGTAGTTTTCGCTGTGGACCTCCAACCACGCCGCCGGCTGGGGCGCGGCTAGAAACTCCGGCAAGTGCGGATGACGCAGACCGATCCCCGCCCGAGCGGGGAGGGCGGCGCGGTTGCGAGCTTCGGTCACGACACTCAGCTCGATGCGGGCTTGCCTTGGCCCTTGAACGGCTTTAGTTGCCCGCCCATTTTTTCGCAGGTGCCTTTGGCGGCGTACTTCCAATCCTGGCCGTCGAAGCTGGTGGTCGCAGTGCCGGCGCAGGAGTGCGTGCCGGCGGCGCTGGCGCAATCGTTTTCGCCCGCCTTGGCAACGCCGTAACATTTCTCCTTGCCTTCCCCGCCAGCGAAGACGGGAGAAGCGGCCAAGCTCAGGGCTCCGGCGACAGCGGCGGCCAGCGCGAGCTGGTTGAAAGCGGTAGTTTTGATCATGGCGATAGTCCTCGTGTAGTCCAATTGGCGACATGGGTCTGAATCGAGATAGCTCGATCCGACATCCTCGTTTACGGGCGGGGTCGGTATTTGGATGCGACCGGTGAAAAAAATAAGTTTGTCCGTTTCGTTTCCGCGTTAGCCGCGCGTTTTCATCCCTGTTTTCAGGGACGAATGGGATGGCTTTGCGCCGTTGGTTTCCGGGATTTCTGGCGGTTTTGCCGGGTTTTTCGGGTTTTGAAAAAAAACGGCGACGACGCTCGTTTAAAGACGTTTAAGAATGTTTAAAAGACGTTTAAAGAACGTTTAGGGTGAAAATTTGCTTTTAAAATCAAATTTTTATAATAGATTATGTCCCCGTTTATGGGATGAGATGTCCCCGTTTATGGGATGAGATGTCCCCGTTTATGGGATAAATTCCTTAATGTCCCCGTTTATGGGATTTTTTTCGGCCTTTCGGCGTGAATCCACGATAATGTATTTGTAATCAAATTGTTATTTTAGGGTGAGCCAGACCGTCACAAGGGGCGAACGACTGGATGTGGGCGGCCGTTATCGGCGCTTTACCGGGCTTGAACCGTTCGCGCGAGCGAGGCGCCCGCGCCGTAATGTCCCCGTTTATGGGATAAAAATGTCCCCATCGATTTTTTATTGACAAGGGGACATATTTGCTAAACTAAACCATATGGCACGCAGCAGGGAAAAACACCACGGCGTGGATGCGGCCCGGAGAATGGTCGTGACCGATTTGGCCGACCAGAATCTCAAAAAGCACATCGCCGCCATCCACATCAACAACAGGCTGACGCTCACCCAGCGCAAAGCCTCGAACGTGCTTTTGTACAACGCTTACGAAAGTTTGCTGACCGCGCGGGTGCACCGCATCCGGGTCAAGGATCTCGCCGAGGCCATCGGGTTCAACACCCACAATCTGGACCCCCTCAAGGAAGCCCTCAAGACGCTCGCTCGGACGGTGCTGGAGTGGAACATCCTCGACGAAGACGGCCACCAGGAGGAATGGGGCGCCACCACCCTGCTGGCGCAGGCGGTCATCAAGGGCGGTTACTGCGTTTACGCCTACAGCCCGGAACTGTGCGAAAAGCTTTATCGGCCAGAGATTTACGCGCTGCTCAACCTCAGCATCCAGCGCAAGTTCAGCAGCAGTTACGCCTTGGCCCTGTACGAGAACTGCCTGCGCTACCGGCGGATCGGCACCACCGGCTGGATCGGCTTGGACATCCTCAAGCGCCTGCTGGGCATCAGCGAGGTGGACGGCTACTATCAGGATTTCCGCAAGTTCAACGACAAGGTCATCAAGCCGGCGGTGCGCCAGGTGAACGACACCTCGGACCTGTTGCTGGAGATCGATTACCAGCGCGATCACCGCAAGGTCGCGGCGGTGCGGTTCCGGGTCAGCGACAACCCGCAAATGTTGCTGTTCGCCCAGCACCAAGCCGCGATCACCGCGCCCGAGGATGTGCCGCCCGTCGTCGATAAGCCCGAGGATCGGCTGGAGCGCCAGGAGCATCTGCGCGACAAGTTGGCCGGTTGCGGTTTGAGCGCCCGCCAGATCCGCATGGCGCTGGCCACTCACGAGCCGGATTATCTGGAAGGCAACATCGCCGTGGTCGAGCAGGACCGGATCGCGGGCAAGGTGCACAACCTGCCGGCTTATCTGCTGGCCGCGTTGCGCGAGGACTACCGGGCGACGGCGCCGCCGCCGCGCCGGATGCCGTCGCCCGAGCCCGCTGCGGTGGATCGCGCCGAGAAAACGGAATCGCCGGCGGTGCACCAGGAACGCTCGCGCACCCAATTTTTGGCCGCGCGCTTGCAGGCGGCGCTGGATCGTTTGACCCAGCCCGAGCGAGAGGCGCTGGAAGCCGACTACGTGGCCCATCTGGAGCGAGGCGATGGCTTCGAGGCCCGGCTGCTGCTGGGGCTGTATCGCAAGAGCGGCCTGCACAGCAAAATCGTGGAAAGCCACTACCGGGCGTTCGCCCGCGAACGGCTGGTCGGGCCGTTGGACGAGGCCGAATTTGCCGCCTACGCTTCTCTGCGAGAAGGGGAAGAT
>JAEUPW010000074.1 GCA_016790045.1 Candidatus Competibacteraceae bacterium
GCCAACTTCGCCATCGCGCTCACGGTCGTGTGGGCCGAGCAGAAAGGCCGCAAGGACCCCAAGACCATCGAAGAAGTCTGCCGCGAGCAGTCTTCCTTAGATGTCCGCTTCAAGCTGTGGCGCGGCGCTCGCGAAGTTCGCGTGTACGTGAGCTTCTATAACAACTGCCGCAACGCCCGCTGGATCGACTGCGGCATGTACCGCATCGACCCCAAGTCCCGCAAATTCTCCGGCACCTGCAGGCTGGACGTGCAGGGCTTCGAAAAAGAGTTGGCCGCCGCCCTGGCGGCGTAATCTGAAACAGCCCCGCTTCGGCGGGCAGCAATGAGAGAACGGATATGAAAGCTAATGCAATCAGCAATATGTGCGCTACCCGCGAGATGACCCGCTGCCTGCGCGATGCGAACCGCAGAGGGATATGGAATCCCGGACTAGGCACGCTGGACAGCCTGCGTTTCTGGCGCACTCCGCGCGGCAGGCTCTACGCGACGGCGCGCGCCATCGACATGCGCGATGGCAGCCGCCGTGTCGAGATCGAATACGGGCGCGGCGCGGGCTACCGCGCGCTGTGATTCTAAACAACTACGCTACGGCGGGATCAGGAGAGCGGACGCCCTCAAGCTCCCCCCACAAAAAACGATTCTGAACCCGGAACGTCCGGGTATCCGCCCCTAACCGCCGATACGCCCTGACTCGTGAAATAGCGCCCGTCTCCGGCGTGGGAAAACATCGAGTCAACTACCAGCCCGAAGGCGTGGGCGTCGAGAATCCCATCCGGGAACATCTCATTCCAGACGCCCGACATGTCGAGCGTTATCTCGCCGGTTGGCGCGTGCAGGGTGGCCGCCGCCGGCCCAAAGACCGTATTCCCACCCTCGACTTGCGGCAGGTTTTGCGCTTCTTCGATGGTAAAAACTGATCCGACATAGCCCAGCGTGCCATTGTGCGTCGCCGCGCCACCAACGACATTCGCCGAAAATGGGCGGCTGACCGACAGCGAGACATCGCCCTGCAAATTGTGTCCGATCATCGTAACCGACCCGCCATAAATGGGTGGCGATCCGCTCGCTACGGTGCGCTGGGTCGAGTAGCGCGGGCTGGTGATCCGATGAGCCGCCCGACGCACGATGTAGACGCCGCACGGATCAGAGTACGAAATGATACACGCCCAGGCGCTGGGAACATCGCGCACATTCCGCCGCTCCAAGCGCTCGAATTGCGACGCCGCCGCGACCTGATACGTCACGCTGCCGAATCGGGTAAATTGCCCGCCGCCGGTGTACCAGTCCCATAGCCCCGACTGGTCACAAAAATATTGCATCGCCGACAAAAAGGGGTTGTCGCTCGACGTCGAATGCGTGACCTCCCAAGCCCCCGACGCGGTGATTTCGCGCCGGTCGATCAGCTCCTCGCGAAACGTGTTGGGCTCCGCGAAAGCCGCCAGCGACGGCACCGACGCCGATACCGCAAACCCGCCCACCTGCTCGCCGGTCCAGCCGTGCGCGCCCGACGCATCGAACTCCGAAAGCCCGCATTGCTGGTTCGATGGGCGGGTGTCGAACTGGGTTTCGGTCGAGCTGTGCTGGATGTACCAGACCCGCTGCAACACGTCGTTTTTGTCGTAAAAACAATAGATTTGCGCGATATTACCCGCGAAAAGCCCGAACGCGGAAACCGCCTCGGCGGTGACCGGGAAATAGCGCAGGCCCGCCGCGCCGTGCAGCGGACGATACAGATTCGTCCACCCGGCGCGCGGCCGCCATCTCGTCGTCGGATAAGGCTGGCTGACGGCATCGAGCGCGATCCGCCAGACACCCCCGACCTGCTCCTCATGCGCCGTCACCACAAAAGGCGTCGACCGGTTTTGCACCGCGCCGGTGCCGGGGAACTCGGGCATTTCCTCTTCGACGCGCACGACAACTGCCGCTTCCATTCGCCCGCGCGCGAAATGCCAGCCATGCCCGAGCGGCGCGCCCAGCGCCGCGATGGCGCCCATTTGCGCGGGCGAAACGAAAGTGATTTCATCGCCGGTCATTTCGAGCCCGGCCAGGACTTCGGCTTCGATCATGTCGCGGTGGCGGTCGTTGGCGTACTCGCCCGCGAGCAGCATTTGTAGCGCCCGCGTGGCGTACTCGTTGGCGCTCGGCACCTGCATGAGCCGCGCTTTCCCGCCGGTGCCGGCGAGTTCGATGGACCAGTAGCGCCCTTCCGCGCCGCGCCATATCCCGTGAATCGTCGGCTTCGGGTAGGTGATGAACAGGTCGCCGGGGAACCGCTTGACCGCGTGAGTCGCCTGCATCGCCAGGCGCGCGAGGCCGGTGTAGCGCTCGGGCCGCATTTCGTCGGCTACGAAAAGATCATCGGTCAGGTGCGGGTACTGGATGTGGGGCGCGGTCGAAAGCCATGAATCTGATGGATATTTTTCGCCGTCCCATTTTTTCGGAGCCGAAAAGGTTTTCGCCCAGTCCCCGGTCCAGATTTGCAGCGGGTACGCCGGCGCGAACGCCGACCAGCGCAGCAGCCCGCCGCCGACAAAGCACGCGCGCGGCTCGCGCCTAAACCCGACGATGTTGGGGCGCGATCGGTCTTGCGCCAGATACTCGATCAGCACCTCGTCGCCGAGGTCGAAGGCATACAGGCATGGGTACGTTGTCGGCACGTCCCACAGCATGATGTCTTCGGGTCCATCGAGCGGGAGCGCGGCAAATTCGGTGCTGGCTCGGGAGATCGCGGCCGAAATCGCCACGCCAAAGACCCGCCGCTTAACGACTTTCGCGAATACCTTTTTCGGGAGTCCGCCGGCGTGCGCCAGCGGCAACGGCTCCGAAAACGTGACCGTTTTATCATGCGGATTCGACCTCCAGCCGGGCTGTGCGCGCAGTTCGCGCACGCCGGAAACCGCGATTTCGGAGACCTTGATCGCCGCCGGGGCCGAGCTATCGAGCCGAACGCGGGCGATTTCGATGGCGGATTGCGGGATTTCGGGGGGACCGCCGGGGCCGCCGATTTCGTTTGTGAGGATAACGCCTTTTTTCCCTGGGATGGAGGAAAGCCCGGTGGCGTAAACGACCAGACTGGTCACCCGGCACACCGCCGCCGGCGAAACCCCATCCGCGCCGGTCGCGCGCTTGCACGGGATGTCGTCGCGGTCGCCGATTTTGTTGCCGTCGAGCAGCACGTCGCGTGACAAGACCGTATTCGGCCGGGTGCCCGGCACTACGCGAGCGCCCAATATGCGGGGCGATGCGATCAGCGAGATTTCGGACACTTTCACGAACCCAACGCGCGGCTTTCCGAGCGCGACCCGCGCGAATTCGACGAAGCCGGGTGGGATCAGCGGCGGGCCGCCAGCGGTTCCGGGCGTCGTCGAGAGCGCCAATCCGGGTGCCCCGAAAAAGGCTTGGACCTGAAAATCCGAACCCACCGCTAAGCTGGTCGTGCAACATCCCGGCTCGTCGGAGCGTGCGCATGCCAGCGTGCCGCCAGAAATCGCCTTCAGGCCGGTATCCGGGTCAGCGCCCGCCGCGTCCGGCGTCGAAACGACGATGTCGCCGACCTGGACTTGATCTGGCGTTGCCGCCGGCGTCACCACGCCGCCGGAATCGACTCCGTAGGGCGCAACCACCAACGAATCGCACGGTTTATATTCGTATGTCGTTGAAAATGTGTATGTTTCTCCGCCGTCGGAGGAGATCAGCTCGACAAACGTGGTCGGCCCGGCCGTCGGCTGGGATTGCGACGGCGTGGAAAAGATCGTCCCGTAGCGCCAAAAGGGCCGCCAGCGAAGATGCGCCGCTTCCAATGTCAGGTTCACGAAAACCGCAGCATCCGGCAGCGTCTCGCTCCATGCCAATTGGCCGACCGGTGGCGCCGGGACAATGTTGAGGCGGCTCTCGGAGTACGGGTATGCGCCGGCGTCGAGCGTCGTGGAGTTAGGGGTCTGCGCCGGGTCGCGATAGCCCGGTACCTCAGCGGTCGTCACCTCGGTACCGGCCGCCAATTTATCGTCGTAGCGCGCGCTCCAGATATGGAGTTCCGGGCTGTCATTTTTGAGCGCCGAGAGCGCGGCAATTTTTCGGTCACGCTCCAGATTCCCGGCGATCAACTTTGCGAGTGCCGACTTTGCCGCGCGCAGCGATTGCGCCGCTTTCGCCATTTTGGCGCACGCCTCAAACAAGCGTGCGGGCGCGAAATTATCGGTTTTCGGAGGATCGATTTTCGCCAGTGCGCGCTCGGTGTCGTCCTCTGCCTGGGCGGCGGGGTCAACAAAAATTGGCCCGGCCGGCTCCGCGCTCCCGGGCGCGGCGACGAATAGGCACCAGACATGCGCGTAGGGGTTGTCCGGCCGGTAGACGTAGGCCGCGCCAACCTCGGTGCGCGCGGGATCGAGCAGCGCCGGGGCAGACGACACCGACAAAAGCCAGCCGTCCGCCACCGCGTTGGCGCTATTTTTCCCGAACGCCAGCAGCATCTTGACGCCGCCCGCCGGATCGTAGCGGTAGCCGAACTGAGCGGCGCGGTGCTCCGGCGTGCCGTTTCGATCCGACAAATACCCGAGCGACGCCACCGACACCGCCACCGCTGCCGCCGCGCGGTCGAGCGCCAGAACCCGGCCGAGCGGCGTGGAGCGGGCGGAATTGATCCGCGCGATAAGCTTCGCCGGCTGCTCGACTTCGGGCGTTCCGTCGGGCTCTTCCGGGTCGATAGGCGGCGGCTCGGAGATCGTCGCGTTAATGACGTTCGCTCGCCACAGCTCGATCAGCGCGTTCAGCCCGGCGCTCGCTGCCTCGGCCGCTCCCGCCAGCCGCCCCAACGTCGCCCGCGCCGCCTCCGTCTTTTTGTCGGCTTCCGCTTTTTCGGCTTGGAGCTTGGCGAGCAGAGCATCGAGCCGGTCGGAGTATTTGAGCTTTGCTTTGTAGAGCCCGCGCCCAACATTTCCCACGATGACCGCTTTACCCATCGACTTCGGTGACCTCCATTTCTGCCCGGCTCGCCTCGATGCGATACGCGATGGCCCCGGCAGTCCAGCTTGCCGCGCCGTCATCGACGGTATCGTTCGGGCGCAGCAGCGGATCGAGCGCGCACCGGCAAAAGCTCCGGCCATTCTCGGAGCCGCGCCGGCTGATGCCTTGCAGCCGGCGGACGGCGGCGGTGTAGCGCGGGGTCTGGACGCGGCCGGTCAGCGTGAGGGTCGCCTGCTGCGGGCCGACATCCGACGAAACATCCGTCAGAATCGCTGACAAAAATGGCTTCCATCCGCCCTCCGCGACCGCCGAAACGGCCAGCGTCGCGCCGATCCGAGCGATCAGCGCCTGCTCCAGCGCGCGCGACCAAGTTGGGAGCGTCGCCGACAACCACGTCGATGCCCCTCTCCGTCTCCGGCACTGGATCGCCGCGAGCGGCAACGGGTCGAGCGTCGGATCGAGCGCCAGCCGGTAAGCGCTGCCGGCCGGCAGCATCTCGACATGCCACGACGCCGTGACTTGATCGCCCGCCGGGCGCGAATACGCGAGATCGCCGACCCACGATGCCGTAACGGCGGCGCTCAAGACGGAATCACTCGGCTGGCCAGCTTGTCGGCGTAAACCGGTGCCGGGTCGTCATCGAGAAACAGCACGTTATGTTCGAGCATCGGCACTTCGAGCCGGTAGCGCCCATCCGCGCCCGATGCCCCGATAAAAATCCGCTTGCTCGTGGCGGTCGCGCGCGGGATCGCCTGCACCGTCCGGATTGCGGCATTGCCGACCGCGTCACGCACCGGCGCGGCGGCGGCGTTGCTGATCGTGCCGCAGATTTGTTCGGGAGCGTAGTTTGCCGTGTGCAGCGCGATGCCCTTGATCGCCGCGAACTCCTGCATCTGCCCGATAAATCCGGGGTCGAATGCCGCGCTCCCCAGGCGCGCGCCTCCGTTGCCGCCGAAATTAACGGCGGCGGCCTGCGCCCCGGTCGCGTCTAATATTCCGTTTAAAAACAGTCTTGTAACGCTGCCCGTGCCATTAAACTCGACCGCCGTCCAGGCGTTGAGCGGGATCGAGCTGGCGCTTGCGATCAGCGCGGACTGCTGCACGTAGTTGTAGCAGATCAGCTTTCCGGCGCTGAACCGGAACACGACCGCGCCGGTCGACCACGTCGCATGGGACGACGCGAGCAGAACGTTGTTGCCAGGGGCGGAGGTGGGGCGGATCAGCAGCAGAACCGTGAACGCGCCGGTCCCGAAATCGAGGGTCGTTGAATCGCCGATCAGGATGTGCCCGGCCCCATCGAATTGCGCGCTGGAGCCGTGGCGCAGGTATTGCGCGGTCGAAACCGTCACGCCGCCAACCGCTGAAACCGCCGCCGATTTCGGGGACAGATCGGGGTATCCGCCGGCTGGCGGAGACTGGAGCGACAGCAGCGCGACGGATTTGTCGTACCAGCTTTCGATCATTCCGAAGCCTCGGTTTCGGCGCGGCTCTTTTCGATGGTATGCACGAGACTGACGGCGATGATGGATTCCGCGCCGATCACGACGGTGTCGCCCGGTAGCGCCTCCAGCGCGAGGGCGCACCGAAAACGGCGGGCGCCGGCAGCCAGATTGCGGTAGATGACGCCCGACGCGATCACGGTTTTTGGGGCGGATGCTGTCGGGGTCGACAGGGCATCGAGGCTGACGCTCGCGTTGTTCGCGCCTTCGTCGAGCCGGATAGATCGGACGGGCGCGCGGGCGACTTCGGCCCCGTCGCGCGCGATGACCAGCTCGCCGGCCTGGCGGGCTGCAAACTCGTCGGCTTTCTCGATTTCCGGCGAGGTGACGGAGATTTGGAGCGCCGTCGCCGACCGGCGGATTTGGATGCGCTCGACCTGGAACGCCAGATCGGTTAGTCCGGTCAGCGCGGCGGTGAACGCGGGCATCAATCCAGGCGCTCGATCAGCCGAAACGCCAGCGCGCAAACCCCGCTTTTCGCTTCAAATTTGACGCGCGCCCGGAAGACTCCAGCCTCGCAGCACAAAATCAGGTCGGGGTAATGCGACACCAAGTAAGTCAGGTGATCGAGCGTTTCGCGCGAGGGCCGGCGAAGCGTCGCGGTCAGCGTCTGATCGCCGACGCAAAAACCGGCGTCATAAACATGCACATCTTGATCGAGCGTCGCCGTCACGCTGCCCCGCCGCTCGGCTTGGTACGGGTTTTCGATGCGCGCGTTCAAAACGATGTGGCCCGCGAGGTCAAAGGCTTGCGACGACAAGCTGATCATGGGAGCGCTGCCAAATAATCGACCAGGGCCGCGTTGCCGCGCGTTCGGATCGCCCTGAAAACCGCAAACATGAAAGCCTCAAGCTCCGGCGCAAGCCCGGTCCCGTCGACCTGGATCAGTGCATCGCCGCGATTGAGGGCGCGAGTCTGGGCGCGGATGCGATCCATTTCGACCTCAGCCACCTTTTTCTGAAGCTCGAACGTCTCGCGCCGAAGTTTGTTTTCGGTGTCAATCTGTTCCAATATTTCGAGCCGGTCGTATGTTCCGGCACCGCTCAGGTTTCCGAACAGCCCGGACAGCACGTCACCGGTGCTTTGGATCGAGACGTTGATGGACTCGAAAATGGACTTGACGCGTTCGGCGTCGGCTTTGGCTTTCTCAATCTGGAGGTTGACGCCGAACTCGATGGTTTTGATGCGCTCGTTACTGGCGATTTCTTCCATCTTGAGAAGAAAGTCGTCGCTTTTTTTCTTGGCGTCCTCAACTTTCTGCGCGTGATCGGAATAGGCGTTCGACACGACCGAAAGTGTCCCGCC
>JAEUPW010000092.1 GCA_016790045.1 Candidatus Competibacteraceae bacterium
GGATAAAATCCCGCCGCGCATCCGGTAATGGCAGCCGGCCAGCACGTTTTCCAAGGCGGTCAACTGCTGGAACAGGCGAATATTCTGAAAGGTCCGGGCGATGCCCAACATGATGATGCGGTGGGTGCGCAGGCCGTTCAAACGCTGCCCGGCAAACGCGATGTCGCCGCGATCCGGCCGGTAGTTGCCGGTGATCAAGTTGAACACCGTGGTCTTGCCCGCGCCGTTGGGGCCGATCAGCCCGACCACCGTCCCTGCGGCGACATCGAACGAAACCCGGTTGACCGCCGTCAGCCCCCCGAAGGTTTTGATGACCTCGTTCAAGGTCAGCAGAGTCGGCTTGAGGGCGTCAGCCATTGCGGGGACTGCGCTCATCGCTCCACTCCCTTCTGCGGCCCCGCCCACGAAAACCGGTGGCCGCGCGCCGGCAACAAACCTTGCGGCCGAACCACCATCATCACCATCATCACCAAGCCAAACACCAGCATCCGCGCGCCGGACAATTCGCGGAACAACTCCGGCAAGCCGACCACCAGAAACGCCGCCAGCAACACGCCCGCGATGCTGCCCGCCCCGCCCAGAATCACGATCATGAACAGCACCACCGATTCCCAAAAACTGAACGATTCCGGCGAGATGATGGTCATCTTGGCGGCGAACAAGGTGCCGGCCATGCCCGCCCAGGCCGCGCCCAGGCCAAACGCCGCCAGCTTGTAGTAGGCGGTGTCGATGCCGCTGCCTTCAGCCGCCACCTCATCCTCGCGCAAGTAATTCAGCGCCCGGCCGAACCGCGATTTCCTCAGCCGCAAAAACAGGAAGATGGTCAGGGCGACGAAGCCCCAAATCAAATAGAAAAACTGGTCGGGACGACGGATGACGTAGCCGAACACGCGGGGCCGGGCGATGCCGAAAATCCCGTTCGCCCCGCCGGTGATGCCGAACACGTCGTTGACCAAGGCGATGCGCACGATCTCGCCGACGCCGATGGTGACAATCAAGAGATAATCGCCCCGAAGGTGCACCACCGGCCGCGCCACCGCCAGCGCGAACGCGCCGGCCACCGCGCCGCTGAGCGGCAGCGTCCACAAGATCGGAATCTGATAGCGGGTGTTGAGGATGGCGGCGGTGTACGCCCCCATCGCGTAAAACGCGGCGTGACCCATGTTGAACAGACCGGCCTCGCCCAGAATCAGATTGAGGCTCAACCCCAGCAGCGCGTACAGCCCGATGCTGTTCAGCACGTCCACCTGATAGGCGTTGAGAAACAGCGGCGCGACGGCCATCAAAGCGACGAACGCGCCCGCGCCCAACCACTTCAGGCGCGGTTTCATACCTTGTCCGCCACGCGCTCGCCCAGCAGGCCGGTCGGCCGAACGATCAAAATCAGAATCAGCACGCAAAAGGCGATGGCGTCTTTCCAGGCGATGGAAATGTAGGCCGCGCCGAGCGCTTCGACCACCCCCAGCAACAGCCCCCCCACCATCGCGCCGGGAATATTGCCGATGCCGCCGAGGATCGCGGCGGTAAAGGCTTTCATGCCGTAAACCCAGCCCATGGTGAAATTGATCTGGCCGTAGTACAGCCCCACCATCAGCCCGGCGATGCCGCCCAGCGCCGGGCCCACCAAAAACACCAGCATGATCACCCGGTTCACGTCGATGCCCATCAGCCGCGCCGCGTCCTGGTCGATGGCGGCGGCGCGGATGGCGGTGCCGATTTTGGTTTTCTGGATAAACAGATACAGCGCCACCATCATCAGCACCGACGCCAGCACGATCAACACCCGCATCAGCGGCAAATACAAGCCGAACACGTTGAGGGTGGCGGCGGGCAGAATGTTGTCGGGGTAGACCTGAAAGCGCGCCCCGTAAATCAGCATCAAGGTGTTTTGCAGGAAGATCGACGCGCCCAGGGCCGAGACCACCGCCGACAGCCGGGGCGATTGGCGCAACGGGCGGTAGGCGGCCCGCTCCAAAATCGCCCCCAGCACCGCCACCAGCCCCATCACCATCAACGCCAGCACCAGCACGCCGGCCGCGAAGCCTAAGCGGTCGGTCAGCGCCAGGGAGGTCAGCAGGGTCAGGCCGAGATACGCGCCGTAGGTGAACAAATCGCCGTGGGCGAAATTGATGAGCTTGAGGACGCCGTAAACCATGGTGTACCCCAAGGCGATCAGGGCGTAGATGCCGCCCACGGCCAGGCCGTTGGTGAGTTGCTGGAAAAATTCTTCCACGGGGTCGCCGGATTCAGGTTGGAGGAAGAGGAATATCGAGTTACCGGCAAGTGCTTGCCGCCGTGAAATCGACGATTCCACGATGGCGAGGAATGGCGGTGCGCCGATGGTTGGCCGGATTTTCCCAAATGGAGTGGTCGCCGCCTTCCCGCAACAACTGGCAACCCTGTTGGCGCAAGTGAAGCAATGACTCTCGCCGTTTCATGCGGCGACCGCTTCACCCGGCGTCACGCGGAGCCGAGAAGCCGCCATCTCCACCAAGGCGCTCGCCAACAACTGTCTGGCTTCGGGCAGGGTTTCCGCGCGAGTGAGCGCCACAGGAAAATCGAGAACCTCGGCGTGTATGCCGCCATCCACGAATTGGTAGATCGTTTTGTAAGCCAGCATGATTGCTCCCGTGGCGCGCGTGACGGCTTTCTCCAGCGAGGGAAAAAACCGTCCGGTTTTCCCGCTATTTCTGCAACACAAATTTCCCTTCGCCGTCCACCTTGTAAAGCCGGTACACCTCGCCCTCGCGGTCGCCCTTGGCGTCGAAGGAAATGGCCCCGCTCAGGCCGGAGAAATTTTTGAGGTCTTTATGCAAGTAGGCCGCGACCTTCTCGCCGTCGGTGGATTTGGCCCCCGCGATGCCGGCGGCGACCGCCCTGAAGCCATCGCCCGCCAGCACCGCCCAGATCGACGGCGGCAATTCGTTGTGCTTCTTCTGATAGTCCGCCAAAAACGCTTTCGCGTCCGCCGTGTCCAGATCCTGCGGTTGCGGCGGGCTGAGGAAATAGTAACCCGCAGCCGCTTCCTTGCCGGCGAGCTTGACCAGATCGACGTTGTTGGTGGCGTCGCCGCCGATGAACGGCACGGCCCAATTCATGCCCTTCTTTTGCTTCAACAGCAGGCCGGCTTCCGGGTAATAGCCGGTGAACAGCACGACATCGGGATTGGCGCCCTTCAGCTTGGTCAAAATCGCGGTATAGTCATTTTCCTTGGGCGTCAGCGCGTCGAAAAACACCACGTTCGCGCCGCTTTTCTTCAACAGCGCGTTGGCCTCGTCCGCCAGACCCTTGGCGTAAGCGGAGCTATCGTGCAGGATGGCGATTTTTTTAAAGCCGAGCTTTGCGATGGTCTGCGCCGCCATCCGGCCTTGCTCGTCGTCGCGCGGGGCGGTGCGGAAGAATTTTTTGAAGCCTTTTTCGGTCAAGCGGATCGCGGTGGAACCGTTGGCGACCTGCGGTATGCCGGCCTCATCATAGATGTTCTGGCTGGCTTCGGTGACCGCCGAACCGTAGGTGCCGACCACCGCCGCGACGCCCTTGGTGGTGAGGCGCTGGGCGGCCAGGGACGCGGTGCGCGGGTCGCCGCCGTCGTCCTCGGTCACGATTTCGATCTGCTTGCCCAGCACGCCGCCCTTGGCGTTTTGCTGCTCGGCCAACAGCTCGACGATTTTTTTCATGCCCTGCCCTTCGCTGGCCCAAGAACCGGTCATCGGGGCCATCAAACCGATTTTGATGGTGTCGGCCGCCTGCGCGCCGGCGGCGATGCCCAAGCCGAGCACCGCGACCAAGGCCCATACTTTTTGTTTCATTTCGCTCTCTCCTCGTGGCTGAAAACCAGTTGAATTCCGAACGCAACCGGCGACATTTATTCTCGTGCAAACAATAGCAGCGAACTCGAAAAAGCGCCAAACTTGCCGCGTGAATCTCTCTAGCCCTGGTGACTTAGGATGAACGCCCACGCCGATCCCACCGCCGCGCTCGCCGCGACCCGCGCGGCGATCACCGAAGCCTATCGAGCCGACGAAGCCGCGTGCGTCGCCGCGCTGGCGCGGGACATGAAAGCCGCCGCGCTCGATTCGCGAGCGGTCGCCGAGCGCGCCGCCGGTTTGGTGACCGCCGTCCGCCGCCAGCGCCAAGGCGCGAGCGGGGTGGACAATCTGATGCACGAATTTTCCCTCTCCAGCCAGGAAGGCATCGCCTTGATGTGCTTGGCCGAGGCGCTGCTGCGCATCCCCGACGATGCCACCGTGGACCGCCTGATCCGCGACAAGATCAGCCGGGGGGATTGGCGCTCGCATTTGGGCCGCAGCGAATCCCTGTTCGTCAACGCCGCCACCTGGGGCTTGATGATCACCGGCCGGCTGGTCGCCACTCGCCGCGAAGCCTCCTTGGGCAACGCGCTGACCCGGCTGATCGCGCGCGGCGGCGAGCCGCTGATCCGGCGCGGCGTAGAATTCGCCATGACCCTGCTCGGCCAGCAGTTCGTGATGGGCGAAACCATCGACGCCGCGCTCGCCCGAGGCCAGGACAACGCCCGCAAGGGCTACACCCACTCCTTCGACATGCTCGGCGAGGCGGCGCTGACCACCGACGACGCCGAGCGCTATTGTCGCGCCTACGAACACGCCATCCACACCATCGGCCGCTCCGCCGCCGGCCAAGGGGTGTTTCGCGGGCCGGGCATCTCGGTCAAGCTGTCCGCCCTGCACCCCCGCTACAGCCGCGCCCAGCGCGAGCGGGTGCTGGCCGAGCTGTATCCGCGCCTGCTCGATTTGGCCAAGCTCGCCCGGCGCTACGACATCGGCTTCAACATCGACTCCGAAGAAGCCGACCGCCTGGATTTGTCGCAAGATTTGCTCGATCGCTTGGCGTTTGAAACCGGCTTGGAAGGTTGGGCGGGACTGGCCGTGGCGGTGCAGGCTTACCAGAAACGCGCCTTGCCCCTGGTCGATCACCTGAGCCAGTTGGGCCGCGCCAGCGGCCGCCGCCTGATGGTGCGCCTGGTCAAAGGGGCCTATTGGGACGGCGAAATCAAGCGCGCGCAGGTGGACGGCTTAGAGGGTTACCCCGTTTACACCCGCAAGGATCACACCGACCTGAGCTATCTGGTCTGCGCCCGCCGCCTGCTCGCCGCCGCCGAGGTCATCTATCCCCAATTCGCCACCCACAACGCCCACACGCTGGCGGCGGTCGAGCGGATGGCCGCCGATTTGGGCGTCGCCGACTACGAATTCCAGTGCCTGCACGGCATGGGCGAGACGCTGTACGACAACGTGGTGGGCGGCGACCGGCCGGGAGCCCGCTGCCGCATCTACGCGCCGGTGGGCCGGCACGAAACGCTGCTGCCCTACCTGGTCCGCCGGCTGCTGGAAAACGGCGCGAACAGCTCCTTCGTCAACCGCCTGGTGGACGAGCGCGTGAGCGTCGAGGACCTGGTGGTCGATCCGCTGGCGGCGGCCCTCAAGGCCGGCGGCTCGCCCCATCCGGCCATCCCGCTGCCGAACCGGCTTTACGGCGACGAACGGCTCAATTCCGCCGGGCTCGATCTGGCCAACGAGCGGGTGTTGGAACAATTGGCCGCCGACCTGAAAAGTTTAAAAAACCGGCGCTGGGAAGCCGCGCCACGACTCGCGGACGGATCGGGCGCAGGCGGGCCCGCCTACGAGATCCGCAACCCGGCCAATCGTGCCGACACCGTCGGCGCGGCGCGCGACGCCTCGCCAGCCGAGATCGAACGGGCGCTGACCGCCGCCGCCGGTTACGCCGAAAGCTGGCATCGCACCCCGCCCGCCGAGCGCGCGCAAACGCTCCGTCGCGCCGCCGATCTGCTGGAAGCGCACCGCCCCGAACTGATGAGCCTCTGCATCCGCGAGGCGGGCAAGACCTGGCCCAACGCCGTGGCCGAAATCCGGGAAGCGGTGGATTTTTGCCGCTATTACGCCGCGCAGGCCGAGCGGCTGGCGCAACCCGACGGTTCCGCGCCGGGCGCGGTAGCCTGCATCAGCCCGTGGAATTTCCCGCTGGCGATCTTCGTCGGCCAAGTCGCGGCGGCGCTGGCGGCGGGCAGCCCGGCGCTGGCCAAACCGGCCGAACAAACGCCGCTGATCGCCGCTCGGGCCGTCGGCTTGCTGCACGAGGCCGGCATCCCGCCCGCCGCCTTGCAGTTTCTGCCCGGTCCGGGCGAGACCGTCGGCGCGGCCTTGACCGGCGATCCCAGGGTGCGCGGCGCGATTTTCACCGGCTCCCTGGAAGTCGCCCAACTGATCAACCGCGCCCTGGCGTCTCGCCCCGCCGACGGTCCAGACGCTCGGCTGATCGCCGAGACCGGCGGCCAAAACGCCATGATCGTGGATTCTTCGGCTCTGGCGGAACAGGTGGTGCTGGACGTGATCGCCTCCGGTTTCGACAGCGCCGGCCAACGCTGCTCGGCGCTGCGGGTGCTGTGTCTGCAAGAGGACATCGCCGACCGTCTCCTGGCCCTATTGCTTTCGGCCATGCGCGAACTCAACATCGGCGATCCCGCCGAACTCGCCGTCGATGTCGGGCCGGTGATCGACGCGGCGGCCAAGTCCGGGCTCAAAGCGCATATCGACGACATGAGGCGAGCCGGGCATCCCATCTATCAGTGCGAATTGCCGGTTTCCTGCACCGAAGGCACCTATGTGCCGCCCACGCTGATCGAAATCGACCGGATCGAGGAACTGCAGCGCGAAGTTTTCGGGCCGGTCGTGCACGTGCTCCGCTATGCCGGCGATCGGCTGGACGAAACCGTGGACGCGATCAACGCCGCCGGTTACGGCTTGACCTTCGGCGCGCACAGCCGGATCGACGAAACCATCCAGCGGCTGGCGAGCCGCATCCAGGCCGGCAACATCTACATCAACCGCAACATGATCGGCGCGGTGGTCGGCGTCCAGCCCTTCGGCGGCGAAGGCCAGTCGGGCACCGGCCCGAAGGCGGGCGGTCCCTTTTACCTGCCGCGCCTGCTGGAATTCGCCAACCCGGCTTTGGAGACATTGGGCTTGCAACGGCCGGCGGACGCCGACCCCCGGCTGGCGGCCTTCGAGGCGCTGACCGCCTGGAGCCACCGGCAGGGTTTGCGCGCGTTGGCGCTGGCCTGCGCCGAATACGCCACCGCCACCCCGCTGCCCTGCCGCGCCAAACTGCCCGGCCCCACCGGCGAGGACAACACCCTCTGGTTCTCCCCGCGCGGCGAGATCTTCTGTCAGGCGGCGAGCGAATCCGCCCTGCTCGAACAACTGGCGGCCGCGCTGGCGACCGGCAACACGCCATCAATTGCGGGCGATGCGCCCGCCGCCGGCGTCCTCGGCCGCTTGCCAGCGGCGGTTCAGGCCGCGATCCGGCGCGTTTCGAGCGCGGAAAGCGCGCGGCCGGCGGCGGTTTTGTTCGACGGCGACCGCCGGGATTTAGCGCGATTGCGCCAGCATTTCGCCGCTCAGGACGGGCCGCTCGTTCCCGTGATCGCGATAGAGCCCGCGACCGGCCGCTATCCGCTTTACCGGCTGCTGCACGAGCGGGTCACCAGCATCAACACGGCGGCGGCGGGCGGCAACACCTCGCTGTTGACCTTGGTGGATTCAAGCTGACGCCGCGCGCGGCGGCTCAAGGCTTTCCTCCTCCGCCTCCTCCCGCCCGCCGGTCAGCCAATCCGGCGCTCGGCCGCCGTTGCGCGCGCCCAGGCCGGCGAAATCGAACAGCGCGGGATCGGCCAGATGCGAGGGCGCGACGTTTTGCAGCGCGGCGAAGATGTTCTCCACCCGCCCCGGACATTGCCGCTCCCATTGCCGCAGCATCTGCTTGATCGCTTGGCGTTGCAGGTTGTCCTGCGAGCCGCACAGGTTGCAGGGAATGATCGGAAACTGGCGGAGGTCGGCGTAGGCTTCGAGATCGCGCTCCCGGCAGTAGGCCAGCGGCCGGATCACCACGTTCCGGCCGTCGTCGCTGAGCAGCTTGGGCGGCATCGCCTTGAGCTTGCCGCCGTGAAACAGGTTCAAGAACAAAGTCTCGACGATGTCGTCGCGATGGTGGCCGAGCGCGATCTTGGTCATGCCCCGTTCGGCGGCGAAGGTGTACAACACCCCGCGCCGCAACCGCGAACACAGCCCGCAAGTCGTCTTCCCCTCGGGAATGACCCGCTTGACCACGCTGTAGGTATCCTGCTCGATGATGTGAAACGGAACGCCGAGGCTTTCCAGATACTCCGGCAAAACGCGTTCCGGAAAACCCGGCTGCTTTTGGTCGAGATTGACCGCCACCAGCTCGAACCGGACCGGCGCGCGCGATTGCAGCTTGCGCAGGATATCCAGCATGGCGAAGGAGTCCTTGCCGCCGGACAAACACACCATCACCCGGTCGCCGTCCTCGATCATGTTGAAGTCCTGAATCGCCCGGCCCACGTTGCGCCGCAAGCGTTTTTGCAGCTTGTTGCCGTCGAGCTGTCGCTTTCTGGCCGCCGCCATCGCCACCGTTGTCACCGTCATCGCCTCCACCTCTAGAACCGCCCGCGCGGCCGGGAACTTTAGCTGAATTTTTGGCCGCTTGCGCCAGATTTCGTCTCTTGCCGGACGCCGGTCTGGGGTCTAGACTCCCGTTTATGAACACCGTTTGCCCCTATGTCGGAAACTTGCTGTTTCCGCATGCCCGACCGCATAACCCCACCCCCCTGGAGAGCTCACCATGGAGACCAACGACATCGAGCATTACAAGCACCGGCTCGTCGAATTGCGGACCGAGCACCGCGATCTCGACGACGTCATCGCCCGTCTGGCCAAGGACCCTTT
>JAEUPW010000128.1 GCA_016790045.1 Candidatus Competibacteraceae bacterium
GATCCGCCGCCCGCCCGCCGCCGGTGGGGCCGGAGGCGGATGCTCCGGCCGGCACAGCGGGCCGGTTCAATCATTTTTTCTTCGGGATCAACACGTTGCGATTTCTGCGGCAGGCGTTGGCCAGCGGCCGCATCCCCTCCGGCGGCGCGGGCCGCCGCGCGGGTGAGCCGCGAGATGCGCACGGCCAGGGTCTGGCGGCTCACCTTGAAGCCGAACGTCTCGGCCAGGGCGGCGGCCAGTTCCGCATGGGTCCAGCCTTCCGCCTTCTTTTGCCGGATATCCGGCAGCAGTTCCCGCACCAGGCGGCCGCTCGCTCCCGGCAGCAAAGGGCGGGGGCACTGGCGAACACCTTTTTTGTTTTCGCGGTCAAATCCCGCGTTTCGTTGTCCCTCATCGTGCTTCTCCCTTTCAAACCTGACACTGGGAACCCAAACTGCGGCGGGGCTTTAATAATGATTTTTATCAATTAGTTATGATCTTGTAGATATCCAAGCTTTATCCCGACGCTATCCAGACACTATCCCGACGCTATCCAATCCGTGCCCAAACCCCGCTATCCCGATGCTATCCAAGCTTTATCCCAACGCTATCCAGACACTATCCCGACGCTATCCAGACACTATCCCGACGCTATCCAATCCGTGCCCAAACCCCGCTATCCCGACGCTATCCAAGCTTTATCCCAACGCTATCCAGACACTATCCCGACGCTATCCAAACAGCACTTAAACCCCGCCTTCCAAGCTTTCTGGAAAGCGCTGGTTCCGGCGATCCGGATCGCGGGCCGTCAAACCGGCTTGTTGAGGGTTTCCACAAGCGTGCGTTTCTTTGGAGGTGGGCTGCTCTTCGGGCAGGGCTGGGCGAAATGACCGCAGAGATCGGCGATCCGGCGCGGCGGCGCGGGTGCGGGTGGGCCCTCCGGAGATTTCGGCGGCGCGGGCAGCTTTTTTTGCGCGTTCGACCATTTGGAGACATAGCTGTACAGCGAGCCGAGCGTGCCGGCGAAGCCATGGGTTTCCGCCAGCGCCGCACGGATTTCCGCATACGACCATCCCGCTTCTCGCTTGCGCCGTATGGCCGGCAACAGCTCCCGGACGATTTGACGGTCGCTCGGGCGGCGCGGCGCGGCGCGCACCGCATTTTCAAACGCTTGGTTTTTTTCCTGACTGAGGTCGCGAGGCGGGTCGGTCATGGCGCACGGGCTCCATCGGTGTGAGCGCCGCCACATCGGCGGTCGCGGCGGCGCGCCGCTCGACGGTTAGGCGGTTCACGTAAGCGTAGAGGATTTGCAAGGTTCCGGTAAACCCAACCGTTTTGGCCAGGGCGCGCCGGATCTCGTCGTAAGACCAGCCTTCCGCGCGCTTGGCGTGGATTTGGTCCAGCACCGAGCGCACCTTGTCCCAGTTGCTCGCGCCGCCGCTGGGGCGCTTGGCATCCCCGAACGCGGCGCGGGCGCGTTCGGGGATGCCCCGGTCCGCGGGCGCGCTCACCGCGCACCCGCGCCGGCGGCCCGCTCCAGTTCGGCGGCCAGGCCGGCGGCCGCTTTCAAATTGAGCGCCCGGTTGACTGCGCGCAAGGTTTCGATGCGGCCGGGCGCGCCCGGCCAGTTCCGCCAACCGGCGACCTAACAGCAGGTTGTCGGGATAAAGCGCGAATAGCACGCCGCGCCGGATATGTTGGAGGCTGTTTGAAAATACCGGCAAACGGCGCTGCCATCCATTTTCGATCACCAGCGGCAAAACCGTTTCCGAATGGATGATGCGGGTATCCGCCAACAACCAAAGCGCGTCCGTCTTCGGATCGGCGTCTTCGAGGATGCGACGAAACTCCCGGACCGACGCGCGCAGGTCGCCGGCTTCCCGCAGTTCCAGCCGCAATCCGAGCGCGACGGCCGCAGGGCGGGCAAGTTCCATCGGCCACCCATCGTACGCCGGATCAAAAACCGCCCAAACCCGCCGCCGGGACGGCGCAAGCTGCCTGAGGGTCGCGAACAGCAAGGACGGATCGACCGCGAGGCTCACGCCCGCGACGTTGGGGCGAGTTTGCGGCGAGACGTCCAGCGCGCCTACGACCTGCGGGAACGGCAGGCCGATTTTTTCATAGATTTCGGTGGCGACCCTGCCCAAGGTGATGGCGGCTGACGGCGATTGGCCTTCGAGCCAGTGGCGCACGGCGGCGGCGTCCGGAACGTCCGATAGCTCTCGGGCGTGCACCGGCTCTGTCCCCATGCCGCGCTCGATCCCGGTCACGATGTCCACGAAAATTTGCCGATAAGGTGCGTCGGCTTGGGGATAGAGCGCCGCGATCGCGGCGCCAGCCCCGCGCGCGACCACAAAGACTAGGCCGTCGTCCCACCACGACAGCCAATATCGCCCGCGCTCTATCGCGACATCCCGCATTCGTCGAGCCTCCCGCGGAGGACCATATCGCCCGAACGACGCGATTGCTCAACCGGTGGCGCGCGCGCCATGACTGCGCACCGGTATTGGAGCGCCTTCGCCAGCTCGCGCATCTTGCCGAAGAATACCGGCGCCGGCGCAATGACCTTAACCGCGATATCCGCTATCTGGAAATACTCATAGCCGGAACCGAAGAGCTGTTGAACGACTACCGTTTTTCTCAGGACGCCCAACGCGATGTCCAACAACAACCGCCCGAAGACGGTGGTTTGCGAGGCGATTCTTCAACCGGATCGATCGGGGCCTGCGGCGAGAATTTTCCGCGTCGGCGAACAGTCAACAAGACCCGTTGCAGAATCTTCCCGCAGGCCCAAACACTGGAAGGTTGAGATCGTGCTGGCGAAAAGCGAAGCGCCGAAGGAAGGGATCGCCACAAGGCCGGAGCCAGTCGCCAACCGAAAGAAAGAAGCCGCGGAGCCGCCATTCGCGCCTGCTTTTGCGGCGCAGGCCGTTTTGGCCAGTATCGGGACCGCCAAAAAATATTGGATATAATTGGGATAAAGCCCGGCGAGGCGCGCGCGGGCGCGATTTGCTCGCTATAATGGCGAAAGCCATCGCTCCGGCGTGTGCCGCCGGACCCGACAAAAATCGAGGGTATCACCGCCTAAAAAAAGAATCGCCCCAAAACCGCGAAACCCCCGCGCTCGTAACGCGGGGGTTCCAGGGGAGTCTCACAAAGATCGCGTCCAAAGAATCCGCTAAGGAAGCAATCAGAATTCAATAAGCTGAATCTGATTATAGCCGACCGGCCGCGACTTGCAAGATTCCTCAGGGTTTTTTTTGCCCCAAAACCGAGGAGAGAAGTCATGAATTTGCGGTCTGCCGCCCTACTCTATCCCGTCCGCGCGACACCGGCCGCACCGCCTGTGCGTCGCACGGACCCGCCCCGTCCCATACCCGTGACCTTCTGACCGCGCCCGAGACGGCTCCACGCTGGTCCCGCTCGGCATCGGCAGCCGTCGCTTCACGGCCATGTCACCCTCGACGGGGAACGCCTTTCCCGGTTCGCCCGCGCTGTCACCGGCGGCCTCCGGCCCCCTTGCGCCACTGGCGGCGCTCGTCTCCGGCAACCGCTGCGGGCACGTGCCGGGCGCGCCGCGTTTCGCCCTCGCCCTCCCCGCAGCGGCCAACCCCGCGCGCCCGGCGCTGATCGGCAAGGCCATCGCCCGGCTGCGCCAATATTACGGCACCCCCCGCGACGGGCGCTGGGACGCCCTGAGCCAGGGCGAGCGCCACGCGCGCCTGGAGCGCCAGCTCGCGGCCGCCGGCGGCGCGGACACCGAGGCGGGCCAGCAGTTGGCCCGGCGGCTGGCGCGCTGGCGCCAGCAGCGCAGCGAGCGGCGCGAGGCGCTGGT
>JAEUPW010000129.1 GCA_016790045.1 Candidatus Competibacteraceae bacterium
CCTGCTGGTGGAATACGCCATCGTGGCGCGGCGCGATCATGGCCTGTCGCGCTTCGACGCGCTGATGGACGCCGGCCTCAAGCGGGCGCGGCCGATCATCATGACCACGCTGGCGATGGGCGCGGGCATGTTGCCGATCGCCGCCGGTTGGGGCGGGGCCGACGAAAGTTTTCGCTCGCCGATGGCGATCGCGGTGATCGGCGGCCTGATTACCTCCACGCTGCTGAGCCTGTTGGTGGTGCCCGCTTTCTTCACCTACGTCGATGACGTGTCCCAATGGTTTGCCCGGCTGCGAAACCGTTCGGCGAAAATGTCACCCCACAGGCAAACCGCCGACAGTCTGGATCGCGTGAAACCGTCTACGCCCCCGGCCGAAAAAGCGGTGTGAGACTTTTTAGCCCGGATTCAGGCGCTGGCCCAAATAACCGCCTTGCTTGGCGAAATAGGCGACAAATTGCGCCTCGAAATCGGCCACCACCGATTCCCGCACCGCCGGCCGCGCCAACAGCGCTTGGCTCCAGTTCGAGATTTTCGGGGTTGGCGCCAACAACCCTTGCGGATGGTGGCGCTCGACGATCTCCAACCGCATGAACAGCGGCGCGTAAGCGGTATCGACCAAGGAAAACGCCGCGCCGTTAAAAAACGGCCCTTCTCCCAACTGCTGCTCCAGGTGGCGCAAATCGGCCAGCAAGCCGTCTTTTTCCCGGACGAAAGCCGCTTCGTCCACCGCGACCAGCAACCGGTATTGCCGCCCGATCAAATTGGAGCCGAATTCGATCCAGGCCCGGTTGTGCGCTCGCCGCCAGGGGTCTTGCGGGTGCAGCGGCGGCGGATTGGTCTCGTCCAGATACTCGTTGATCACCGCCGATTCGAATAAAACCCGACCTTCACCGACCTGCAAGACCGGCACTTTGCCCATCGGCGAAAGGGCGTTGAACCAGTCGGGCAGATTCTGCAAGTCGATGTAGGTGATTTCAAACGGGACTCGCTTCTCCTTCAAAGTGATAACCGAGCGTTGCACGAAGGGGCACAGCACAAAACTGATCAGTTGATAGGCCATGACGTTCTCCACCGGCGGCGATTGAACTTGAAGGCGCGGCGATTTCGCCTTAAGCATAGCGGACCAGGCGGCCTATCGAAGCGGGTTCCAGCATCGTCAACGGTTACAGCGCCCCCTCGAAACCGCGCTGCCGCCAAGCCTCGTACAACACGATGGCGACCGCGTTGGACAAGTTCAGACTGCGACCGGCGGTGAGCATGGGCAGGCGCAAACGCTGTTCCGCCGGGATGCTTTCCAATACCGCCGCCGGCAAACCGCGCGTTTCGGGGCCGAACAGCAACGCGTCATCCGGCCGATAGCCGACCGCGTGGTAATGGCGCGCGGCCTTGGTGGTGAACGCGAACATCCGCATCGGCTTTAGATCGGCGAGAAAGGTCGGCAGATCGCGATGAAGGCGCACGGCGGCCCATTCGTGATAATCCAGCCCTGCCCGGCGCAATTGCCGGTCGTCGAACTGAAAGCCCAGCGGCCGAATCAGATGGAGCCGCGCCCCGGTATTGGC
>JAEUPW010000174.1 GCA_016790045.1 Candidatus Competibacteraceae bacterium
GTCCAGGACCGGATAGGACATTTGGGTCAGGATGCGGCCATCGTACAGATCGATTTCGAAGCGCTCGCTGATTTCGTGCGTGTCTTGCACCTGAAGCACGAAGCGCGAGGCGTGATCCGGCCGGGCGAAGCGCTGGGTGGAATGTTCCAGGATGGCCCGGATCGGGCGGCCGCTCAAATTCAGGGTTTCGTCGATGGCCCACATCCGCAGAAACGCCGGGTTGAGGTATTCCACGCATTGTTGGTTGTCCTCGAACAGGATGCCGACGTTCATGGCCGCCAGCAGGGCGCGCAACCTGCCCTGCTCGCGCCGGGTCACCGCCAGCAGCTCCCGCTGGCGCAGTTCGGCGACGCGCAGCTCTTCGGCGGTTTTCGCCAGATCCGCCTCGGCTTGCTTGCGCCGGGTGATATCGGCGTAGGTTCCCAGCATCCGCAGCGGTCGACCCCGCTCGTCCCGGCGCACGATACTGCCTAGCGAGAGGACCCAGATCCATTCATCGGTGCGGGTGCGCTGACGAAATTCCACCCGGTATTCGGAAATATCGCCGTTCAGATACTGTTGATAGGCGCGGGCGACCCGCTCGCGATCGTCCGGGTGCAAGCGCGCGATCCACGCCGCGTCGCTTTCTTGAAACGTGTCCGGTTCGTAACCCAGCAGCCGTGCGTATTGGGGGCTGACCACGACGTGGCCGGTTTGCACATTGAGATCGTAAAGGCCCTGGTTGGTCGCTTCCAGCGCCAAACGCAAGCGCTCCTCGCTTTCTCGCAAGGCGGTTTCGACCCGCTGGCGCTCCTGGATTTCCTGTTCGAGCGCGTCATTGGCGGCCGCCAGTGCCCGGTTGCGCTCCGCCTCGCTGTCGGCCCGATCGTACAACTGCCGATAAGCGTGTCTCAGTTGGCCCAACATCTCGTTAAAGACGTGGCCGAGCTGCTCGATTTCGAAGCTGCCGCGCGCGTTGAAACGGTGATCCAGCGAACCGGTTTCAATGATTTTTCGGGCCACGGCTTCCATTTCGCTGAGCGGCTGGCTCAGATAGTGAGCGCCGGTTCGGGCCAGGGCGAAAACCGCCAGGCCCATCACCGCCGCCAGCGCGGCGTAGAGCCCAAACAGGCGATTCAAGGACGCGGTCAAGAACCCGCGATCCACGGACACTTCAACGCCCAGCCCCAGCGGTTGCAACGCCGCCGGCAGGGGCAGGCGTTCGCTACGAGCCAGGCGGCCGGGGTCCGCCGGGTGGTCCGCGTGGCCCGCGCCCTCGCCCGAATGGACGAGCCGCAGCGCGATGCCTGTTGCGCCGAGCGGCGTTGGACGCGCCAGCGCGCCCGTCAAGGAGACGGCGTAGAGCAGAGCGCCTTCGGGCCGTTGGGCGCGGGCGGCCATGACCGGTTCGGCCACCAGCAGATAATCGCCGTCGCTGGCTTTTCCGAGCGTCGCATAACGCGTGCCCGTTTCCAGCACCGGGCCGCGCCAGGCGTGATTTTGGTGAGGCAAGGGACCGTTATCGGCGATGGGTTGGCCCTTGGCATCCGTCACCAGCACGGTGACGGGCACGTCATCGATGCTGGAAAAATCCCCGAGAAACGGCGTCAGGGCGGTTTGGCGGGTCACGGGATCCGCCAGAGCCCGCAAAACCAGCGCGTTTCCCGCCAGTTGCTCCATGGTGGAGACGATCGAGCGCAAGCTGTTGCCGATTTGCTGAGCGTAGAGAGCTGCCTGATGGCCTAGGGTAACATTTTGGTCTTCGATCAATTGCTGGCGGGTGATCGCGAAGGACAGCCCGCCGATGCTCAGGATAAAAGCCAAGGTCAGAACCGTCATCGCGGCCGCGATTTGCGCCGCCAGGCGGCGCTTGGCGCGTGGAACGCCGGCTTTGGCCTTCGATAGCGACGGTCCGGGCGCGCGCTCTTGGGGAGCAGTCATCGTATCTTCATGCCGATGATAGAGCCGAGAAGGCTATGAAATCAGGCGGCCGGCGAGCCGCGCGATAAAAGGCGGCGCGGGCGGCTACAGGTTTGGCGGGCGGGCAAGCGAGCTGACGCGCTGCCTCGGGTCGGAGGGCTCGCGGGTCAGGCGGCGGAGCAGCGCCGCGTCCGTCGATGGCTTTGAGGCTAGGGAGCGCTTCTCGCGCTGGCGGAACAACCTTCCTGGCCGCAGGCGAGTTCAGAATTTGAATTCCTCGATCAGAAGTTGAAGTTGCAAAAGCGCCTGGGTGCTGATGTTGAGCATCCGAAAACCGGTGTCGTAAAAATCGGGGTTGACGTCTCGGCCGGTCCACACGGTTTCTCCCTCCAAGCGGATGCGCTGGCGCGGCGCGCCTTCTTTGGGCACATCCACCCGGAGCTGGTAGATTTGATTGACCGGCAGGGGTTTGTCGCTCACCAAGCGCATGCCTTCTTTGTTGATGTCGACAATGTGGCCCAGCAATTCGTTGGTGTCGTGGTCGTAGACCCGCAGATACATCACCAAATACCAGCGTTTGAGCCGGCGCTTTTCGATTCCGGAAGGTTCGGGAAGACTCATTTCGGCCTCTTGGCGAAGGTGGAGTGCTGCTGGAGAGCCGCCGGCTGGGCCAGCCCGCGGGATGCCTGGTGCATGGATGCGCGCCTTGCCCGACTCGCCCGGTTGAAAAGGGTGACGGTCATGTCAAAAGCGGCTAGGCGGGCACAGCCGGGTTCAGGCTGTAGGTACAGATCATGCTGGCGCGATCCAGAATGTGTCCGTCCATGGCGGCAAGAACCTCCGGTCCGGTGAAACGGCCCTCGACCGGGCAGCGCGCCACGTCGAGAGCGTACAGGGTAAAAACGTAATGGTGGACGATGCTGTCGTTCCACGGCGGACATGGGCCGTCGTAACCGAAATAGTCGCCCGCCATGGCCGGATCGCCCGCGAACCATTCGCGATAGCTGTTGATGCCCTGGCGGACGCCGCGCGGGCCATCCGGTCCCGGTTTGCCTTTTGGCGTCACCTCTTTGGAAAATTCCCCGGCCCGGATATGGGCGGGTTCCGGAGCCAAATCCACCAGCACCCAATGGTAAAAATCCGCGCGCGGCAGGTCGGCGGGCACCTGTCGCCCTTCTTGGTTGACATCGTCGGCGCGGGTCGGCACATCGCGGTCGTGGCAAATGAGAACCAGGGAGCGCGCGCCCGCCGGCAGGTCGCTCCATTCCAGCGGGGGATTTTTGTTGGGGCCTAGCGTGACATGTTGTCCGGGATCGGCAACGCCGAAGGCGTACTCCAGGGGAATGGGGCTTTGGGGGCGCAGGGCTGAACTGGTGAGCTGCATGACCTTTCTCCAAGATGAAAAGCGCGCTGGGGCGGGTCGGAACAAGGGTCGCGGCCGGCCGGCCGAGGATCGGGTTTCGGCGACCGGGGCCGCTGGCGGCCGAACGGTGACGATAACCGCTTGGACCCATCATCTCAGGCGTTTCTCAAAACGCTGTTGTCGCTTGTACAATGCCCGGCGGCCGGGCAGGAGGTTCACCCGCCATAATAAACCAAGAAAGCATCGCAAGTCGCTCCAGCGGGCCACCGATTTTTCAGGCTGCCGTTACATATGCTGTGACAGCGCTAGTTTAATCGCTTTGCTTAAGAAAACGCCAACGTTTCCAATCGCTCCAAAGGCGCTTATTAACTAAGTTCTGGACAGTCGATGGAAAACCATTACGCGATGAGCGCTCAAAGCCTGAGCGCTGCGGCATTCGGCGGACTTTTGGGGTGGGGTCTCAACCCGGCAAAACCGGTAGGACTGCATCAAAAACAAACACTGCTGCGCCACTTGGCGGTCGCGGGCGGCGCGGGCGGCGATCGGTCCGCCCGTCGTTGGCCCGAAAGCGGTGGCCGGCGGCGTTTTGGGTTGAAGCCGTTCAAAACCTGGCTGTACATGGTGGGTCTGCTGCTGATGCTGTTCGGCGCCACCATGCTGCCGCCGATGGCGGTCGCGTGGTGGTACGACGGTTACGCCATGATGCTTCCCTTCGCCGAAACCCTGGGGGCGACCTTGGGTTTGGGGTTGCTGTGCTGGACGCCGCTGTATCGCTTCAAGGTCGAATTGCGCAACCGGGACGGTTTCGTGCTGGTGGTGGCGTTTTGGTTTCTGTCCTCGCTGCTGGGCGCGCTGCCGTTTCTGCTGTCCGACCACCCGCAAGTCCGCTTCGTCGACGCCGTATTCGAGACCGTGTCCGGCCTGACCACCACCGGCGCGTCCGTGCTTTCCGGGCTCGACCATTTGCCCAAGGCCATTTTGTACTACCGGGCGCAACTGCATTTTTTGGGCGGGATCGGGATCGTGGTGCTGGCGGTGGCGCTGCTGCCGATGCTGGGCGTCGGCGGCATGCAGCTTTATCGGGCTTCGACGCCGGGGCCGATGAAAGACGAGAAGCTGACCCCGCGCATCACCGAGACGGCCAAGAATCTCTGGTACATCTACGTCGGCCTCAACCTGCTCTGCTTTCTGGCGTATTGGTCGGCGGGCATGAGCCCCTTCGACGCGATCTGCTACAGCTTCACCACCATCGCCTTGGGCGGGCTGGCGCCGCACGACGCCAGCATCGGCCACTTTCAAAGCCCGCTCATCGAATGGATCACCGTGTTTTTCATGCTGGTGGCGATGGTCAATTTCGCGCTGTTTTTTCTGGCTTGGCGGGCGAGAAGCTTCAAGGCGGTCTACCGCGATCCCGAGTTTCGCTTTTGCATGCAGGTCGTGGCCCTGATCGTCGGCTTGGCGGCGCTGCATCTGTATCTGAACGGCGAGTCGGGGTGGGCGTCGGTGCATCGGGGCGTTTTTCAGGGGGTTTCGATCATCAGCGGCACCGGGCTGGTGACGGCGGGGTATCCGATCCACGAGAGCTGGCCGGCGTTTGTGCCGCTGCTGCTGTTGCTCGGCAGCTTTTTCGGCGGCTGCGTCGGCTCGACCTGCGGCGGCATCAAGGCCATCCGCTTTCTGTTGCTTTACAAGCAAAGCGTGCGCGAAATGCGGTTGCTGGTGCGGCCCTCGGCGCAAATCGCGGTGAAATTGGGCGATCATCCGATCCCCCAGCAGATCATGCAGGCGGTTTGGGGCTTCTATTATTTGTACATCTTCAGCTATTGCGCGTTTTCGCTGGCCTTGGCCTACACCGGCGTGGATCTGGTGACCGCCTTCGGCACGGTGGCGGCGTGCTTGAACAACATGGGCGTGGGCTTGGGCGAGACGGCGGTCGGTTTCAACGTTTTGAACGACGCCGCCACTTGGCTGATGTCGCTGGCCATGCTGATGGGGCGATTGGAGGTTTTTCCGCTGTTGCTCATGTTTTTGCCCGATTTCTGGAAATAGAGGACCACCGTTCATGAACGAGGCCGGCTTCGGACCGGAACAAGAAGGGGCGTCGCCAGCGGCGGAGCCGCCTAAATCCAACCCGCTGGCCAAGTCTGTCGCGCGGGCCGGCGCGGGGGTCGATGGCAAACGCTGGCGGGTCGATCCGCGCCGATCTCCGCTCAAAACCGCGCTGTACATGCTGGGGTTGCTGATGATCGTGTTCAGCGCCACCATGCTGCCGCCGATGGCCGTGGCGTGGTGGTACGACGGCCATGACGCGGTGGTGCCGTTCGCGCACGCGATGGGCGCGATGCTGGCGCTGGGTTTGCTGTTTTGGCTGCCGGTGCACCGCTACAAGGTGGATTTGCGCAACCGGGACGGTTTTGCGGTGGTGGTGCTGTTTTGGGTGTCGCTGTCGCTGATCGGCGCGCTGCCGTTCATGCTGTCGGAAAACCCGCACATGCGGCTGGTGGACGCGGTGTTCGAGACGGTGTCCGGCCTGACCACCACCGGCGCGACCGTGCTCTCCGGCCTGGACACCATGCCCAGGGCCATCGTCTATTACCGGGCGCAATTGAATTTCCTCGGCGGCATGGGCGTGATCGTGCTGGCGGTGGCGCTGCTGCCGATGCTGGGCGTGGGCGGGATGCAGTTGTACAAGGCCGAGACGCCGGGGCCGATGAAGGACGAGAAACTGACCCCGCGCATCACCGAAACCGCCAAG
>JAEUPW010000175.1 GCA_016790045.1 Candidatus Competibacteraceae bacterium
CTTGGCGGTTTCGGTGATGCGCGGGGTCAGTTTCTCGTCCTTCATCGGCCCCGGCGTCTCGGCCTTGTACAACTGCATCCCGCCCACGCCCAGCATCGGCAGCAGCGCCACCGCCAGCACGATCACGCCCATGCCGCCGAGAAAATTCAATTGCGCCCGGTAATAGACGATGGCCTTGGGCATGGTATCCAGGCCGGAGAGCACGGTCGCGCCGGTGGTGGTCAGGCCGGACACCGTCTCGAACACCGCGTCCACCAGGCGCACGTGGGGATTCTCCGACAGCATGAACGGCAGCGCGCCGATCAGCGACAGCAAAAACCAAAACGCCACCACCACCACGAAGCCGTCCCGGTTGCGGAGGTCGGGTTTGTGCCGGTATACCGGCAGCCAGCACAGCAGCCCCAGCCCCAACATCGTGCCCATCGCCTTGGCGAACGGCAATACGACGCTGTGGCTGTCGTACCACCACGCCACCGCCATCGGCGGCAGCATGGTGGCGCTGAACATGATCATCAACAAACCGACCATGTACAGCGCGGTTTTTAGCGGCGAACGACGGGTTTTGACCCGCCAGGTTTTCCAGTCGATCGCCGCCCGGCCCGCCAGAGGGCCGGCGGCCGCGACCGCCGCGACCCGCGCATCGCCCGCGAGCGATCCCGGTTCGCGCGGCCGATCAACATCGGCGCCGTTCATCGTCAGCCCTGCAATACCGACATCACAGATAGCGCCAGTACAGGTAGACCGCGCTGATGGCGATGGACAGCAGCATCAGCGGGAAGGCCATCATGGCGTAGGGAATAAAACGGATCGGCTGGCCGGCCCGCTCGGCGAAACCGGCCACCACCAGATTGGCGCTCGCCCCGATCAAGGTGCCGTTGCCGCCCAAACACGCGCCCAGCGACAGCGCCCACCACAGCGGCATCAGCCCCTCCGATCCGCCGAAGGTCGGGGCCATGGCCTTGATCAGCGGGATCATGGTGGCCACGAAGGGGATGTTGTCGATGATCGCCGACAGGATGGCCGAGGACCACAGAATCACCATCGCGGTCGCGGTCAGATCGCCGCCGGTCAGGGCCAGCATCTTGTCGGCCAACACCTTGAGCAAGCCGGTGCTGTCCACGCCGTGCACCACGATGAACAGGCCGACGAAGAAGAAAATGGTGATCCATTCCACTTCGTTGAAGGCTTCCAGCACGTGCTTGCTTTGATGTTCGGCGTCGCGGCCAAAATTGGCCAGCAGCAGCAACAGCGCCGCGCCGGTCATCGCCACGGTGGCCGCTTCCACGCCCAGGAAGCGGGCGAACACGAAGCCGGCGATGACCAGGCCGATGACGAGCAAGCACTGTTTGAGCAGTCGCGAATCGGTGATCGCCTCGAATTCGTTGAATTTCATCACGCGCTGGCGATCTTCGGCGGTGGCGGTCAGATGCCGGCCCCAGATGAAATAGATCGGCACCATGGTCGCCGCCATGATGACCGCGATCACCGGCGACAGGTTGTAGGCGAAATCGTTGAAGGTGAGGCCGGTGGCCGAGCCGATCATGATGTTGGGCGGATCGCCGATCAGGGTCGCGGTGCCGCCGATGTTGGAGGAGAAGATCATCGCGAACAGATACGGGTACGGCGGAACTTTGAGTTCCTCGGTGATCAGCAAGGTCACCGGCACCACCAGCAACACGGTGGTCACGTTGTCCAGAAACGCCGAGGTCACCGCCGTCACCAGCGAAATCATCACCAGAATGCCCCAGGGATTGGCGTTGACCCGCTTGGCCGCCCAGATGGCCAAAAATTGAAAAATTCCGGACTGGCGGGTGATGGCGACGATCACCATCATGCCGATCAACAGGCCGATGGTGTTGAAATCGATGCCGCGAATGGCGGCCTCCTGATTGATCACCCCGAGCACGATCATCAAGCCCGCCGCCAGCAGGGCGACAATGGCGCGGTTGATCTTCTCGCTCATCACCACGGCGTAGGTGAGCAAGAACAGCAGGGCGGCGACCCACATCGGGTTCAGGCCGAAGATGACCGACGCGGCGGCTTCGCTGGTTCCGTGCATGTCAGCGCGCCTCGCTCATCAGCCGTTCCAGGACGCTCCAGGAGGAAATGGCACCCTCCAGGCGATGGCTCGACCGGTCCACCACCGGCACGCTGGTATGGCCTTGCAGGATCATTTGAATGACGGTCATGGCCGGGGTGTCGGGATGGGCGACCGGGTCTTTGCTGAGCCATTGACCGACCGGTTCTTGCCCGTGCCGGCGCAGGCGCTGGGCCAGATCGGTCGCGGTTTCGGCCACGAAGCCGACGTTTTTCAAGCCGTGCTTGAGCACGGCGGTGGGCAGCGTCAATTGCAGGACGGAATAAATGCCGAAGGTGCCGAGATAGCGGCCGGCTTCATCGACCACCGGCAAATGGCGCAAATGGTGTTTGAGGATCAGTTCGGCGGCGTCGGCCACCGTATCGGTGGCGCGCACGACCACCAGATCGGGGTTCATCAAGGTTTGAGCGGTCATGGAAACCCTTGTGGAGCGTTAAGAGTGAGCGAAACTCACGGCGGCTCTGCCCGTTCAGCGTTTTAGCGGAGCGGCCGTAAAGAAGGTGTAAAAAAGGCGGATCACCGTGAAAAAATGTTGTAAAGGCGTCAAGAAGGTCGGTCGTTGCCCGTCTTAGCTTAGCAACTCTCAAATTTTCCACACGCTAATCGGTCTGGGAGAGGCAGAAGCGGTAGCCCACGCCGGTTTCGGTCAGGAAGTGGCGGGGCCGGGCGGGATCGTCCTCCAGCTTCTGCCGGAGATGGCCCATGTAAATGCGCAGGTAGTGACCGCGTTCGATGTAGGCCGGCCCCCAGACATCGCGCAGCAACTGGCGGTGGGTTAGCACTTTGCCGGGTTGGGAGATCAGCGCGGCCAGCAGCCGAAACTCGATGGGCGTGACGTGAACCGGCTGACCGTCGCGCGAGACTTGCCGGTTTTCCAAATCCACGCGGGCCGCGCCAAAGTTCACCACCGTCGCGCCGCCCGGTTCTCGGGCGTGGCGCCGGCACACCGCCCGCACCCGCGCCAGCAGTTCGGTCACGCCGAACGGTTTGATCAGATAGTCGTCCGCGCCGGCATCCAGCGCTTCCACTTTGTCGTATTCCTCGGTCCGGGCGGACAACACCAAAACCGGAATCGCGCTCCAGGCCCGCAAATCGCGGATAAAATCCAGGCCATCGCCGTCCGGCAGCCCCAAATCGAGGATGACCAAATCCGGTTTGCGGGTTCCGGCTTCCTGCAAACCGCGCCGCACGGTGTCCGCTTCGTGCGTCCGGTGCCCCTCGGCCTCCAGCGCGGCGCGCACGAACCGGCGGATGGCTTGTTCGTCCTCCACGATCAACACGGTTAAAACGGGGTCGGTGGCGGCGCTCATGGCGGCTCCAAATCGGGTTCCTCGTCCATTTCCAGCGGCGGCAAGCGTTCCAGCGGCAAGAAGAAGCCGAAGCAGGCCCCGCCCTCTTTACGGTTTTTGGCGGCGATCTGTCCGCCGTGGGCCTCGATGATAGCCCGGCAGATGGACAGTCCGAGCCCCACGCCCGGCACCGCCGATTCGTGTTGGCCGCGCGTGAATTTTTCGAATAAGTCCTGTCGCTGATCGACCGGCAAACCCGGCCCTTGATCCCAGACTTCCACGAGCAGACGATCGGCTTCAGCGCGGGCGGTCACGCCGATAGGCGTCATGGGCGGGGTGTATTTGACGGCGTTTTGCAGCAGATTGACCAGCACCCGCTCGATCAGCACGGCGTCGCAGTTGACCAGCGGCAGTTCCGGGTCGAGCGCCAGCTCCAGCGGATGCGCGGCCAGCGGCTGTTCCAGCGCTCGCAGCGCCGAGCCGACCAATTCCTCCAGCGACTGCCAGTCCTTGCGCAAGCGCGCGCCGGCGCCGGCTTGCAGTTTCACCATGTCGAGCACGTTATCGACCAGCAGCGCCATCCGCATGGCTTGCTCGCGGATGGCGTTCAGGTTTTCCCGGTAGGGGGATCGCTCGGCGCTCGGTTCCAGGCTGAGCGTTTCGGTCATGCCGAGCAGGGCGGTCATCGGCGTGCGCAAATCGTGGGAGAAGCCCGCCAGCAGTGCGTTGCGCTCGCGCTCCGCCTCCATCTTCACCTGGGTGCGATGGGCCACGGCGGCGAAATGGACCCGCTCCAGCGCGATGGCGATCAGCGCGGCCAGGGTGTCCAGCAGGCGGCGTTGCTCGGAGGTGGGGGCCTGTCCCGAACCGTCGGGCGTGATCACCAGCACGCCGCGCGCCCGCAATGGGCCCTTGAGCGGCAAATACAGCGATGCGGCGTCGGGCGATGCATCGGTGTGAAGCCCGGCGGGCTCGTTCCGCTCGAAACACGCGCGGGCGATCGCAAACGACACTTCCGGCTTATCCGGTCGCGGCGGCGCTGGCTGCAAGCGGTCGTGGTCGTCCGGCAACAGCAACTGGGCCTTGACCCGAAAGTCAGCCTCGACGCCGCGTTCGCCGATCTCGATCACCTGTTCGATGGCCAGCGCGCCCGACAGCTCGCGCGCCATGTCGTAAAGGTGGCGCGCCCGCGCTTCGCCGGCTAAGGCAATTTCGGCTTGCTGGCGGAAACGGGCGGTCAGTTGGCCGACGATCAGGCCCACGCTCAACATCACTATAAAAGTCAGAACCGATTGGAGGGTTCCAAACGAGAACGCGAAGTGGGGCGGCATGAAAACGAAATTGAACGCCAGCACGTTGCTCACTGCCGCTAGCACTGCCGCACCCCGTCCGTGCCATGCCGCCACGCCGACCAAGGCCAACAGAAACAGCATGACGATGTTGGCGTGATCGAGATGGGAGAGCAGCGGCATCACCGCCAGAGTCACGCCGATGGAAACCAGCAAGGCGATCCCGTAACCCTTGAGCGCGCGATAGGCGCGGGTGGTGCCGTAAGCTTCGAAGCGACGGATCAAGCCGGTTTCGCGCTCCTCGGTTTTCAAGATCGAAGCGTGCGTCAAAAGCTTGCGCAAGCGCCCGCTAAGAGATGGCATCGAGCGATCTTCCCGAAATGCAACTTAAGCCAGCGGTTGAAAAAATAGGGTAAAAAGGCGAGATCGGCGCGTAAAGAAAGCGTAAATGTCCGGCATCCGCCGGGCCGGCCGGCAAGCCGTGACGGCGTAAATTCGCCCGGCCGTTGCCGGGCGGTGGCCGCCAATTCGACGGCGCGAAAATCGAGCGACGTTCGCGATCACGATCCGGCTCGTATCAAGGCTCAGGGCCTTTGCACATGCGCGTAGGGCGGAAGGGTTTGCAAGCGCCGATCCTCGATAGGGCCGCCGACGGTGAAATGATACAGCGACTGCCAGGCCAAACTATCCAAACCCAGCAGCCGGTGCAAGGCGTCGTCGAAAAAGCAGCCGATGCCGGTGGCGCGGATGCCGGCGGCTTCCGCCTCCAGATAGAGAATCTGCCCCAGCAAGCCGGTTTCCCAGAATAATTCCCGATAGACCCACGGCTGGTCTTGCAGCGGACCGGCGAACTCGGCCACAAAACCGACCGCGAAGCAGGAATCGGCGGCGATGTCCTGATGGCAGCTAATGGTCCGCGCCGCATCGCGCGCATCGCCCGCCGTCAGCCGATAAAGCGCCAGAGGGTCGGGCGCCCGTTCCACTCTCGACCAGTCCCATTCGCCGCGCAGCGCTTCGCGCAGTTTCGCCAGCGCTTCCGCCGAGCGCGCCAACAGATATAGGCCGGGCGTTACGCCCTCGACACGATGGACGAACAGAACCAGATGAACGCGCGGCGACCAGGGCCAGGCATCGAGCGGTGGGACACGGGCGCGCGGTAGCAGCGCGTCCAGCATCTCGAACCAGCGTTCGGCGGAAAGCGTCGTAAAGCCATCAAAATCCACTGCGCTGCGGCGCTGGCGGATCAGGTCGGCGGCGCTGGCGGCGCAACCGGATTCGGCCAGCGGCGGCTGCGGGGGCGGTTGGAAGGCGGGCGAGCGTTCGGTGCCGGGCCGATGGGCGGCGCGATCCACTTCGGCGATGCCGCGCCAGTCGCGCTGAAAATGGCTCAAGCGGTTGGCGCGTCCCGCAAAGCTCAACCCTCGCATCAGCGGGCCGGGCGACAGTTCCGGCGGCGGCAATTCCGGGCCGACCCACAAGGCGATTTCGGGATGTTCCGGTTCGGCGTCGGCGAAATCCTCGGCCCGATTCAAGCCCAGCAAGGCCGCGAGCTGATCGTCGCCCCAGCCGGAAAGCAAGCGCGCTCGCCAGCCCAGCGCGGCGGCGGCGTAGCTGATGGCGGCGATGGCGTGGCCGCAATCGTGCTGGCAATAGCGATAGGCGCGCAGGCCGTATTTCCAGGCTTCGCGCCAGTGAATCCCGCTCAGCCCTACCACTGCACCGCCTTGCAACCCGTCGCCCCAGCTTGCGGTATCCGGCGCGGCGCGCTGTTCCAGAACGTGATCGTGGCTCAGGTAGTGATAGACGCCGGCCGCCAGGCCGGGGAGCGCGGGACAGATCAGATAGCCTTCGGTCGGATGCAGGTTGCCGCTCGATGGATTGCAGCGCAGCGCCCAGCGCGAGCCGCCGTGCTGTTTCCAGGCCGACAGGCCGAGCGAGAGCTCGAACAGCATGGCCAGCGTGTCGCGTTCGAGCGGGTAGGGGGCTGGCCGCTCGCCCCGGCGCACGGCGTCAAATGAAGTCGCTAGCGTGTCGGCTTTTAACGGCAATTCCACGCGCGCCGCGCCGGCGAAACGGCGGAACGGATCGGGCTGGTTGGCCCAATCGAGTCCGCCGGGACCGGGCGCGTAATGGTCCAAATGATGCTTGCTCGCTTGGTGATAAGCGATAACCCGCGCCAGGCGGTC
>JAEUPW010000052.1 GCA_016790045.1 Candidatus Competibacteraceae bacterium
GGGTTGAGCGGGTTCATAGGGCGCGGACCTCCTCGGCGGTGCGGGCGCGCAGCGCGCGCTGGGCCAACTCCTGCATCGCGGCGCGCGATTCTCCGCGCAGCGCGGCTTTGACCGGCGCGACGTCCTGGGCGCTCATGCTCAGCTCGTCGACGCCAAGACCGGTCAAAATCCGCGCGCCCAACGGATCGCCCGCCAGCCCGCCGCAGACCCCGACCCAGCCGCCGCCGGTCGCCCGGCCGCCGGCTTGCGCGCCGCGCACGGTGGCGTCGATCAGGGCGAGCACGGCCGGATGCAGACTGTCGGCTTGCGCGGCCAGCTCGGGGTGCTGGCGATCTACCGCCAGCGCGTACTGGGTGAGATCGTTGGTGCCGATCGAGAAGAAATCGACCAGCGGCGCGAAGCGGTCGGCCATCACCGCCACCGCCGGGATTTCGACCATGATGCCGAGCTTGACCTCCGGACCCTTGACCTGCTCGCGCGCCAGCTCGCAGTGGCCGCGCAGGGCTTCGATCTCGCCGAGATGGGTGACCATCGGAAACATGATCCACAGCGGGCCGTGCTGGGCGGCGCGATACAGCGCCCGCAACTGGGAATACAGCAAATCCTGCCGCTGCAACAGCAGCCGCGCGCCGCGCACGCCGAGGAAGGGATTTTCCTCGCGCGGCAGATTGAGGTACGGCACCTGCTTGTCGCCGCCGATGTCCAGCGCGCGGATGATCAAGCGCTTGCCGGCCATGACCTCGACCATCTGCCGATAGACCTCATACTGCTCGTCTTCGGTCGGGGCGGTGTCGCGCTCCAGATAGAGAAATTCGGTGCGCATCAGGCCGATGCCTTCCGCGCCGGCGTCGAGCGCCGCCGTCGCCTGTTTCGGATTGGCGACGTTGGCGGCGATTTCCACGGTGTGTCCGTCGGTGGTGGTCGCCGGCAAGTGGCGGGCCGCGCGCAAGTTTTCGCGGGCAGCGGCTTGCCGGGCGATGACTTCGGCCACGCTTTTTTGGTCGGCTTCGCTCACGTCCAGATACAAGACGCCCGCGCCGCCATCGAGCACCGCCATACCGCCATCGGGCGCGGCCAAAAGGGCCGGGCCGGCCGCCACGATGGCGGGAAAACCCAGGGTGCGGGCGAGAATGGCGGTGTGCGAGGTCGGGCCGCCGGCGCTGGTCGCCAATCCGGCCACATGGCGGGTGTCGAGGTGCAGGGTATCGGACGGGGTAAGGTCTTCCGCCGCCAGAATCGAGGGTTCGCTCAGGGTGATGGGCTTGCGCTCGATGCCGAGCAACTGGCCCAGCACCCGCTCGCCGACATCGCGCAGATCGACCGCGCGCGCCGCCAGCAGCGGATCGTCGACTTTTTGCAGTTTTTCGATGCGCGCTTGCAGCGCCCGCTGCCAGGACCAGGCCGCGCCGTGGCCTTGCATGATGGTGGTCAGCGCATCGCGCATCAGCACCGGATCGGCCAGCAATTCGCGCTGGGCGGCGAAGATGGCGGCTTCGGCGGCGCTCAGGCGCTGGCGGGTGCGGCCTTCCAGCTCTTCCCGCTCGGCGCGCACGGCGAGCAGCGCCTGTTCCAGCGCTTCGCCCTCGGCCACCACATCGCCGGGTTGATCGGCGACCTCGATTTTTTGCGAAACATGCCGCACCAGTTTGCCGATGGCCAAGCCGGGGCTCGCGCCCAAACCGTAGAGCGCTCGCGCCGCGCCGCTCGGCGTCCATGCGGGCGCGGCCTTGCGCGCGGCCAGGGCGTTTTTGCGGGCGCGTTCGGCGTCGGCGCGCTCGATGGCGGAGAGCCCGCGCACCGTCTCCAGCAGCGCGTTCAAGGCGCGCTGGGCGTCGGGGCCGCGCGCGGCCAGCCGCAGGTTCGAGCCGTGGGTCACCCCCAGCGCCAGCAGGTCGGTCAGGGTCTTGGCGTCGGCGAATTCGCCCTCTTTGTAAACGCGCAGCTCGTTGGCGAAGCGCTTGGCGGTTTCCACCCACTGGCTGGCCGGGCGGGCGTGCAGGCCGTTGGGATAGTCCACGGTCCAGGCCGCTTCGGCGTCGGCCGGCCACGGCGGCGCGGCTTGCGGCTCCGGGGCGGCTCCGGGCGCGGGCGCATCGCCGAGCGCGCTGATCAGCACCAGCGGGTTGTCGGCGTGCACCAGGGCGTCGAGGGCGTCGGGCTGCTGCATCAGGCGGGTGAGCCGGCGCAACAGGCTGATGTGTTCGTCGGACTGGGCGGCGATGGCGACCACCAAGTAGGCTTTCTGCCCCTGATTCCACTCGACCCCTTCAGGCAGTTGCAGGATGGCGATGCCGGTATGGTGGATCAGATGGCGGTCGTCGATCATGCCGTGCGGGATGGCGACCCCGCTGCCGAGAAAAGTGTTGGCGACTTGTTCGCGCTTGAGCAGGCTGTCGATGTAACCGGGTTGGATGTAGCCGGCATCCGCCAGCAGTTGGCCGGCCTGCCGGATCGCCTCATCCTTGTTTGCCGCTTTCGCATCAAGTCGAATGCAAGATTTAGTAATCGTTTTCATAATTATCACCTCACATTGATGGCAATTTTATGGGTTAAATAATGTAATCGATTACAAGCCAAGTCAAGCAAAATTTCCGAGAACGGAAGGGGATTCCGTGGTAGGCGAGCGGGAGCGGATTCGGGTGGCGGACGCATCGGGACCCTCGTGTGGTCGGAGCTGGCGCCGAGTTCGACCGGCTGCCTGACGCCTGCGGACGACGGCCCGATCACCGCATCGGAAGGCGGCGGTTCCCCGGCGGCTCGCGCGCTGGCGCGACGCCGCTCGTCCGGGCGACGGTCGCAGGGCCTGGGTCAGACCGGGCTCGCGCGTTCGGTCCCGAGAGCCCGCGCGCGCAACGCCCGAACCTGAAGATCGCCTGGACGCGACGGTAAAGTCTGAACCTCAAGGTTGTGCCTCGCCACCGTAAACCTGCTCCTCGCTAAAAATTTTTTCGGCGATCAGGGCGCTGTCGACATTCTCTTTGCCGATCAAAACCACCGGCGTGATGACGGTCGGAACCTTGGCGAAGCCGTTGTCGGTCATGGCGAAGCGCAAGCCGTCCTGGCCGGCGGCGCGCGCGATGCTTTCCGGCGGCTTGCCGGGGTTTCTGACGAGGTCGACGGCGATCTCGGCGGCCTTGTGGGCCAGCGGCTTGATCGGTTTCCAAACCTCCGCGGCTTGTTTGCCCTGAACGATGTACCGGATGTTTTTCAGATCGGCGTCCGCGCCGGCGACGAACACTTTTTCCGCGTCGGCCAGCTTTTCCAAATCCAGCGCCGCGATCACGCCGCTCGCTAGCCCGCTGTTGTTGCAGATGAAAGCGTCGACGCCGTTTCGGTGCTTCACCAGCACGTTGCTGGCGGTTTCGGCGGCGCGATCCGGCGACCAATCGACGTGGGCGACTTGCGCGACCAGCGTCAAGCCGGGATTTTGGCGGATCGCGTCAAGCGCGCCCTGGCTCATGGCCTCGGCGTTGGAGTCGCCGGGTTGCCCCATGATCAAGGCGACCTTGCCTTCGACCTTGCCGCGCGTTCGCTGGAACCATCTCACCATGGCTTCGGCTTGCAGCCGACCGACCGCCCAACTGTCCTGCATCACCATGAGATCCAGCGGGCCGTTGACCACCATCGCGTCGTAGCCGACCACCTTGACGCCTTTCTGGTTCGCCAGCCGCACCAGCGTGCCGGCCAGCCCGGTGTTGACCGGCTGGAGCACGATGACTTGCGCGCCGTCATCCAGCAACTTTTCGAACTGGCGCAACTGGGTCAGCTCGCTGTTGCCGCTGGAGTCGAACAGCACTTGCGCGCCCAGGGCTTGCGCGCGGGCGATAAACTCGGCCTTGTCGGTCCGGTAACGCTCCTCCTGCATGGTTTTGAGCAAAAAACCGATTTTGATGGGTTGTTCTTGGGCTCGCGCGGCCGACGGCAACAGCGGGGAGACGGCCAGCGCGAGCAGCAGCCCCGCGAGGCGGATCGCGGCCAACGGCTCGACCGTTCTGCGGGACGGTGGTTTTGACCTGTTCATGACGCCCTCCGGGTAAAATTGATGGGGCCCTTGGCTGCGGGGAGCGATGGACGCCCGCTCCCGCAATCGCTGCTTACCCGCGTTTCTTCTTGCTCAGCACGTCAAACCACACCGCCAGGATGATGATGCAGCCCTTGATGATCAATTGGTAAAAGGTCGGCACTTCCAGCAGGCTCATGCCGTTGTTCAGCACGCTGATGATGAACGCGCCGATCACGGTGCCGACGATGGTGCCGACGCCGCCCGAGAAGCTGGTGCCGCCGATGATGACCGCCGAGATCGCGTCCAGCTCGAACATGTTGCCCAGGTTGGGGGAGGCGCCGTTCAGCCGCGAGGCCAGCATGATGCCCGCCAGGGCCGACAGGGTGGTGATGATGCAGTAGATGGCGACCTTCATCCGGTTGATGTTGATGCCGGAGAGGCGGGCCGCTTCCTCGTTGCCGCCCATCGCGTAAATCCGCCGACCGAATTTGGTGTGTTGCAGCGTGAAGCTGCCGATGAAGGCGATCACCGCGAAAATCGCGACCGGGTAGGGCAGTCCGCGATAGGAGAAGGCGTACAGCGTGATGGCGCCGACCAGCACGGTCACCACCGCCGCGGTGATCAGCTCCTGGGGTTTGACGCCGACGCCGTATTGCTGCTTCTGTTTCAAGTCCCGATATTGCGAGAACAGCAGATAAGCCAAGATGACCGACACGGCGATGGTGGAGATCGTGACCGAGAAAAAGCCGCCGCCGATTTCGCCGAAGATCGGGTCGGTGACCGGCACGGAGCCGCCGCCGGACAGCGTCAGGGCGATGCCTCGGGCGATGGTCATCATCCCCAGGGTGATGATGAAGGGCGGAATGCCGTAATGGGCGATCCAGAACGCGTTCCACAGGCCGATCAAGACGCCGGCCAGCAGCAGGGTGATGAGGATGGCCGCCCACACGTTGACGCCGGATTGCATCAGCAAGGTCACCGCGATGGCCGCCAGCCCGACGATGGAGCCGACCGACAAATCGATGCCGTTGATGATGATGACCAGGGTCATGCCGACCGCGATGATGCCGACGATGGTGGTTTGCCGGGCCAAGTTGGTGAGGTTGCGGGGGGTGAAGAACGCTTCGTCCCAGAAGCTGAAAATGATCATCAGCGCGATCAGGGCGACCAGGGTGCCGTTGTCTTTCAGGAATTTCAGGAACGCACGCGCGCCTTCGCTTTGCAGAAGGCCGGGCGCCCGTTCGGTGGTGGGTGTGAGGTTCGCCATGTGTTATTCCCCTTTTTTCCGGCTGCCGGTGGCATACGCCATGATCAGTTCTTTGGTCGCTTGGTCGCGGGTCAGCTCGGCGACGATCTCCCCTTCGCACATGACCAGGATGCGGTCGCTGATGCCCATGACTTCCGGCAGTTCCGAGGAGATGATGATCACGGTCACGCCGTCCTCGACCAGCTTGTTGAGCAGGTTGTAGATCTCGACCTTCGCCCCCACGTCGATGCCGCGGGTGGGCTCGTCGAGGATCAGCACCTTCGGCTTGATGTTCAGCCACTTGGCCAGGATCACTTTTTGCTGGTTGCCGCCGCTCAGGGTGTCGATCTTGACGTCGAGCCCGGGAGTCTTGATCGACAGTTGCTTGACGTAATCCTGCGCCAGATTGCGCTCTTTGGCGCCGTTGATGACGCCCAGGGCGTTGGTCACGGTTTCCAGCGAGCTGATGGTCATGTTCTGCAAGATGCTCTGGCCCAGAATCAGGCCGATCCGTTTGCGGTCCTCGGTGACCAGGCCGATGCCGTGCTCGAT
>JAEUPW010000151.1 GCA_016790045.1 Candidatus Competibacteraceae bacterium
CGTGATCGCCTCGGCCAAGGCTTATGTCAACGCGCTGAACAAGGTGCTGCAACCGAGCGAGCGGGCCCACCCGCAACTGCTCTAATCCGGCTATGGACGAAGCGCTGCGCCGACGCTACCTGGACGCTTTGGGCGTTGCGCTGTGGTTGCCGCGCCAGCCGTCGGCCCGAATCGCCGCTTCAGGGCTCGAAGGCTCTCGCGTTGCGGGAGACGCGCCGGAAGCGATGGAAACCGGGGCGGCGGTGGATCGGCGAGCCGAGAACGAAGCCGAGCGCAGGGCGGAAGCGATGGAGAGCGACGATTTCAACCTTGCCTGGACGCCAGCGATGGACGACGATCGCGAATTGCCGGATGAGATCGAGCGCGAACCCTTGGCCGCCTCTTCCAGCGCCAGCCGGGCGGCGCGCATCGCCCGCATGGATTGGGACGAACTGGAAGCGACGGTCCGCCCCTGCACCGCTTGCGCCCTCTGCGCGTCTCGGACCCAGACCGTGTTCGGCGTCGGCGACCGCCAAGCCGACTGGCTGGTCGTCGGCGAAGCGCCAGGGGCGGACGAGGATCGCCTGGGCGAGCCGTTCGTCGGTCGCGCCGGCAAGCTGCTCAACCCGATGTTGCAGGCCATCGGCTTGCAGCGCGAGCAAGTCTACATCGCCAACATCCTGAAATGCCGTCCGCCGGAAAATCGCGACCCCGCGCCGCAGGAAGCGGCAAGCTGCCGCCCGTATCTGGAGCGCCAGATCGCCTTGATCCGGCCGCGCATCATCCTGGCGGTCGGTCGGATCGCCGCGCAAAATCTGCTCAATACCGAGGTGGCCATCGGCAAATTGCGCGGCCGGGTTCACCGCTTCGGGCCGCAAAACATCCCGCTGGTCGTCACCTACCATCCCGCCTACCTGTTGCGCTCGCCGCGCGAAAAAAGCAAGGCGTGGGACGACCTGCGGTTGGCGCGTCGCGCCTTGGCGCTCGCGCCGCCCCGAGCGCGTTGAGCGCGCGCCCGATGAGCGCCTTGCGCGACGCCGGCGCCGGCCGCTTTCGGCCCATGCTGCACGTCGATCTTAAAGACGTGTTGGCAATCGAAAAACGCGCCTACGAATTCGCCTGGACCGAGGGCATCTTCCGCGATTGCCTTCGGGTCGGCTACCAATGCCGGGTGCTGGAAACGCCGCACGGCTTTATCCAGGCCTACGGGGTCATGTCGGCGGCGGCCGGCGAGGCGCACGTTCTCAACCTGTGCGTGCGCCCGGAATTGCAAGGGTGCGGCCTGTCGCGCCGCCTGTTGGACCATCTGCTGGAACTGGCGATCGACGCGCGCGCCCAGACTGTCTTTTTGGAGGTTCGGCCGTCCAACCAGCGCGCCTTGCGGCTGTACGCCAACGCCGGTTTTTGCGAGGTGGGCTTGCGGCGCGGTTACTACCCGGCGCTCAAAGGGCGTGAAGATGCGCTGGTGCTCGCCAAGGAGCTGCCGGAAGCTGCCGCTTCGCCGAAACGGTCGCTTGCGTGATTGAGCTTGCTCGCCTGATTTACTTGGCATATAGTGCCAAGACGTATGATCTTCAAGGCAGTGGATGGGCTGGTTCTCTGCAACGCCCGCTTTCCAGTCGGTACCTGAGTCCGTCACTTTCCCTGACTTGATTGTGCTGCGGTTCCTTGGGCTCAAGCCCAGTATTACTTCAATATTGTTTTAGGAAACACCGAAAAATATGGTCACTGGTACCGTTAAGTGGTTCAACGAATCAAAAGGCTTCGGCTTCATCACGCCCGATAACGGCGGCGAAGACTTGTTCGCGCATTTCTCAGCCATTCAGGCGCGCGGTTTCAAGACGCTGAAGGAAAACCAAAAAGTCTCCTTCGAGGTGACGACCGGCCCCAAAGGCAAGCAAGCAACCAACATCCGTCCGCTGGATCAAAGCTGAGTT
>JAEUPW010000140.1 GCA_016790045.1 Candidatus Competibacteraceae bacterium
CAGGCGCGGGTGATGGATTGGTTCCGCCAGGGCGTCGCCTTGCATTGGCTGCCGCCCTATAGCCCCGAACTCAACCTGATCGAAATCCTCTGGCGCAAAATCAAATACAGTTGGCTCCCCCTCAGGGCCTATCTCAGCTTCCATCACCTCAAATCCGAACTCCAATCGATCCTCGATCAGTTCGGATCAAAATACAAGATAACTTTTGGATGAGTACTTATGTAAACTGTACATGTCTATCACGGCTTTTCCCCGTGCTTGTTCGTTCAGTTACACGTTCGGTTTGACGCCATCTATCGAGCTCTTTTAAAGCAATACATTCAAACTTCGTTGACCTGCAATTAGGACATCTTCGGCGGACATATTTATTCCAATACCATATTCCTACTGGAGTACCAAACAATAGATATAACCAATTATTATCATCATTTTTATTGCTCAAATCGCTAGTATTTTGATTATAATTTTTAGTAGTATTATTGCTATCCATTAAACGATTATTAGACAGACTTCTTTGAGAATCTTCTTGAATTAATAAAGAAACAGGTTCTTCTGTAGATTCATAGGCAACAGGGATTGATAAAAGAGCACTCAGAAAAATAATAAACTCTTTCATTTTAAGACTTGACCTCTCTGCAGAATTTTATATATCCAATCTTTCATCATTGATATGGAATCAAGATTTTCAGACTTTAGCATAGATTCCTCAATATAGATGCCATTGAAAGCGGCTCCGGCTTGCCCGTGCCCTCAAACGGATGGCGTTGAATTTCCTTAACCAGTAGGTTGATCCTTTTAATCTTTGCTTTATCGGTCTGCTGCCAGTCGAGGTATTTATTCCAAGCGATCTCATGGAATCTAATCTTCATCTGGCAGCAATTCCCGTTCGACGATATTCCTTCCATTTTTTATGTCGTCAATAGCACGTAGCAGAAGGCTTCCATTTGGTTCGCGCAACAGATAAGCGGTTTCATCTTCAGAAGCACGGCTTAACAATGCCTCATATTCAGCAATAGGCAGAATCACCGATACTCGTTCACCCGATGAATTGATAATGTATTGCATAGTTAACTCTCGAAATTATTTAAGGATGGACGACAATTTCAGCAATAAGCAATATCACCGATATGCGTTACTAACCGGTTACAAAATCGGCCCAACAATGGCGAGCGCATTATTCCAGAGACGCTTACTCATACTCCATTGTCCAACCTCATCAAGCGTAACGGCACGACTACTGGCCAGATACTGGTTCTGCCGTGCGCACATCTGGGCGGTCACCACCTTATCGTAGAGCAGAATATTGTTTTCATAGTTCAGATCGAAGCTGCGCCGATCCATATTAGCCGACCCGATTATGGTGATTTCACCGTCAAGGGTCAAAGACTTGGTGTGCAGCAGGCCAGCTTGATATTCATAGATCTTCACGCCCGCTGTCAGTAGATCCTCGTAATAGCTGCGGCTGGTGGCACCGACCGCAAAATCATCATTCCGCGCCGGAAAGATAATCGTCGTATCGACCCCACGATTCGCGCTGGCGCACAGCGCAGCCTGTAGCGCACTGTTAGGCACATAATAGGGCGTGGTAATAAACAATTCCCGACGCGCGGCATAGATTAGCGTCTCGAACATTTCCGGCATCGCTGAATTGCGGAAGGTTGGGCCAGTGCCGATTACCTGCGCGACAAAACCGGGCTCCGTTGCGGACATCGGCTGACGCAGAATATCCGAAATATCATCCCCACCATTCCCCATCCAGTCACTGGCGAAAAGATGCTGATTCTGACGCACCACGGGGCCTTCAAACCGCATCATCGCGTCCACCCACGGCGCGTATTTCGCTTTGGGCAGAAAAGCGGGATCGGCGCAGTTTTGGCTACCGCAATAGGTGATGCGATTATCGATCACCAGAATCTTGCGGTGATTGCGCAAATCGACCCGGCCATTGAGCATCCGCAGCAACGGGTTGCCGACGCTCAAAGCACGAGCGGTCTGCACACCCGCTGCGGCCATCTCGCGCCATAGCGGACCGCGAATCAGGGGGCGCGAGCCGAGGTCATCCACCATCTCCCGGCAGGACACGCCGCGCTTGGCGGCCCGCTTGAGGGCGTCGGCCATTTTTGTACCGTTATGGTCATTCAGCCAGATATAGAACAGCAGATGAACGTGATCGGTCGCCTGATCAATATCCGACACCATTTGGTCAATCGCAGCGTCAGAATCGTCCATCAGCCGCGCCTGATTGCCCCCCACCGGCGGATAACCGCTAATGGATTCACCAACCTTGAACAGCGGACTATAGCGTTCGAGCGCTTCAGGGACGTTGGCGGACGCACCCCAGCCAGGCGCGGCTTCAGGCCGAGCAAGGCTATCAAAGGCGTGTCTTAGTGCGGCCATACGTTTGCGCCCGACACTGGTTTGACCTAACAGGAGATAGGCCACTGCACCGAGATAGGGCATCACCGGAACCACCACCAGCCACGCCACGCGCGACTCCGGCTGACGGTGCCGCCTGAGCAGGATGTGACCACCACACACGAGAACAGTCACGATATGTAAAACAAGAACGATCATGGAAAACATCCGCCGCCCGCGATGCTTTTTTAAACTTATCCTTTAGGCTATTCGTAACCGCATGATGCAGTTAAAGAACGGGAAATGGATAGAACGCTTGCAAAGCTTATAGGACAATACCATACTAAGAGTGAACTAAGTAATGGATTATGTATCAACCCATGATCAAGCTCAACATCCACGAAGCCAAAACCCACCTGTCGCGCTATTTGCCCGCCCTGGAACAGGGTGAAACCATTCTGTTGTGCAAACGGAATATCCCCATCGCCGAAATCCGTCCCCTGCCTAAGCCACGAGAACAACCGCGTCCCATCGGTTTGGCGGCGGATCGGGGCGTCGAATTGCCGCCCGAATTCTTCGAGCCATTGCCCGCCGAACTCCTGGCCGCCTTCACGGGCGAGGCAGAATGAACATTCTGCTCGATACTTGCGTATTTCTGTGGATCGTGCGCGATTCGCCGCAACTCTCTGTCACCGCCCGCACCTTGTTCAGCGATCCCGCCCATACCATCTATCTGAGCGCGGTCTCAGCCTGGGAAATCGCTATCAAGCATGGCCTGGGTCGGCTGCCGCTGGCCGAGCCACCGCATAGTTATATCCCGGCCGAACGCGATAAGCACAACATCCTGTCGCTGGAGTTGAACGAAGCTGCTGTGCTCGAATTACGGCGACTGCCTCCTCATCATCAAGATTCCTTCGACCGGATGTTAATCTGTCAGGCGATTGCCCATAGTCTGACCCTGCTCACTCCCGATAGCCGCATCCAAGCCTATCCGGTGCGAACAGTGTGGTGATTTTTCTGGAAAATGTCGGTTCATCGACCAGACAACTAGACACAGATTCTTCCGATGCGCGGTAATCTCGATTTCAGTTCCTGGAGCGCTCTGGCCTCTACCCTGTTTGGCCTGGTGCTCATATCGCTCATCGCGGTGGGTATCCGCCTGATTTTTATGCAGACCATCCAGCGACGGCGCGAGCGCGAAAACCGCCAGATCAACGAACGGCTGCGCACGCTGATCGCCGCTTACAAAACCTTGGGCGGGTCATTTACCGGCGAACTGGCGGTTGATCCAACCCATTTGCGGAATCTGCGGCAGATGGCGACAGTGGCGGATGCCGCTGAAGGCGATGACGCACCACCACGCCCAGCAAACGACGCCGAGGCAATGGCTCCAGGCGCTGAGCGCCGCCGCCGTATCCGCGATGCGGTCGAGGCGGCGCTGTCGGATGTCATTCTGCTGGGTACCGAAGAACAGGTACGACTGGCGGCGCACGCGGCCAATGAAATGGTGGCCGGCCGTAAAGTGGATTTGGCCAAACTCGTCGTGTCGTTGCGCAATTTTATCCGCAAAGCCCTGGATTTGGAGCCGGTTCCAGCCGGGCTGGTGATTCCCGACCAGGGGCCATTGCGCCCGAGTAGTAGCGGCGGTCGGGGCAGCGGCGGCGGTAGTGGCGCGGGCCGTTCAGGTGGTGGCGGTGGCGGAATGGATGCCGGGATGGGCGCCGGAATGGGTGGTGGGGTCGGTGTTGGGATGGGTCATGAGTCCGCTAAAAGTCATTCCGCTCCTGCGGAAACGCCGTCCGGCCATGAAGTCAATGTCGGTCCATGATCGGGCGCAATACTCATAAATCGCTTGGCCTGCGCGATGATTTACGCCCGCGTTTCCAATGCTTCCCACCGGCCATAACACGCTCCTAATTCCGTTTCCAGCACCTTTAATTCTTCCAATCGGGCAGTCACCGTCGTTGCATCCTGTTTGTAAAAGGCAGGATCGGCGGTCAAATCGTGTAATGCTCGCTGCCTCTGCTCCAATTCCTCAATGCGGGCGGGCAGTTGCTCCAGTTCCCGCCGTTCGTTGTAACTCAGTTTCCCTGATGAAACCGATTTCGACGGTTTCGGGATTGGCGCGGGCACGGGCTTGGGTTTGACGATGGGCGCGGTTTCCGGCGTGGCGCGTTGGCGCAGCCAGTCCGTGTAGCCGCCGACATATTCCCGAATGCCGCCGTCATTCTCGAACACGATGCAACTGGTCACGACGTTATCCAGAAACGCTCGGTCGTGGCTGACCAGCAGCAACGTCCCGGTGTATTCCAGCAACAATTCTTCCAGCAGTTCCAGCGTTTCCAAATCCAGGTCGTTGGTCGGCTCGTCCATCACCAACAGATTGGCTGGCTGGGTGAATAAGCGCGCCAATAACAACCGATTGCGCTCGCCGCCGGACAGGGACTTGACCGGCGAACGCGCCCGTTGCGCCGTGAACAGAAAATCGCCGAGATAGCCGATGATGTGGCGGCGCTGGCCGTTGATTTCGATGGTTTCCCGCCCGCCCGCGACGCTATCCAAAACCGTTTGTTCCGGGTCGAGATGTTCGCGCAACTGGTCGAAATAGGCGATTTCCAGCTTCGTCCCATGCCGCACTTCGCCCGCATCCGGCGACAACCGAGCCAGCAGCAGATTCAACAGCGTGGTTTTACCGGAGCCATTCGGGCCAATCAAGCCGATGCGGTCGCCACGCATAATCCGGGTCGAAAAATCGCGGATCAGCGGCTCATTCTGCCAGGCATATCGGACATTTTTGGCCTCGATCACCAGCTTGCCGGACATCTCGGCCTGCCCCAGCGCGAAGCTGGCCTTGCCGAGTTGTTCGCGGCGCTGGCGGCGCTCCTCGCGCAAGGCGTACAGCGCCCGCACCCGGCCCTCGTTGCGGGTGCGGCGGGCCTCGATGCCTTGCCGAATCCAGGCTTCTTCCTGCGCTAAGGTCTTGTCGAACTTGGCGTTATGGCGGGCTTCGATGTCTAGCAGCGCCGCTTTCTTCTCCACAAACGCGCCATAATCGCCCGGCCACGAGGTCAGCGCGCCGCGATCCAGCTCCAGCAACCGGGTCGCCAGCCGTTGCAATAAGGCGCGGTCGTGGGTGACGAATAGCAAGCCGCCGCGAAACTCCAGCAACTCGTTTTCCAGCCACTCGATAGTTTCCAGATCGAGGTGGTTGGTCGGCTCGTCCAGCAGCAACACCTCCGGGTCGCGCACCAGCGCCCGCCCCAACAGCACCCGCCGCCGCCAGCCGCCCGACAATTCCGAAAGCGGCGTATCCGCCGGTAACTGCAAGCGGCTGATCACGGTTTCCGCCCGCTGTTGCCAGCGCCAGCCGTCGCGCGCTTCCAGCTCGTGCTGCAACTGTTCCATCCGGCGCATCGGTTCCGGCGCGTGATCGTGCGCCAGGCGCAACGCCGCGTCGTGATAGGCGGCCAGCAAATCGCCCAAACCTTCTAACCCGCCGGCGACGATCTCGAACACGGTCGCCGTGGTATCGGCGGGCAACTCCTGCGCCAGCGTGGCGACCCGCAAACCGGGTTGCCGCCAGATCTCGCCGCTGTCCGGCTGGATGTCTCCGGCCAGCAGGCGCAACAGGGTGGTCTTGCCCGCCCCGTTGCGCCCGATCAAACAGACCCGCTCGCCCGCGTCCAACTGGAAGCTGGCCTCATCCAGCAGCTTTTCCGCGCCGAAGGCGATGGAGAGATGGTCGAAACTGAGCAGCGACATGAGCGGAGTCTATTAGAAATGGGATTGGTGGGGGGGAGTAGTGTAGCCTAGATCGGCGCTTTTCCGGCCCGATCGCAAGCGGGGCAAACTCTGATCTCTTTTACAATTTCTCGCCCTTGGCCACCGGGATCATCGCGCGATTCCCAGCGGCTTTTTCTGGTCAGCGAAGCGGCTTTGGTTAGCTTAAACCAATTCGCTTCCAGGCGACGAGGATAAGATTTACAGCGAGTTTTAACGGTGATTTGAAAGGAAGGCGTACGAGCGGGAACAGCCCTACTGCACGTTTCGCATTGATACACTGAATCCGGCCAGAACGCATAATCCACCAGGGGGCCGATGTCCCGGCGGCGTCATTGAGATGAATTTCGGCGAAAATCGCTACTCCACAGAGCAGCGGCTGCGGAGTATAAGCCTGCTAATTTGGCGCTGTACAGATTTTCATTTTCTCGCGGGGTCATAAAAACGCTTATGCGGCTGTGGACTTTGCATCCGAAATACCTGGACACTCGGGGCATGCTGGCTTTATGGCGTGAGGCGCTGTTGGCTCAGGCCGTTTTATCCGATCAGACCAAAGGCTATAAACACCATCCGCAGTTGTTGCGTTTTCGCCAGTGTGCGGCGCCCCGCTCGCAAATCGCCCATTACCTGACAGCCGTTTGGAACGAGGCCAGCCGGCGCGGTTATCGCTTTAATCGAGCCAAGATCGGGAAAATTGGGCAGGCGGCGGTCATCCTGCCAGCCACTCGCGGCCAACTTGAGTACGAATGGCAGCACTTGCGGTCTAAACTCGCGAGCAGAGCGCCTGCCTGGCTGGCCAGCCTGCCGGACGTGGCGCTCGCGGAACCGCATCCTTTGTTCCAAGCGATTCCTGGCAGGATTGCGGAATGGGAGGTTGGCGCGACCGGTTATGAAGAAGCCCGCTAAACCGATCTATCCTGTCACCCCGGATGGCCGCTATTTTGTGGTGCGCGGCCGTTTGTGGCGGACGAGCAATCCGGCGTTGCCGCCCGAGGAACGCGGTCATTGGGTGCGCGAGTTGATGGCTGCGCGCCGTGCGGTGGCGGTGGCGCTTCGCGACACCGATGCGGACGGTCTCGGTCGAGCCCGCGCCGCCGTGCAGACAGCGAAAGTCGCACTGGGTGAACGCGGGCCGGTATGGTGGGGCGATGGAACACCCGATTATAACCGGCGGTTGGTTCGCGACACGCCGTATGCGGGCTGGTTCGCAGCGCTGGAGTCCAGCCCTTTATCCACCTAGCCGGTCAAGGCTGGTCAAACAACCTTCAAGACGGAGAGGCCACGATGCGCCATTCGAGCTCTTGGGTGCTGAGTGTGCTGTTATGCTCACCCGCCAGTTTCGCCGCGCCTTATTCTTTTCATCCGACCCATTTTGAGGATTATGGCGTCTGTCCGCTCCAATGCTGTCGATACCGCGAGTGGACCGTCAATAAAAACACACCCATAAAAGCGGACAGAAGCGATAAATCCTCGATTATTTTTACCGCTAAAAAGAACGACAAAGTGAAAGGCTTGACGGGCGTCGTTATCACTGCCGAGGCCGGTCAAGCCAGGCTGCTAAAACCTTTGCTCCTTAACGGCGAACGTGTTAAAAAAGGGGAACTCGTTCATCTGTTAACCCCTCTCGGTAAAAATAGCTATAAAGTTTGGTATAGAGGAAAACGGGTTAAAGACTTCAGCGACATGAGTAATCTGGAAGTCATTAACCCGCCTAAATCAATCTGGTGGGTCAAGGTTAAAAATGAAAAAGGTCAGACCGGCTGGAGCAATCAGCCGGAATATTTTGATGATAAAGCGGTTTGCCCGTAAATAATCTCTCCAGCCATACCGGTTTCACAATCGGCGCCAAGGACATCCGAATGACCCAAGATGCTTTTCAAGACACCTACCCTGACCAATACAGCCACTGCTATGGCTGCGGGCGACTGAATGAGGAAGGGCTGCACCTCAAAAGCCGCTGGGATGGGGACGAAACGGTGGCGATCATCGAACCCCGACCCTACTTTACCGGCATCCCCGAGTTTGTTTACGGGGGACTGCTGGCCTCGTTGATCGACTGCCACGGGACGGGAACGGCCTCGGCCGCCGCTTACCGCGCCGCGGGCCGCCCGATGGGCAGCGAACCGTATTTGCGTTTCGTGACCGCTTCGTTGCATGTAGATTTCGACAACCCGACCCCGATGGGCGTACCGCTCGAACTGCGCGGTCGGATTCAGGAAATCAAAGATCGCAAGGTGGTGGTGGGTGTCACGATTGCGGCGGAGAATGAGGTTGTGGTGCGCGGCGAGGTCGTGGCGGTTCAGATTCCGGATGAGATGAAAACCGATTAAAGCCGGATAAACTTGGGGGCTCTGGCTTGCAGCAGATTAGAAACTATTGAAAAAGCCATTTTTGAGTCCGGTGACGCACGAGTGAACGGCTCATTGAGGCGTAGGTAGTGGAGCGCTTCATGGGTAGCCATCAAGCGCCCCTGATCTTTGCTTGAGCGGCGGCTTGAGTTGATCCCGGCAAATCCACGTTCGACCATCCAATGGCGGGGTAGGCGTCGAAAGCCGACTGGCGCAGACAAAGGCTCTTGATGCAGCAAGATGCCGCCGATCATCCAAACCCACTGTCTTGAAGCGGGCATGAACGCTTGCATCGCCAAGCCGATGCAAGCGCGTGAACCGGTGGAAGCCATCGAACGAACGTCGGCTGAGTCACGCCAAAAGCCGGTGATCGCCGGCACAGCTCGGCGCAGGCTCCGTCTGACTCGGCCGGCTCGACGAGTCAGCGTGAAATGGCCGCGGGCTCGGATGCGGGATTGGCGCGCGATGTCGCCGACGTTGCGGCGGAGGCGGGCTCCGGGCCCAGGTAACCGCCCGCGCCAAACTGCAAGCCCAGCTCGGCGGCCAGTTGCGGGAGCAACGGCTCCAGGTTTTTGCCGGGGCATAAGGTCTGTCCCGGCAGCAAGTCTTGATGGCCGGCCAGGTGCGTGATGGGGTATTTTTGCATCAGCGCGCGGACCAGCCATTTCAGGCGCTCCAGCGGCGCGGGCGCCGGCACAGTTTCTTCGTAATTGCCCATCAGCACAATCCCCAGCGTGCCGGCGTTGTGCTCTCGAACGTGAGCGCCGTGAACCGCGAGGCTGCGCCCTTCGTAAATGCGTCCCCAAACGTCGATCACGAAATGATAGCCGATGTCCAAAAAGCCCCTCTGATGCATATGCGCGTATTGAATTTCGCGGGGGCCTTCGTAAAAGCGCATGGCGGAGTGGTGGATGACCACGGTGTTAAAAATTTCGTGGCCGGATTCCGTTTGCAAGCGGGCATCGGGAGCTTCCGCGCCCCATTCTGACCGCGAAATGATGGTGGGCGGACCCGGCGGCAACAGCGGCGGTCGAAAGGCGGCGTAAAGCCCTAGCCCGGTGCCGATAATCGTTAATACTGCAATCCATTTTAGCGAGTGACGAAAAGCGCGGGGCTGCTGTCGTGGCGGCATGAGGCGTGGCTTATGGGCATCTTGTCAGCAGGCGATGGGGACCGTTTTGCAAGCGGTTGCAGGGCCGGATTTGTCAATCGAGACCGCTTTGGTGGAGCGCCTATCTCGAAACAGGTTTGGCCGGATTTCCGGCCACTACGGTGTCGGGCGGAACCGGCTTGGTGACGACCGAGCCCGCTCCGATGACGCAGCGGTCGCCAATCGTGACTCCCGGCAAGATCAGCGCGCTCCCGCCAATCCAGCAGTCATCGCCGATGGCGATGGGTTTGGCGAATTCGAGCCCGTGGGCGCGTTCGGCGGCGTCGGTCGGATGCGTGGCCGTATAAACCTGCACGTTGGGGCCGAATAAAACGTTCGAGCCGATGCGGATCGGCATCACATCCAACAAAATGCAGTTGTAGTTAAAAAATACCTGCGCGCCGGTATAAATGTTGTAACCGTAATCGCAGAAAAAGGGCGGCTCGATCCACAGGTCGGCGCCGGCGTTCGGCAACAGGGTTGCTAAAATAGTGCTGTAGGCGGTCGCATCGCCGTTCTGAGCGACATTTAGCCGATGGATCAAGGCGCGCGTTCGCTGGCGCTCTTGAACCAGCAGCGGATCGGACGCCCGGTACAGCTCGCCCGCCAGCATTTTTTCCTTTTCGGTTTTCAAGGTAGCCCCGATAGCGAGTCTCATGCAGCGTGCTGGAAGCCGCCATCGAAACGGCGTCCGATAGCGGGAGCCCGCTGGATCGAGAGCGGACGATTGCGCTCTAAAATCCGATGATGCGACGGTTTGGCTCCGATCGCAATCCGGTGATCGCGGGCGAGATCGATCGGAACGCATCCGTCAAACGCCTTGAAATCGGCCGGACGCTCACTCCAGGACAAGAGGCCATGCTCCTACCGCCACTGACCGATGCGCTGTTGCGCGTCGAACACCGCGTCGCCACGCTCACCTTGAACCGCGATGATGTGCGCAACGCCCTGACCGGCACCGCGCTGATCGACGACATTGTAGCGGTCGCCGACTGGGTGAACCGCTGCGATGACATTTCGGCGCTCGTCATCACCGGAGCGGGCTCGGCGTTTTCCGCCGGCGGCAACATCAAAGACATGGCCGAGCGCGGCGGCGATTTCGCCGGCGATGCGGCCGAGGTCGCCACGCGCTACCGGCGCGGCATCCAGCGCATCCCGCTGGCTTTGCAGCGCGTCGAAATCCCGATCATCGCCGCCGTCAACGGCCCGGCTATCGGCGCGGGGTTCGATCTGGCCAACATGGCCGATGTGCGGATCGCGTCCATTCGCGCCCGATTCGGCGAAACGTTCCTCAACCTCGGCATCGTTCCCGGCGATGGCGGCGCGTGGTTCCTGCAACGGTTGATCGGCTATCAGCAGGCTTTTGAATTGACCTTGAGCGGCCGGCTGATCGACGCCAGCGAGGCGAAAGCCCTCGGCATCGTGCTGGAGGTGGTCGAGGCCGAGCGGCTGTTGGCCCGCTCCAATGAGTTGGCCGCGCGCTTCGCCTCGCAACCGCCCAAGGCGCTGCGGCTGACCAAGCGGCTGATGAAAATGGCCCAGCGCATGGAGCTGAGGGATTTCCTGGACCTGTGCGCCGCTTTTCAGGGCATGTGCCACAACGAGCCCGAACATTGGGAGGCCGTGGGGCGGTTGCGAGGGAAATAGCCGGTCTGGCATGGCGGCTGCATAGCTTCGCCGGAGGATGTAGCCGTCAGCTTTTGATCAATTTGCCACCGACCACGAGGAATTCGCCATGCTTCAGACTGTCGCCACCGTGCCGACCCCCCGAATGATTGAACTGCTCGAATTGATTGAACTTGCCAATCGGAGCGATGTCGAGCCCCGCCTGACCGATTATCTCCACCATTGCCGTCGCACGGGCTACGAACCGCCCGCAGAATTGCTGAACATGGCGCGCGATGTGATTCGCCAGAAACGAGTTTGCTGATCGCATGATCGGCAATGATCGGGCCTGCGCGCCGATTTCGCTAAAGGTTGCGTGTCGTCAGCCGTCATCCCGACGGAAATCGCGTTGGGGCCGGATTCATTGGTCCGATAGCGCTTAACAAAATTAAAACTTACGTCAAAAAAAAGACACATTTTTTTCATTTTCGCCAATTTTTTGTATCTTCCGAATAGTGGTTTCCAAACCTGTCTGCCAGGGTTGTCCGGCTGAAAATCCGTTTGTTCGGTTAGCGCGATAGGATTTTTTGGCCGGCATCACCCTTCTCGGCCCGCCCGACAATATTGGCCGGCATCTCCGGCTCGCCCGGCGTCCCAAGGAACAGAACCGGGCTGGGCGGGTCCCAGCTTCGGTTCAAGCTTCGATCGCGGCGATCAAATCACGGTATGCTTTCAAGATCGGCGGAACAGGCGCGCTTTCCTCAAGTTGGGAAGGTGTGCTTTGACGCCATTGAGGTTTTGCTAGCATCAGGTATTTCGAGGAGATTTCATGTTGGTGCACCCTGATTTTGACCCGGTGGCGCTCGCCTTGGGGCCATTGCAGATCCGCTGGTACGGTCTCATGTACTTGCTGGGGTTCGCCGCAGGTTGGGCGCTGGGACGTTACCGCGCCAGCCGGCCCCGTTCCGGCTGGAGCGCGGCTCAAGTCGACGATCTGGTGTTCTACATCGCTCTGGGCGTCATTCTCGGCGGTCGAATCGGCTATGTCCTTTTTTATGGTTGGGATTCGTTCCTGCAAAATCCGCTGATCTTGTTGCGTATTTGGGAAGGCGGGATGTCGTTTCACGGCGGTTTTTTGGGTGTGCTGGCGGCGATGGCGATGTTTGCCCGAAAACACGGCAGAGGCTTTTGGCCCACGGTCGATTTCATCGCGCCGCTCATCGCGCCGGGCATTCTGTTCGGGCGCATCGGCAATTTCATCAACGGCGAATTGTGGGGGCGGGTGACCGATCTGCCTTGGGGCATGGTGTTCCGACATGCGGGCGACGGGTTGCCGCGCCATCCGTCGCAACTGTACGAAGCGGCCTTGGAGGGCGTGGCGCTGTTCGTGATCGTCTGGCTGTTTTCAGCCAAGCCGCGCCCGACCATGGCGGTTTCCGGCGCGTTCGCGCTGACCTACGGTATCTTTCGGTTTCTGGTGGAATTCGTGCGCCAGCCGGACCTGCAACTGGGCTATCTCGCCTGGGGCTGGCTGACCATGGGACAGGTGCTGTCGCTACCGCTGATCGGGGTGGGACTCGTTTTGTTGAACCTTGCCTATCGGCGACCGAGCACAAAATGATAGTCTGTCGATCTGCCGAATTTATCGCCGGGCTTGCAAAATCGAACAGGGCTTGATCGCGCAAGCCGCCACAGCCGAAATCGCAAGAGGCACCAGGAGCACTTTTCCAATTAAAATCGTCAGCCACTTGAACAATATTATTACAATGATCTATAAATAATAGGTATTAACGCTGCATTGATATAAGCAATCCGGTTATGGCTTATTCTCGATTATTATAAGCAATGAATCCGCTTGGGAACGCCCATGCTGCTTAACGACTTGCGAGGCTTTAAGGTCGGCTGGCTGTTTCGGGAACAGAAGGTCGCGCCGTTGGCGGTCGCGGTCGGTTCGGGGTGGCTTGGCTGGCTGTTTTGGGGGGCTTGCGGCTTCCCGGCGCTAGGGTTGGAGCAGTCCGCCGCCTTGAAATGGGCTTTGCTGGCCGCCGGGTTGGCCGGGGCGGTTTTGGCTTGGTACGTGTGGTTGTTGCTGGCGCGGCTGGAGCGCGCCGAGAGCCGCGCCAGCAACAATCAGCTAAAGGCTCATCGGCTGTTGGAGGAACTGCCGAACCTCGCGGTCCACGGGTATAACCAAAATCGCGAAATCATCTTTTGGAACGAGGGCAGCGAGCGGCTTTACGGGTACCGCCGAGAGGAGGTGATCGGCCGGTCGCTGGAAGATTTGCTCTTTCCGCCGTCGATGCGCGCCGGGGTGATCCGCACCGCCAACCGCTGGTTCAGGGAACGGCAGCCGATCCCGAGCTCGGAACTCGACCTGATGCACAAAGACGGCTCCCTGGTCTCGGTCAACTCCAGCCGAGTCGTGCTGCCCGGCGGGCGGGACGACCTGGAACTGTACAGCCTGGATGTCGATTTGTCGGACCGCAAGCAAGTGGAAGTCGCGCTGGCCCAGCACGAAACCCTGCTGGAAGTCGCGGCGCTGATCGCGGCGCGCTTGCTCAAGGCCACCGATCCTCTGATGGCGATCGCCACCTGCTTCGCGAAATTGGGCGAGGCGGGCGGCATGGACCGGGTTTATCTGTTCGAAAACCGGACCTGTCCCCGAACCGGCCAGCTCTTGATGATCCAGCGTCACGTCTGGCGCGCCGCCAAAGCGCCCAGCGTCAAATCCTCGCTGCAAAATCTTTCCTACGAGCAAGGCGGTTTCGGGCGCTGGCGGCGCTTGCTGGCGGCGAACGATCCGGTCCTTGGCCTGGTGCGGGATTTTCCCGACGCCGAGCGGGCGGTGCTGGAATGTCAGGGCATCATCGCCACCCTGGTGATGCCGATCAACGTCCACGGCGAATTCTGGGGTTTTATCGGCCTGGACGACTGCCGGCACGAGCGGCGCTGGACGCAAGCCGAGCGCACCATCTTGCGCCACATCGCGGCCAACATCGGCGAGGCCATCGCGCGCTGTCGCGGCGAGCGGGCCTTGCAGGAAAGCGAGGAGCGCTTCCGCCGCCTCGCGGACAACATGCGCGATCTGGTGTGCCAGATCGACGGCGGCGGCATGATCGTCTATCTCAGCCCCTCCTTCCGCACCATGCTCGGTGTCGATCCCCAGACCCTGTTGGGCCATTCGGTCTTCGCCAACATCCATCCCGAGGATCGCGCCCTGGCGATCACGGTCTGCGAAGTTTCAAAGGCGCGGGGCCAGAGCGGGGAGGTGCAGTTCCGCTACCGCCGCGCCGACGGCGAATACCTGTGGCTGGAGGCGGTCGGCAATCCCTTGTTCGACGCCCGGGGCAAGGTCTGCGGCGCGGTGATCAGCAGCCGCGACATCACTGAGCGCAAGCGGGTCGAGTCGGAACTGCGGCTGGCGGCCAGGGTGTTCGAAAACAGCCGCGAAGCGATCATGATCACGGACGCCGACAACCGCATTCTTTCGGTCAATCGCGCCTTTGTCGACATCACCGGTTACGCGGTCGAGGAAGTGCTCGGCCAGACCCCGCAACTGCTGGCCTCGGGCCGGCACGAACGGGATTTTTTTCAAGCGATGTGGCACGCCGTGGTCACCGAGGGCCACTGGCAGGGCGAGCTGTGGAACCGGCGCAAGAACGGGGAAGTGTATCCGGAATGGCTGGGCATCACGGCCGTTTACGATTCGCGGGGACACCTCACCCACTACGTGGCCATCTTCAGCGATCTCAGCGAGCGCAAGGCCACCGCCGATCAGATCGAATTTCTCGCCCACCACGATCCGCTGACCGCGCTGCCGAATCGGGTTCTGCTCTACGATCGCCTGGAGCAGGCGCTCACCCAGGCCGAGCGGCAGCGCACCGCCGTCACCCTGCTGATGCTGGACATCGACCGCTTCAAGCTGGTCAACGATTCGCTCGGCCACGAGATGGGCGATCAGTTGCTGCAAGCGGTCGCGATGCGCTTGCGCCAGCAGGTGCGCGACACCGATACCATCAGCCGGCAGGCCAGCGACGAATTTTTGCTCCTGCTGCCGGAAACCGGCCCGGAAGGCGCGGAGCGGGTCGTCGACAATTTGCTGAAATCCTTTAAAAACGAGCCCTTCAAAATCGCCGAGCACAGCTTGAACCTGACCGCCAGCGTCGGCGTCAGCCTCTATCCGACCTACGGGCGCGACAGCGACAGCCTGCTCAAGCAAGCCGGCGTCGCGCTCGATTACGCCAAAAACGGGGGCGGCAACACCTACCGGTTCTACGCCGCGTCGATGAACGTCAACACGCTCGAGCGCCTGCATCTGGAAACCAGCCTGCGGCTGGCGCTGGATCGCGGCGAGTTTTTGCTCTATTACCAGCCGCAGTTCGCCATGGACAGCGGCTTGATCGTCGGGGCGGAAGCTTTGTTGCGCTGGCAGCATCCCGAGTGGGGGCTGGTGGTTCCCGGACGGTTCATTCCGGTCGCGGAAGACAGCGGCCTGATTGTGCCGATCGGCGAGTGGGTGCTGCGGGAGGCGTGCCGCCAGGCCCGGGCCTGGCAAGATGCGGGGCTGCGGTCGATCACGGTGGCCGTCAATCTCTCCGCCATGCAATTCAAGCGCTCCGATCTGTTGGCCACCGTGACCCAGGCCCTCCAGGAAAGCCATTTGGCGCCCGATTTTCTGGAGCTGGAACTGACCGAATCGATCCTGATCCAGGATGTCGACAGCGCCTTGAAAGTCGTGCGGCAGATGCGGGCGATGGGGGTGAAACTGTCGATCGACGATTTCGGCACCGGCTATTCCAGCCTCAGTTACCTGCAAAAACTGGCCGTGCACAAGCTCAAGATCGATCAATCCTTCATCCGGGGCTTGGCCGGAAACGACACCGACAGCGCGGCCATCATCCGCGCCATCATCCAGATGGCCCACAGCCTGAAACTGTTGACCGTGGCCGAGGGCGTGGAAACCGGCCAGCAGCTCAGCTTCCTGCGCCACCACCGCTGCGACGAGATGCAGGGCTATTATCTCGGCCGGCCGATGCCCGCCCTGGAGTTTGCTTCCTGGTTGGCCGAACCGGCCCAGCTCGCGCTGGCCTGACCGTGAAACGGAGCTTGCTGCGCTGGCTGCCCGATCCCGAGCGCTTGCGCGCCCATAAAAGCTTGCGTTTTCTGGGCGCGTCCCTGCATGATCCGCGCCTCTGGCAGTTTCGGCGGCGCTCCACGGTCAGAGGTTTGGCGGCCGGCGCGTTCTTCGCGTTCGTGCCGGTGCCCTGGCAGATGGTCTTGGCCGCCGCCGCCGCCGTGTGGTTGCGGTTCAACCTGCCGGTGGCGGTCGCCATGGTCTGGATCACCAACCCGTTGACCCTGCCGCCCATCGCCTTCGCCAATTACCGGCTTGGAGCCTGGCTGCTGGATCGCCCGCCGGGACAATGGCGCTTCGAGCCCACTTTGGAGTGGTTGTCGCGCCAAGCCAGCGATGTCGGTTGGCCGTTGTTGGTCGGTTCGATGACGACGGCGGTGATGGCGGGCTTCCTCACGTTCGTCGTCGCCCACCTGCTTTGGCGCTGGCATATCGGCGCCCGGTTCCGGCGGCGTCGAAAGCTGAGTTGTCGGGGCTGAACCGCCAGCCGTTTTACGGCCGTTTCGCCCACCGTCGGCGTCGCGAAATTCCGGCCCGAACCTGCAGCCTTTCACTTTAGGTGGTCTCGTGCATGTCAGTTCTCGTCGAACGCTTTGAAGATTTGGCGCTTTCTCCCGCCTTGCTCGAAACGCTCAAGGCCATCGGCTACGAAGCGCCCTCGCCGATTCAGGCCGCCACCATTCCGCTGTTGCTCGAAGGTCGCGATGTGCTGGGGCAAGCGCAAACCGGCACCGGCAAAACCGCCGCGTTCGCGCTGCCGGTGCTGGAAACGGTGAAAGTCGCGGACCGGCGGCCGCAGGCTTTGGTGTTGACGCCGACCCGCGAGCTGGCGATCCAGGTCGCCGAAGCGTTTCAGGGTTACGCCCGCCATCTGCCGGGGTTCCATGTCTTGCCGATCTACGGCGGCCAGAGCATGAGCATCCAGTTGCGCCACCTGCGCCGGGGCGTGCACGTCGTGGTCGGCACGCCGGGCCGGGTGATGGATCACTTGCGCCGGGAGACGCTATCGCTGGCGGACTTGCGGACCGTGGTGCTAGACGAGGCCGACGAAATGCTGCGGATGGGCTTTATCGAGGATGTGGACTGGATCCTCGAACAAGCGCCGGCGGAGCGCCAGATCGCGCTGTTTTCGGCCACCATGCCCGAAGCGATCCTCCGGGTGGCGCGCCGTCACCTGCGCGATCCGCGCGAGGTGAAGATCAAAGCCGGAACCGCCACGGTCTCGACCGTCCGCCAGCGCTACTGTCAGGTCGGCCCCCAACACAAGCTGGATGCCTTGACCCGGGTGCTGGAGGTGGAGGACGCCGACGCGATCTTGATTTTCGTGCGCACCAAGATCGCGGCGAACGAACTGGCGGAACGGCTAGAAGCGCGCGGCTATCCCAGCGCCGCCTTGCACGGCGACATGACCCAAATGCTGCGCGAGAAAACCATCGAGCAACTGCGCGGCGGCGGCCTCGATATTCTGATCGCTACCGACGTGGCGGCGCGCGGGCTCGACGTGCAGCGGATCACGCACGTTATCAATTACGATATCCCCTACGACACCGAGGCTTACGTCCACCGCATCGGCCGCACCGCGCGGGCGGGCCGCGCCGGCGACGCCATTTTGTTCGTCGCGCCGCGCGAACTGCGGATGTTGCGCGCCATCGAAAAGGCCATCGGGCAACCGATCGAGCGGATGCGCTTGCCGACGCCGGAAACCATCACCAGCCACCGGCTAGCGCAATTCAAGCAGCAGGTCGGCGAGATTTACACCTCCCAGGATCTGGCGTTTTTCCGGCAGGTGGTAGCGGAAATCGAACGCGAGCAAGACATCGGCGCGCCCGACATCGCCGCCGCGCTGACCTGGCTGGCGCAGCGCGAGCGACCGTTTCAGTTTGAAGACGCCATTCCCAGCGAAGCGGAGCGGGCGGCCTTCCGTCCCGAGCGCGACGCCAAGCCGGGCGGACGGGGCGAGCGAGCGCCCAGAAACGCGAGCCGGGAGGCGGCGGATCTGGATAAAATCCGCTATCGGCTCGAAGTCGGCCACCAGCACGGCGCGACCCCGCAAAACATCGTCGGCGCCATCGCCAACGAAGCCGGCATCGAAAGCCGCTACATCGGCCGCATCGAGATTTATGAGGATCACAGCACGGTGGATTTGCCGGACGGGATGCCGGCGGAAATTTTTAAGCACCTCAAAAAAGTCAGAGTCCGACAATATCCGCTGAATATCAGCCGCGTCGAGGGCGCGGCGAGCGAGACGCCGCGCAAGGCTTACAGCAAGACCCCGAAGCGCGGGATCGAAAAGAGCGAGGGCGCGGCGAGCGAGACGCCGCGCAAGCCCGCCAAAAAGAGCGCCGCTAAACCGGAGACGGGGGACGGCGAGGCGGCTCCGGCCGCCCGCAAAGCGCGCAAGAAAAGCGCGTGAGACGCGGGCGGGGTCGAAACCACTGACAGGAGCGCGACGGTATGCTGACGGTTTACGGGTGTCCGGACACTCGCTCGACTCGGGTGGTCTGGGCTTTGGAAGAAGCGGGCGCGGATTACGAGTACGTGCGGATCGACTTGCGGGCCGGGGCGGCCTGGAAGCCGGAGTATCTGGCGCTGAACAGCGGCGGCAAGGTGCCCACGCTGGTGGACAGCGGGTTCGTGCTGACCGAATCCGCCGCGATTTGCACCTATATCGGCGACCGGTTTCCGGGCTCGGGGCTGACGCCGCCGGTCGGCACGCGCGAGCGCGCCAGTTACAACCAGTGGTGTTATTTCGCGTTGAGCGAGTTGGAGCAACCGCTGTGGACCCTGGCCAAGCACCAGTTCGCCTTGCCCAAGCAGCGGCGGGTGCCCGCAGTGCTCGACACCGCCCGGTGGGAATTCGCGGTGGCGGCCAAGATATTGGCCGACGGACTGGGGCCGCGCGCTTTTATCGTCGATCAATCCTTCGGCGCCGCCGATATTTTGATCGGACATAGCCTGTTTTGGGCGCAAGCCCACCAACTCCCGCTCGAACATGACAACCTGCAAGCCTACATCGCGCGTTTGAAAGAGCGATCCGCCCTGGCCAGAGCCCAGGCGCGCGAGCGGGCCGAAAGCGACCTCAAGGGTTGAATGGTAGACCGTGAGACTGCTGGCGCTCGATACCTCCACCGAAGCTTGTTCCGCCGCCGTGCTGGCGGAGGGGGCCGTCCTGGAACGATACGAGCTGGCCCCGCGCCGCCACGCCGCGTTGATCCTGCCGATGATCGAAGCGGTGTTGGCCGAGGCCGGTCTCGATGCGCGGCGCCTGGACGCCGTGGCGTTCGGCCGGGGACCGGGCGCGTTTACCGGGGTGCGGGTGGCGGCCGGTATCGCCCAGGGCATCGCCTTCGCCGCCGACCTGCCGGTGATCCCGGTATCGACCCTGGCCGCGCTGGCGCTGGGCGCGAGCCGGGAAACGGGACATGCCCGGATCGCGGCGGCGCTGGATGCCCGGATGGGCGAAATTTATTGGGGGACTTACGCGGTTTCCGCCGCGCGGGCCGAGCTGTTGGGCGAGGAGCGCGTCAGCGCGCCGGAACAGGTGGCCGCGCCGGCGGGAGCTTGGTTCGGCACCGGCAGCGGCTGGGGCGTTTATTCGGCCATTTTGGCCCGGCGGTTGACGGTGGACGGGTGGACGGGCGAGCGCTGGCCGCGCGCGGGCGACATCGCCCGGCTCGCCGCCGATCCGTCGCGGCGCACCGAATGGGTCGGGGCCGAGCAGGCGCTACCGGTTTACTTGCGCAATGAAGTGGTTAGTAAGCCGCTTGCGACAAGTTCCCCAGCCGCCGCGAGGATAAAATAATCGAGGGGTAACATGTGGCACGATTTGTGATAGTCTCATGCGACGATAATAAAAAATGACGCAAACAGCCACCAATCTGGAGTGTGTAAGATGAATGCTATCCTCGGCACGACGCGGCCCCACAGCAAAGATTTGCCGGACCTGGTGCACAAGTTGCTGATGGCGCGGCAAGAAAGCTTGGTGTTGTTCCAAAAACTCGCCGCGTTGAAACCGTTCGCCGCCACGACGCCGGTCCGGCACACGCTGCGGCGGTTCCGCCAGTCCTTGGTCGACTATCTGGCGCTGGGCCCGTTCGAAGTCTACGAAGCCCTGGAACAGCAGTCCGGCGATTCGCCCTATTGTCCGGCCCGCGAACTGGCGCGGCGGCTGTATGCGCGCCTGTCCGGGACGACGCAGACGGCGCTGGATTTTCACGACCGCTACGAGGGCAACGTGTCCGGGCGGGCCTTGGCCGAACTGGACCGGGAGCTGTCGCGTTTGGGCGAGTCGCTGGCGACGCGCATCGAATTGGAAGACCGCATCATCGCGGCGGTGCAGCGCACCGAGATCCGGATCGCGGCCTGAGTCAATAACCGCGCAGCCACTCGGGGCGCAAGCGGACGCCGCCGGCCAGCGCCGATTCCAGTTGCGCCAGCAGCGCCGCGCGGTCTCGTGGCAGCGCGCCCGCCAGCGCCAGCGCGTTGGAGGCATGGTTGGAGCGGAACACCAGCGGCGCGGGCGGGTCGAGCCGCCCGATCAGCCGCGCTTGTTCCAGCAACAGCGCCCGGTCGTCCTGCGGTTTGAACGGCTCGCGAAACTTGCGCTCGAATTCTTCCCGCAAGCTCGGATCGATCATCAGTTGCAGGGTCGACAGATAGTCGAGTTCGAGCCGGTTGACCAGATCGGCCGTGCCGTCGATGTGCTCGCGCCAATACGCCTGCCCGCCCAAGCCGAGAATCACGGTCGCCGAGACGGTCAGCCCGGCCGCCTTGGCCTTGCCGAGCCCGGTCGCCATCGCCTCCGGGGTCGCGCCCTTGGTGATCCGTTTGAGCAACTCCGCCGACCCGGTTTCGATGCCGTAATACAGCAGGGTCAAGCCCGCTTCCCGCAGCCGCCGCAGTTCGTCCGTCGATTTCTTGAGCAGATTGGCCGGCAGGGCGTAACTGGAAACCCGTTCCAGCCGGGGAAAAGCGTGCGCCAGGGCGCGCAGCAGTTCCATCAGGTGATCGGTCGGCGCGGCCAGCGCGTCGCCGTCGGCCAAAAACGCCCGGCGCACGGCCGGATGCGAGCGCGCCACGGTTTGAATCTCCGCTTGAACTTGCGCCAGCGGCCGGATGACAAAGGATTTGCTCCGGTACATCGCGCAAAAGCTGCAGCGGTTGAAGCTGCAACCCAAGGTTGCCTGCACGATGAAACTGTCGGCTTCGGAAGGCGGCCGCCACAGCGGCATGTCATAATCGATCAACATCGGAACGCTCGCCAATGCAGTTTGCGGAAAGCGACAGCGGCCGCCGGCGCGGCCCGTTTTCGCCCATAATCGTTTACAATCCCCGCCGCGACCGCGATATTTCCGAGCGGCTCGCGGCTTAAGGTATTTCCTCGAACCCCCACGTTCATTGTCGTCGAGGCGGCGCATGGCGCGAATCAAACTGGAGTTGCCGGCGGAATTCCTCTACAGCATCGACCTGCCGGTCAGGATCACCGACATCAATTATGCCGGACACATGGGCAATCCGGTCGTGCTGGCGCTGTTGCACGAGGCGCGGTTTCAGTTCATGGCCCATCACGGCTTGCAGGAGCTGAAGGTCGAAGGGCTGGGCCTCATCATCACCGATAGCGCCATCGTCTACAAATCCGAAGCGTTCGCCGGCGAGACGCTGACCGTCGCCATCGCCGTGGGCGATTTTAACCGGTACGGCTGCGATTTTTTCTATCGCATCACCGAAAAGAGCGGCGGCCGCGAAGTGGCGCACGCCAAGACCGGCATCGTGTTTTTCGACTACCAGCAGCGGACGGTGCAACAAATACCGCGATCCTTCCTCAAGCTGTTCCCCGATGCCGCTCCCGTCTAAGTGGTCCTTGCTCAAAAGCGGCCTCGGTTCGCGCCGTTCGGGCGCGACCGTGACCGGCTCCGGCGCGCGGGGCGGCTTGCCGTTTCGTTTGGTGTTGGGCGTGGCGGCCAGCATCGGCGTCGCCGCGCTGCTGGTGCTGGTGCTTTACATCACCGATCTCGGCCTTTCGGTGTGGGAGCGGCTGGATCGGGCGCCGACCGCGTTTTGGGGTATTTATCTGCTGGTTCTCGCCGCGTTGAGCGCCGGCGGCGCATACGCCGTCTGGCGGGTGCTGCGCTGGGGCCGTCCCGCCGCTCGACCCCGGCCGGGCGTTCCCGCCAAGCCGCCGGACGAGGCGACTTTGCGCGAGCGCTTGGAGCGCAGCGAAAAGGTGGGCGTGGAAGTCGATTCGGTCCGGCGCGAGCTGGAGGAACTGCAGCGGCGGCGCGCGGTCGGCGAAATCGTGGTGGCGGTGTTCGGCGAGATCAGCGTCGGCAAATCCTCGCTGATCCGCGCGCTGTTGCCGGGGACCGAGATCGCGGTGGACGTGCGCGGCGGCACCACCCGCGAGGTGACGTATTACACTTGGACCAGCTCGGCCGGCGACCGCTTGATTCTGGCCGATCTGCCCGGATTGAACGAGGCCGACGGCTCGCTCGACCGCCAATCGCGGGACGAGGCGCTGCGCGCCCACGTCATCCTGTACGTCTGCGAAGGGGATTTGACCCGCGACCAGTACGGCGCTTTGAAGACTTTGGTGGATTTGGGCAGCCCGGTGATCGTGGCCTTGAACAAGGTCGACCGCTACAGCGAGCAGGAATTGGAGCAGGTGCGCGCGCGCTTGATCCAGCGGGTGGGCGAGAAGCTGGACGTCGTGCCGGTGCAGTCCGGCGGCGTGGAGGAAGTGACCCGCATCTACCACGATGGCCGCGAAGAAACCGCGCTGCGCGAGCGCAGCCCGCGCGTGGACGAACTGCGCGGCGCGCTGCAACGCTATCTCGACACCGACCCGCAAGTGCTGGATTCTTTGCGCGATACGGCGGTGTTCGTGCTGGCCCAGCAGAAGCTGGACGCGGCGGTCGCCCACTACCGGCAGGGCAAAGCCGAAGCCATCGTGCAGAGCTACTCGCGCAAGGCGGTGTTCGGCGCGCTGGCGGCGGTCAGCCCGGGCACCGACGTCCTGATTCAAGGCTATCTCGGCATCAATCTGGTCAAAGAGCTGTGCGCGCTGTACGAAGTGCCGGCGCGAGAAATGGACATGCAGCGCTTCCTGGATTTGGCCGGCAGCCAGCTCAGGCGCAGCCTCAACCTGCTGCTGGCCCTGGTCGGCAACGTGTTCAAGGCGTTTCCCGGCGTGGGGACGGTGGTCGGCGGCGCGATTCACGCCGTGGTCTACGGTTTGGTCTTCGAGAGCCTGGGCAAGGCGATCGCGCGGTCCTTGGAAAGCCGTGGCGATTTGGTCAGCGGGCCTACCTTGCGCATGTTCGAGGATAATCTGAGTGAAGATTTGGAAGCGCGTGCGAGACGCTTGGCCCAATTGGTTTGGACTCGACAGCGGGATGGCGAAGAAAACACCCGAAACGCTAGCGCCTAGCGGCGACGCCCACTTGGCGCTGGCTCGCGAGAGCTTGCGCGATCTGCTCGACGACAAGCGGGTGCCGCCGCCAGTGCGCGCGGCGCTGGCCGAGGATTACCGGCAACTGCAACTGCTGCTGGAAAAAATCGAGGGCGGCCACATCCACATCGCCGTGTTCGGCAGGGTCAGCGTCGGCAAGTCGGCCTTGCTCAACGCCTTGCTGGGCGAGACCCAGTTTTCGACCAGCCCGCTGCACGGCGAAACCACCCGCGCCGCTCACGCGCGCTGGCAGGAATACGACGCCGGCGGGGTCTATCTGATCGATACCCCCGGCATCAACGAAGTGGCCGGCGAGGAGCGCGAGCAGCTCGCCCACGACGTGGCCAGCCGCTGCGATCTGGTGTTGTTCGTGGTGGACGGCGACATCACCGACACCGAAATCAAAGCCTTGCGCCAAGTCAAGGGCGCGGCGCAGCGGCTGCTGCTGGTGCTGAACAAAACCGACCGCTACACCTCGCCCGAGCGCGACTTGCTGTTGCAGACTTTGCGCGAGCGGGCCGAGGGCTTGATCCACCCCCAAGACATCGTCACCGCCGCCGCGCAACCGGCCGAGCGCATCGTCATCATGGTGGACGCCGAGGGCAACGAGAGCGAAACCCGCCGCCGTCCGCCGCCCGACGTGACCGCGTTGCGCGAGCGGATCTGGGACATCCTCAAGGCCGAGGGCAAGACCATGGCGGCGCTCAACGCCGGCTTGTTCGCGGGCCGCTTCTCCGATCGGCTGAGCCGCGAAGTCGTCGCCGTCCGCCGCGAGCTGGCCGAGAAAGTCGTGCGCAATTACTGTCTGGCCAAGGGCGTGGCGGTGGCCCTGAACCCGATTCCGGTCGCCGATCTGCTGGCGGCCATCGCCACCGACGCGGCGATGATCATCCATCTGAGCCGGGTGTACGGCTTGCCGATCAGCCGGGGCGAGGCCGGTTCGCTGCTCAAAACCATCTTCACGCAACTGGTATTTTTGATGGGTACGGTCTGGACCATGCATTTGGCGGCCTCGGCCCTCAAAGGCATCAGTCTGGGCCTGTCGACCATCGTCACCGCCGCCGCCCAAGGCGCGGTGGCGTGGTACGGCACCTACGTGGTCGGCAAGGCCGCCGAGCAGTATTTCATCCAGGGTAAATCCTGGGGCGAGGGCGGGCCGAAGCGGGTGGTGCAGGACATTCTCGACAGCCTGGATCGGGAATCGCTGCTGGCCCAGGCCAGGGAAGATATTATGGCCCGGCTGAAACCGCTGCTGTGAGCCGATGAGTTTTTCCTTTCTGATCGGATTTTTGTGCTTGTCGGCTCTGGGGTTGTGGTTTTGGCGGGATAGCCTCGGCGCGCGCGAACAGGCTCGCGCCGCCAGCTCGCGCGCCTGCCAGCGAAGCGGCGTCCAACTGTTGGACGACACCGTGGCGCTGGAGCGGCTGTGGCCGCGCCGCGATCGCGACGGCCGGTTGAAGCTGGAGCGGTTGTACGTGTTCGAGTTCACCGACACCGGCCACAACCGCCAAGTCGGCAGCGTGCTGCTGATCGGCTGGCGGGTCGAGGTGCTGCAAATGGAAGGCGGCGACCTGCTGTTGCCCTAAAGCTGTCGGGAAACGGCGGCGCCCCCGGTCGCGCCGGACCCCGAAAACGGCCGGCAGCGGGCGTTCAGCCGGCATTCAGACGGTCTTGCTATGGTGGCCGCCGGATCGAGCTGTAACGCTCACGTTCCGAAATTCATATCGCGATTTGAATCTTACTTCGTTGAGGTGATGTTGATGAGCATGAAAAAGATGACGGTGACCGCGCTGGTGTTGGCGTCTGCCCTGGTGGCGGGCGGTTGCGCGTCGAGCATGTCCGGCGAAGTTTACAGCCGGGGGCAGGCCCGCGAAGCCCAGGACGTGCGGCTGGGCTACGTGGAAAGCGTGCGCAGCGTCTTGATCGAAGGCACCAAGAGCGGCGTCGGAACGCTCGGTGGCGCGGCGTTGGGCGGCATCGCCGGCAGCAATATCGGCAAGGGCAAGGGCCAGGTCGCCGGCGCGGTCGGCGGCGCGATCGTGGGCGGTTTGGCCGGTTCGGCCATCGAAGAAAACGTGACGCGCCAGCCGGGCCTGGAAATCACGGTGCGGCTGGACGGCGGCCGGATGCTGGCCGTCACGCAGGCGGCCGACGAGTCGTTCCGGCCAGGCGACCGGGTGCGGGTCCTGACCAGCTACGACGGCACCGCGCGCGTGGCGCATTATTGATCGAGCGCGGGCGGGCCAACGCGACGATTGGCCCGCGCCGAATCGCCCCTAGCGCCCTTTGACCTCCCAGAATCGCCGCCCCAAGAGGGCGCGGGGTTGCGGACGGATACCAAACCGTCGAGGCGACTGCACGCTTCGGCGGTTTTTTGATTTCAGTGCGGCCGCCGGGCCGGCGCGGGCGCGTCATCCGGCGTCGCGGCCCGCAAGCTCCGTCCGGTTTCCGAATACAGCAGCCGGCCGGGATGCAGCACTTCGCGCCCGGCTCCCTGTTCGGCGCACCGCTGGATCAGGTGGTCGATGATGACCTGTACGCCTTGCGCTTGCAGCGGATAATAGTGTTCTAGCCGGACCAGTTGGCCTGCCGCATCCAGCGCGGTCACGGTGTAGGCCATCGTCCCCAGCTCGGCGTCGGCTTGATGGGTGATCTGGAGCTGATGTTCGGGCTGCTCGCTGTCGTTGTGGAAGATGCGCTCGACCAAATAGTCTCCCGACAGGCAGGGAATCGCCCGAAACGCCGAAAGCGCGCTTTCCCCTTCCGCCGTCTCCAGCGTCTTTTCCAGCTCCGGATGGGCTAGCACCCAGCGCACGTGCAAGCCGTAGAGCGCCAGCGCCAGCGCGTATTGCCGCTGCGCGCGCGCCCAGCCCCGGTAGCCGTCCGCCAATTCCTCCTGCGCCAGAGTCCGGCCCGGCCCGAACTGCGCCCAGTCGTCGAAGGTATAGAACAGCGTGTGCGCGTCGCCCTTGGCGACCAAAAAACGGTTGCCGTGTTCCAAGACGCTGGACCGGACGCCGGAGCGCTCGAACCAGGCGTGTTCCAACAAATCCCACAAGTGCGTCAGATCGCCGCCGTCCCACTGCACCCGCGCCAGCGCGCACAGGTCGCTTAAAGTGGCGAAAGACAGATTGCGCGCGGTCACGCCAAACAGTTTCTGCACCGCCTCACGGGTGGCTTGCGACACTTCGCCGCTTTGCAGCAAAATGTCTTCCATAACGCGCGCCAAGACGGCAATATCTTGCTTTTGGCCGACGAAACAAAACGGCAGCAACAGCAGCGGTCCGGAGCCGGGGCGGCGCAACGGATTGATGGCGGCGACCGGAAAGAAACCCCGGTCGGTGCCGAGCGCGATCAATTGCGGCGCGAAAGACTGCCGCCCGCTGCCCCGATACAAATCGGCCAGCGCCCCGGTCAGCGGAAAGCCCGGTCGGAGGATTTCGGTCTGGTCGTAGAGCGCGCCGGGCAGAATCAAGCCGAGATGGCTGACGCCGCCCAAAATGCGATCCAGATCTTTGGCCAGATGACCGGCCAAAGCGGTGGCATTCGCGACATCCAGCGGCGCGGGCGGCAGGCCGGTAGAATCGGCCTGTTGCGGGTCCAGTTCGAGCGCCAACACGCCGGCGTGCTGGCTGAGTTCGGTCGATGGTTCAGGCGGTGTGGCCACGAGGCTTCCTACGTTGTGCTGCCGCGACGGGTTTCGGGCGGGCCGGCAATGGCGGAAAATAGCGTTCGCTTTTGAGGGGAGCGAGCGCGAGCGCATAGAGGGCGATCATTATAAGAGAAGCCCGCGTTCCGCGCCCGGCGCGCGTGGATCAGAGCCGGCGGCGCGCTAAAGACGCCGCTCGCCGCCCGAGGTTTTTGCCGTCAGCCCGATTTGAACGGTGTGCTGATAGGGATTTTCGGCCTAAACTTCCCAGTGAGAACGCACGAAATTTAAGGTTTTCACGAACCACCATGACCACACGAGGAAACGCGATGTCCGCATCGACCCAGAATCCGGCAGAACAATTACAACAGGCCGCCCTGGCGCTGGATACCGTCCAGAAGGCGCTCGATTATTCCCTGGCGGACCTGAAGGAACGCTCGCAAAGAGCCGATGGCAAAATCTCCGCCGCGCTGCTCGATCACCACCAGCTCGTCAGCTACGACCTGGCGCTGTCCTGCGCCGAGGTCACCGGCGCGCGCTTCGGGCTGGATTACGCCAAACGGGCGCGGGCGGCGGGCGGCGGTTCGGCCGGTGAGCTGACCCTGGAAGAGCGCTTTGCGCTGCTGTTCGCCGCCGAAGCCTTGCAGGCGGTACGCAACCGCCTGAGCGCCCGCCCCACTGATTTTGGCCTCGATGATGCCTGGCTGAGCAAAACCGTGGATGATCCTAAAGTCCGCCAATTCTGCATCGCCCAACTACCGGCGGCGCGGGTGGCCGAGCTGGGCCAGTTGATGCGGGCGCAGGATGGCGTGACCGGAGCCTATCTGCTCGACGATCACCACGAAATGATGCGCGAGCAATTCCGCCGGGTGGCCGAAGAAGTGGTGATGCCGCTGGCC